>CAYYLU010000090.1:0-9827 GCA_964472475.1 uncultured Syntrophus sp. | reverse complement strand
AGGCATCATTGCGGATGCGATAGCTGCGGGATGGAAGATAGGAAACACAATTTAGAAGCGATGATAGTCCGACATTGGCACAACAAAATAAACGACAGGGAATAATATGAACTCAAATTCAGAACAGTTATACCGTGAACGCGAAAAACGTGTTTTAGACGCCGTTGAACTAAAGGTCCCGGATAGAGTACCCGTGACTGCCAGTTTCTCTTTTTTTCCGGCTCGCTATTGTGGATACACAATGCAGGAGATGATGTACGATCCTGATAAATTAATGAACGCCTTTCTAAAAACCACGCGCGATTTTATGCCTGATATCGCACAGAACCCTTTTCCCGGAACTTATCTGGGTCCGCTCCTTGATGTACTTGATTACCGCCAAATGCAGTGGCCCGGAGGTCAGCTGGCACCAGATGTGCCATATCAGTTTGTAGAAGGCGAATACATGAAGGCGGATGAATACGACCACTTCCTGTCAGAACCGATGGACTTCATGGTTCGAAAGTACTGGCCGAGAATTTCCGGTGCCGTGAAGGGCCTGGAGAAAGTGCCGTCTTTTGGAAATTTCCTCCAATACCTGAGACCGGGTGTTTTTGTGGCCCTGAGTAATCCGGATACGCTGCAGGCGTTGGAAGCGCTGGTAGCCGCGGCGAAGACGGCGGCGAAGATTGGGGCGTATTCGCGGCAATTTGCCACAGCGCTTAGAGAGGAAGGTTTTCCGACGCCCGGAGGCAGTGCAACTTCGGCACCTTTCGATATTCTCGGAGATACACTTCGAGGTACAAAAGGGGTCATGCTTGACATGTACAGACGTCCCGAGGTACTTCTCAGGGCATGCGAGAAGCTCCTGCCGTTTGCCCTTGAAAGTGGTGTGAATTCGGCAAAAAGATCGGGAGACCGGTTCGTCTTCATCGCACTTCACAAGGGTCTTGATGGCTTCATGTCACCCGAGCAGTTCCTCAAGTTCTATTGGCCCACACTGAAAGAACTCATGATTGCCATTATCAATGAGGGTCTTATTCCAGCTCCGTTCTGGGAGGGTAACTGCACTTCACGACTTGAGCATATCAAGGACATACCCGCAGGAAAAGCGGTGTATAAATTCGAAGCTACGGATATGGTAAAAGCAAAAGAGATCCTGGGAGACAGGATCTGTATCAGAGGGAATGTTCCGGTCTCGATCCTGGCAACGGGAACACCTGATGATGTCAGATCCTACTGTAGGAGACTCATAGATCACGCCGGGAAAGGTGGTGGTTTCATACTGGATGCGGCTGCCGGCGTAACGGATGCAAAGGTAGAGAATGTCAAAGAGATGTTTGAATTCACGAGATCATACGGACAGTATTAAGATGTTTGCAAGTTTGTCTGCTTCGATCGAACGTGTAACAATTTTGCAGTAGTCTTTTAAAAACAAGGAGGTAAGGTATGGAAGAGAGAGGCAAAAGATTCAAAGCGTTCATCTGTTTCACTCTTGTCGCAAGTGTCACGATGTTCCTCACAGTGGGAACAGCAATTAGTGCTCAGCCCGCCAAATCACCGGCCAAGGCGCCCGCCCGAGTTAATGTGGTGCTTCCGGCAGAGCCCGATACGCTTGATCCGACAACCACAAAGTTCAGTGTGACATCCGCCCCGATCAGCAACAACATTTTTGAAAGGTTGGTGGACTTGACGACTGACGGCAAGTTCGTGCCCGGAATAGCTTCGTGGAAAGTATCACCGGATGGTAAAATCGTTGAGTTTACACTGAAGAAAGGTATCAAATTTCATAATGGAGACCCGCTCACAACAAAAGATATCCAGTTCAGCCATGAACGTGCTTTGAAGACTAATCCCACGCACCAGCGTGCGATGAGAAATTTGGACAAATTCGAGATAGTCGATGACTATGTGTGCAGGTTTGTCTTTAAGAAACCTGATGTCCTCTTCATTCCCACCCGCTCTCTTACTGTCGTGTCGAAAACCTATTTTGACAAGGTCGGTGAAAATGATTTCGTAGCAAAACCCGTGGGAACAGGACCATACAGATTCGTTGACTGGAAATTGGGAGAATACATCGACATAGCAGCCAATGACAATTACTGGGGGACCAAGCCTCAGGTGAAACAGGCACGGTTCAAATTTGTAAAAGAAGATGCTACAAGAGTTGCTATGCTGAAGTCAGGTGAGGCTGACATTATTATGTCGACTCCGTACGCGATGGTAAAAGATGTAGAGGCGGCAGGTTTCAAGACTGCGCGTCTGCCCACACACCCGCCGACAAACATCCAGTTTCATAACAATAATCCAGACGTCCCGTGGTACAAAAGAGACGTCCGTCTCGCTATCGCTATGGCTATAGACGGCGACACAATAGTGAAAAACCTTTTTCAGGGAATTCCAGGACGTTTCACCCGCCTTTCGCCGGGGGAACTCGGGTATGATCCGAACCTGAAGCAGTATCCGTATGACCCCAAGAAGGCGAAAGAATTGTTGGCAAAAGCGGGGTACCCCAATGGTTTTGACATGCCCCTCTACTATTTCACCGGCAGGATCGCGGGACAGAAAGAAACAGCCGAGGCAGTGGTCCTTTATCTGAACGCTATCGGCGTAAGGGCGAAAACTCAGGGAATCGATGCGCCGCAGATGATGGAGAAAGTGAGAGCCTGGCACGATGACCCAAAGACAGTCTACGTGGGCCTTGCGACTACGCCAATGGCCCATCTTCCGGAGCCAACGGAGGCGCTGGCTTCAGCATTTTATTCCAAAGACAGGATGGCTATGTACTGGAATCCCAAGCTCGATACAATGATCGAAACCATCCAGGTTACGATGGATAATAAGAAAAGAGGCGAGCTCCTGAAACAAGCCATTAAAGTACTTCATGATGACGTGGCGACAATCCAGATCTACACGGCAACCGACGTTTATTCAATGAAAAAGAATATTGAATTCACGCCTACCAGGAAGAACAGAGAACCGCTTATGTTGATCAAAGATGTGAAATTCAAGAGCTGACAATAGCTGTATTGCAATTTAAGTGGAACTCTCCGGAACGCGGAGAGTTCCACTTATTTCTTAATCATGTTCCGTTACGATGAAGTTTCTTCAGCAGAAATCCCGACAAAGACAATATTAGCATCGCGAAACCCGCAAGAATGATGAAGTAATCTCCAAATCGCACATAAACAGTTCTCGTATCTTTAGAGGCAAACCTTCCCTTCAGGACCTCTTCCGTGAAGATATTCGTTCTCTCCAGTACGCGTCCTTTAGGATCGATAACGGCGCTGATTCCCGTGTTGGCGGCACGCAAAATATATCGGTCCGTTTCAATGGCACGGAAAATATAGAATGCAAAATGCTGGTATGGGGCAGAAGTTCTATCGTACCAAGCGTCGTTCGTAAGATTTACGAGAACCTGAGCCCCCTCGCGTACTGTCTCATATGTGATGGCGGGGAACACGCCTTCATAACAGATAAGTACACCCACAAGACCAACATCCGATTTGAGGGGGATATGGCCTGCTCCGCGGGTAAAATCGCCACCCGCCGCCGTGAGATCTTTGAGAAATGGTATATACGAAACCAGAGGCGTGTATTCCCCGAAAGGAACAAGATGCACCTTATCGTAACGACTCAGACTTCCGGTCTTGCCTGCGAGAAGGGCTGAGTTGCGAAAGCCCTGATTTTCGTCTCTCGATATTGTCCCGAAGAGAAGATCAGCATTAAGCTCTCGAGGCAGCCACGTTACATATTGTCTCGCATTTATTTCCTGCTCGAATATGAATGGCATTGCAGTTTCAGGCCAGATGATCAGATCAACATTCTTTGATTCTTCAAGTGTCATCTGCGCGTGTTTGCGAACGGTCGAATTCTTAAAAGCCTCATCCCATTTTACGTCCTGACGCACATTTCCCTGAACGATGGCAGCCGTTTTGTCAGCCCGAACTTCCTTTTGTTGAAGGGAGATGTACCCGTAAGTGATAGTCCCGAGAAAAAGTATTCCTATGAAAGAGGCGTAGGCCAACCTGCCCTTCTGCCGGCGCCAGATCATGAACACAACCCCATTCACTGCCACGATCAGAAATGAGATAAAATAAGATCCTGTAATGGAGACCACTTGTATCAACGTCAGAAAGTTGTGCTGCGAATGTGCCAGATAGGACCACGGAAAGCCCGTCTGAAAAGCTCCTCTTAAGTATTCAAGCAATGTCCAGACAATAGGTGACGAAATGCAGACCGGCACTGAGAAACGCCGCTCAAGCCACGCGCATATAAGTCCAAACAAGCCGGTGAACAATGACAGGTAGAGAACAAACAGGAGAAGTATTACCGTGCTGAGGATAATATTTATACCGCCGTAGTGGTTCATCGCAGTTACAACCCAGTATATCAGTCCGGAGAAAGACACGATTCCGGTCACATATCCTGCAACAAAGGATGCGCGTAAATTTTTCTTACTAATGGAAGAGAAGAGCGGAAGTAATGCGAGAAACGCCAGTGGAAAGACGGATAGGGGTGGCTGAATCAATATGAGTAGAATACCTGAGAGGATCGGCGCCCAATAACTATAGAGCAACAAATTGAAACGGCGGCCGATGCTAATGTCAGGCATTCAGCGTTCCTGCCCGGGGATTTGCGTCAAGCGTTCTGTACTTTTCATTCGCTTTTATTGTCGTCATGTACTGCTTTTCTTTGGCGCTCATTTTCCGTGCTTCTACCCCCCCGTTGACGTGATCATAACCCATAATATGCGCGATGCCATGGACGATGAGAGAGAAAAGCCGTTCATAGAAGGTGATTCCCGAGCTGAGCGCTTCTTCTGCGGCTTTTTCGACGGAAATGATAATATCACCGAGCACCTCATCGGGCAATCCGTTCCTGTACGAAAAAGAAATGACGTTCGTCGGATAGTCTTTATTGAAATATTCTTTGTTCACGCGCGATATTTGTTTGTTGTTTACAAAAAGAATACTAAGGTCTTTGTTTTGATACCCCAAAGAGATTAGCAATGCTTCCGTAACGTCTCTGATATTCTTTACGTCTATCTTCCGCGCTCTTTGGGAATTTCTTATCAATACCGCCATTCGATGTCCTCTCGGGATATTCTATTCTCTGATGAAAAATTCCGTTAAAAATCGTAATAAAACTCTTTTGAATAGCATGAAGGTCTTTAAGGGTCAATTCACAATCATCGAGTTGACCATCAAGAAATATGTTCTCTATTACTGTCTGGACGTGCACCATTATCCTTTTTGCTGTTGGTTCCTCCAGAGTCCTGGATGAGGCCTCAACAGCATCTGCAAGCATTATTATACCGGCTTCTTTCGTTTGCGGCTTAGGACCTGCATACCGGAAATCTTTCTCTTCAATGACATGAAGTTCCGGGTCTTCCTGTTCTTTGGCCGTGCTATAGAAATAGCTGACGAGACTGGTACCGTGGTGCTGCCGGATAATGTCGGCTATCTTTGTGCCTATCTTGTGTTCACCTGCCAGCTCTGCGCCTTCTTTAACGTGCGATAGTATCACCAAAGCGCTCATGCTTGGCGTCAGTCCCTTGTGCGCATCATCACCACCGGTGGTATTCTCGATGAAATAGTGGGGCATTTTCAGCTTGCCTATATCATGATAATACGCGGCTACTCGCGTCAGAAGCGGGTGGGCGCCGATGCTTTCTGCCGCCGCCTTCGCCAGATTTCCAACGACAATGCTGTGGTGGTATGTCCCCGGTGCATCGATCATCATTTGTTCAAGCAGCGGGTTTTCGAGATTGGCAAGTTCCAGTAGCTTTATATCGGTCGTGTAATCAAAAACGGCTTCTATTACGGGGAGCACTCCGAGAGCAATGAAACTGCTTGCAATTCCACTTGCGAGCAGAAAAGCAAACCTGATGGGGATGTCGATTAAATGTCGGCGGAGAAAGATGTCAAGGACTATCGTAATGAGAGCCATTATTAACGCGGTAAAAACGCCCGCCTTAAGAATGATATTTCTGTTCTCACACCTGCCTGAGAAATGTGCCGCAAGAGTGTTTCCGACAAACACATAGAGGAAAACCGGAAGGCTATTCTCAAAGCTGAAGGCCGCAACCAGGGAAAAGATGGCGCTGAATATAACGGCAGCTTCCGAAAAAAGCACAATCCGTATGGCTATTCCGAAAAGGAACAGAGGTATGATATAGAACAACTGTCTTACGTTTCCGGGCGCATAATATTGGAACACAAGCGAGCAACACTTCACGAGAAGCACAGCAAAAACAGTAAAGACGGTACAAAACAGAAGATCTTTTTTCGACAGGGCAAACTTCTTTATGTTGCGTTCCGCATATTCGATCAAAATCGTGATCACGAGAAAAAGGACCATCCAGAGGGACAGCACATTCGTTACCGTGAACCCTCCTTCTTTGTTCAGTTCCCGAATTGCCGCAAGCTTCTCAAGATCTTCCTGGTCTATCCTCTCGCCCTCACGCACCACGATCTCACCGCGTTTCATTTCGATGCCGGTTTCAGGCAGTGCAATGTCCCTGGGCGATTTAATATCGTTTCTGGCGATGTCACCTATGCGATATTCCCGTACAAAGTGATAGTCGCCAATGCTGACAACGATAGACAAGGCAAGAGCAAAAAGAAGAAATACGGTTAGCCGATGTAAGTTAAAATGCGATGGGGGTTTGTCTTTACCTGTTTGCATCTTTCGACAGCTCCCGCGGTTTTGATTTTCGTTCTTCATATGCCTTTATAATTTTTTGAACGAGCCGGTGCCGGACGACATCCTTTCCGGTAAAGTAGACAAACTTGATACCTTTAATCCCATTGAGAATATGCTGCACTTCAACAAGGCCGCTTGTCTTTTTGTCTGTAAGATCGATCTGCGTTATGTCACCGGTAATCACGGCTTTCGATGAAAAACCAAGTCGTGTAAGAAACATCTTCATTTGCTCCGACGCGGTATTCTGTGCTTCATCAAGAATAATAAAGGCATCGTTCAGGGTCCTTCCCCTCATGAAACCAAGAGGAGCGATCTCAATAATACCTCTTTCTATGAGTCGTGATGCCCTGTCCATATCTACCATATCGTACAGAGCGTCATAGAGAGGTCTCAAGTATGGATTTACTTTTTCATACATGGTACCCGGCAGAAAACCAAGTTTTTCACCTGCCTCTATTGCAGGCCTCGTCAGGATAATACGTGATACCTCTTTACGGTAGTACGATGAAAGAGCCATGGCCATTGCGAGGTACGTCTTACCGGTACCGGCTGGACCTATTGCAATGACCATATCGTTCTTTCGGACAGCTTCGATGTAGAGCCTCTGATTTCTTGATCGTGAGGTGATGATCTTCTTTGAAGATGCTATGTATATCCCTTCATCTTCCGGCCGCCCATCAGACCCCTTCTCATGAGAAAGGAAGTGAACTGCATGATCTATGTCGGCATGACGTATGGTAAAACCTTTCTTGACAAGTGTTTGGAGTTCCTGGAGGACCTTACCGGCGCTATCCACGTCCTTCTGTACACCCATAAGGGTCAGATTCGTACCACGTATGCTCGCTTTGATATTGAAATATTTCTTTAGGTACTTAATGTTTTCTTCGCGTGGGCCAAAGAGGTTCCGTGCTACATCAATTTCGTCGAAGGAAAGTCGTAAGAATCCTTCTTCAGTTTTTTCTTCCAATAAACCTCTCTTTCTCTTGATTCTCACTTATAATATAGCATAAATCTCTGTTTTTCGACAGATTCAAATTAAATGATAGCGTACCAAGGTTGTTGTAATATCAAGGCTTTTTAGTTAGAATATCAAGCATGAGTAAGATTTTGATTATCGATGATGAACGCAGTATTCTGGATACTCTCTCTTCGATTCTCACTGATGAAGGTTTTATAGTCTCAAAAGCAATGGACGGGAAGGAGGGGTTGACACTTTTCGAGACCGAAAAACCCGATATTGTATTGCTTGACGTATGGATGCCAGAATTAGATGGTATTCAGGTTCTGAGAAAAATAAAAACCATAGACCACAATGCGATTGTTATAGTCATTTCAGGTCATGGAACCATATCAACGGCCGTAGAGGCCGTTAAGGTAGGCGCCTACGATTTCCTGGAAAAACCTTTGTCTATTGAAAAGGTGCTTGAAGTAATAAAAAGAGGACTCGGAACCGAATACAAACGCAAAGACACAACAGAGAAGTTTAAACTACAGAATACAAATGGGACAAAGAAGCTGAGACAGAAAACCATCGCGAAAAGCATCGTGGTTTACGGAGTGGGGCTCTTTTCAGGCGTGAAAACGGGCATGATCCTGCTGCCTATGCCGGAGAATACGGGCATCGTCTTTGAACACATCCCTGACGGCGAGAGGATCCCGGCCTATATCGATTACGCTTTTTCCGTGGGTGGTTTTACTTCTGTCAAAGGCAAGAGTTGTGTTGTACGGACAACAGAACACCTCCTTTCTGCGTGTCACATGTACGGCATTACGAATCTGCTGATAAAGGTAAGTGAAGAAGTACCCATCTTTGACGGATCCGCTATTGAGATCTGTCAGAAAATCGATGAAGCAGGCATAATCGATCAGGATGCGGGGATAGAACCTTTGAGGATAACAGACAAGATAGCATTGTCCAACCTGCCCCATGGTAAATCACTCTGTATAGAGCCATCAGACAAATTCGAAATCGATTATGTGCTGGAGCAGACGCCGCCTATAGGCAGACAGACCTATTCGTTTTGTGGCAGTAAAGATGCCTTTGTGGCTGAAATAGCACCGGCACGTACTTTCGGCTTTTTCAAGGACTTTGATCAACTCACAAAGCTTGGTCTCGGATCAGGAGCCCGCGTGAATAACGTCATTCTGCTGATCGATGATGGAGCGGTAAACACAAAACTTAGATTTCCTGACGAATTCGTGCGCCACAAAGTACTGGACCTGATAGGTGATACGTATCTTCTTAACCGACCTATCCTCGGAAAGATCACTGCTGAACAGACCGGTCATCTGGAAGATATAGCCCTCGTAAGAGAACTGCAGAAACGCTACCTTTAAAAGCAGTTCGGAGTTGCAAGTTCGGAGTTAGGAGCCGAACGCAGACCCCCCTAGAAAAAGCAGTTCGGAGTTGTGAGTTTGAAGTTCGGAGTCAGGGCTGAAAGATAGACTCCGAAATGGGTCTGATGAACCCTCTAAAAAAAGCCTGCCTTAGCCTATGCGGGGTCGGATATCCCTGTTCCGGCTGCTTCGTCTTCGACCCACAGAGGTTGGCGTATACATGCTTGAACTCTGCGCTGATGAGTGTCGGGACAGTGCCACTTTTTGCCTCTCTGATGTGATATGATGCACCTCGATGGAGAACAACGAATGCGTGAAAACAAACCGGACTTAAATGGTATTACTATAACGAATGATCCCGATTTGATTTTTGCGGTGATCGACAACGCATCAAAGCGCTACAAAGGTGCTATCCCGGAAGATTGCTATCATGAACCATACATGCCGATGGATGAGCTTCTGGCGGAGATGAAGCGCATGCAGTTTTACGGATATTGGGAGAATGGAAGACTCCTCGGTGTGATGGCGAAAGAGCCGGTGAAGGACGTGACGCTTATCAGGCATGCGTATGTGATGATGAACAGACAGGGTAGAGGGATCGGATCGAAGTTGCTCAGGCTGATAGAGGAGCGGGTTGAAACGGATTGGCTGCTGATAGGTACGTGGACAGATGCGGTATGGGCCATCGATTTCTATAGGAAACACGGGTATGAAATGATGCCGGAGAAGGACGACCTCCTGCTCAAGTACTGGGTAATATCAGAGAGGCAGAGGGAGACATCGTGTGTGCTGGGAAAGAGGAT
>CAYYLU010000089.1:0-10082 GCA_964472475.1 uncultured Syntrophus sp. | reverse complement strand
CAGAAAGGCATTTCGACAAGCCCGCTCACGATCTATTCTCATGATGAATTAGGCAAGCTGACGTTCAATTTTAATTTGATGTCTTCTACTATTGCCGACCAACAGGGAAAGCTCAACAGGTTTGCACGTGAGCTCGAAGAAGCATACGTTTCCATTGTCAAGGTTGTTGCGGCTGCTATTGACGCAAGGGACTCATATACGCACGGGCATTCGGCGCGTGTATCGCAACTATCCAGACTCATTGGGGAGGCAATCAGTCTTTCCGCTGATGAACTGAAGGAGCTTGAGATAACGTGCCTTTTCCATGATGTAGGTAAAATAAAGATATCCGATTCAATCTTACGAAAACCGGGAATGCTCAGTCCGACTGAACATGAGGAGATGATACGGCACGTGGAGTACGGGGTTTCGATTCTTGAAAAAGCGCCATCGCTCCGAAGGTATATTCCAGCCGTGAAACATCATCATGAAAGGCAGGATGGCAAAGGATATCCTGACGGCCTGGTGTGTGATCAGATACCACAACTTGCCTCCATAATAGCCGTAGCCGATACGTTCGATGCGATGACATCGGACAGACCTTATAGGAAGGCATTTTCATTTGAGAGGGCAATGCACGAGATGGCGTTCCTTGCAGGAACACAGCTGAGGGCGGATCTGGTTGCTGTTTTCGCAGACATCATGGACGAGAAAACGGTTTTGAATTCTTCCTTTTCTGCGACACAGGTGCTTTGATGACCAGATTGGCTAAACTCACTGTTTATGCGCTCATAATTCCGGTTGTAATGTTGTCTGCATGCGCAAAGGACAAGAGCACCGTATTGCCCCAGAAGACGACAGGAGAAGCTCAGTCTGCTGATTCGGCGCGAGATCGGATCAAGCATCACATGTCTGCCGGTGATTATCAAAAGGCAATCGATATCTATAGAACAGAATACAAAAAAAACCAGAAGAATGAGTCTTTCACAAAAGAATATATCAGAGACCTGGAGTCAATGAAATCTGCCGCGGACAAGGCTTCTGCAAAAAATGATTTTGGATCCGCAGGTAAAACATACGGCATACTGATCAAATACTATATGGATTTCAAACAGTTCGATGATTCACTGTCCTTTGACAGGGCTTATCTCAATAACAGAATTGCAGCCTGCAAGACTGCACTCTCGAGAAAAGGATTCCAGGCGTATCGTGAAGGCAAAATAAAGGAAGCCATATCCATCTGGGAAGACTATCTTGAAATTGATCCCAACAATCAGGACATCAGAAGGGCCCTGAACACAGCAAAGACGCAGCAGAAGAACCTCTAAACGATCGAATGCGCCAAAGAAGACTTATGTGACTTTGTAGTCCCTCACAGGTGCACTCTTATAGGCAAGATAACAGCCGGTATACCATCCCACTGAAGCCTTCTTTGTATCGCGTATGCAGTTTCATTGTGGAGTATTTTTTGAAAAGGAGTCTCCTTTTTAAATACAAGTTTTCCTGCAAACACAGTTGAATGAGGGAATTCCCTTGCCGTCTTCTCCACCAGTATTGTTGCTTGCTCGACCACATCCGTTGAGATGTCGGTGCGGTAATCAGCGGGAAATCCGTGAGCCCGTGTTACCCTCACGTATCTTGAAAGATCGTCTATGACTGCTGAATGAAGCGCCTCCATCTCAGACACGCCCTTAAACGATCCGGAATCTACCTCTCCAATGGAGACAAAAATGTAGTTCTTGTAGAACCCAGGAAAGTTTTTTACAATTGAAAGAAGAGTGTGAAGACCGAAACCGCTGAACCGGCTGACGAGCAGTATGGCGGTCATGTCTTTCGGATCCACAGGATCGTTGTTGTATTTGTCAGTAACCGGAATGTTCGAGAGAGTCTCCTCGAGATGTTTGAGATTATTTCTGACTTTTGCATAGTGCCTGCGGATAGAGTAGCACAGACCTATTACCGCCGAAGTGATGAGTAATGTGACCCATCCCCCTTGCATAAATTTTTCATAAACTGTCACCGTCAAAACGGTTATGCAAAGGGCAAAACCAATGAGATGAACTATTATGTGTTTCTTCCACTTTGGGTCCTGAACTCTACTTTTGATAGTGAATCTGATCATGCCAAATTCCGATAGAGAAAATGTTACAAAGACATTTATTGAATACATAACCACCAACGTCGTAATGGTCCCGCGTGTATAGATGAGAAGGGCAAAGGCCGCCGCACCCATGAGGAGAACACCATTTTGCATCGTGAGACGCTCGGACAATGAGGCGAAACGGCGAGGAAGCCACGAATCGATGGCCATATTCGACATTACTCGAGGACCATCTATAAACCCGGCTTGTGCGGCTAATGCAAGAAGCGCCCCTTCCGAGAGTATCGTAATCAAGGCTATGAAATTCCCAAAAGGCCATTTTGAAAATGTCTGTCCGGCCAGGACAGCATTTAAGGTTTGCCCTTCAAGCGGTGTTATCCTGAAAAGAAGATAGCACACAAGAAGACCTCCGGCCGTAACAGCTAATGACGCGGCCATGTAGACCATAGTTTTTTTCCCCGTGTGAACCTTGGGCTCACGCATAATCTGCAGCCCATTCGAAACGGCTTCTATTCCGGTGTACGTTCCAGCTCCCATGGCAAACGCACGCAGGAAGACAGCAGCAACACCAAGAAACCCCAGGGTGGAAAGACCGGCATGCAAATTTATGTTAACTTCGTTGATTAGGGGCGGAATCCGGTCCACATGGCTAAATATGCCGTAACCTATAAGAAGCGCGTGCGATAGAACAAAGATAAAGAAGACCGGTGCGAGACATTTGACTGACTCCTTGACACCTCTGAGATTGAGTAGGACCAGAAGAACGATGAGGACTGTTACAAAGAGCAGCTTATACTGTTGAAAATGCAATGGGAGAAAGCTGAAGAGTGCGTCCCCACAGGATACGAGTGATACCGTGATAGTGAGCATGTAATCTACCAGCAAAGCACAGCCGGAAATCACGCCTGCAGATTTGCTGATCGTATGGGAAGATACAATGTAGCCACCACCACCACCCGGAAAGTGCTCTATAATCCGGGAGTATGCGTATGATATAATGAACACAGTAAATGTGGTGGCCATTGCCAGGAAAACGGCAAGATACGTATGTTCTCCCAATGTCCTGAAGGCTTCTTCAGGGCCGTAAGATGAAGAAGATAAGCCGTCAGCACCCAATCCTATCCAGGCAAGAATCGGGATAAGAGACAATCTGTGAAAGATCGAGTTTTCTTTGACGCTCTTGGGGTTGCCCATTAGGGCCCGTTTGATTGTTTGCAAAGTCGAACGCGGCGGTTTGGCGGGATCATTCTCCATTTGTTTTCTCCTTCAGGTACATCACATCTCGATTCTGGTGATCACGCCATGAAGTTTATTCGGGGGTAGATCTTGAAACTGCACGAACGGAGGGGCAAGTCGCTTCATCATAGAAAATATTTTCCAGAAAATGTTTCTAGTAGAAATCTCTTCCAGTCCATAGAAGATGCTCTTCTCATTGATACCGGCACCTTTTAAAAGTTTTTCGATGTCCACAATTTCCATATAGCCCATCTGTATTTCGAAAGTCCTCAGTCCCTGGGCCAATTGTTCCCTGAAGAAGCTCCTCACGCCGAAAGGTTTATCTATAGTAGTTATCGATACAATGACATTGTCTTCATAGATAATATTATTCATGAACATAGTGTGGACGATGTAAGCGGGTATCTTCTTATAGCTGCGGGCAAAAAAGAGTCCAGTGCCCTTGATTCTGCTCAGGTTCTGGTATACCTCATTGTAGCTATGGAGGAAGATTTCAAGGTCGAGCGGCCGGATTGTCCTGTAAAGCTTTCTCTGGCCGCCCGTATAGATCAGAATCATCAGAAAAGGAATGGCTGCAATGATCAGGGACCAGTATCCGCCGTGTGGTATCTTGTACATGTTAGCCGTAAGGAATGAGAGGTCTACGAGGGTCACAAGGAACGCAATCACTGATTTTAGATAATCCTTTCTATAGCAAAAGATCGCAGTCATCATCAATCCGGTGAGAGTCATGGTTCCGGTGACTGCGAGTCCATAAGCAGCAGCAAGACGGCTTGATTGACGAAACTCAAACATGATGAAAAGCACTGAGATCAAAAGAAACCAGTTTACAAAACCCACGTATATCTGTGATCTCAGCTTAGTTGATGTGTAGTCAACCCTGAATAACGGCATAAGTCGCGTATTGATACCCTGATAGACCACAGAAAACATACCGCTGATCATCGCCTGTGATGCGATAACCGTTGCAATTATGCTGAGTATCAGGAACGGTATATAGAGCAGCCCTGATTGATGATACACCATTCCGAACAATATGTTGTCCTGCTTGCCGGCGCTTTGCAACACGAATGCGCCTTGCCCAAGGTAGCAGAGGACGAGCGCGCAGAATACAAAATACCACGATCTCAGAATCGGTTTCCTGCCAAGATGACCCATGTCGGCGTAAAGGGCCTCGCCTCCCGTCGCGCAGAGAATTACTTCCGAAAGGATAAAGAAACCGGCAATCCCGTTGTGGTATAAGAAACTGATAGCGTATGTCGGACTCACAGCTTTCCAGACCGAAGGGGTCCTTAGAATAGACAGTAGTCCTGAAAAAGCAAGAGTAACAAACCACAGGAGCATGAGCGGCCCAAAGGCTCCGGCCACTTTGTCTGTTCCCTTACGTTGAAAAATGAACAAAAGAATGGCTATTCCTGCCGCTATTAGTATCAGAATTGTTTGCGGCGTATGTTGCAGACCGGGGATCAACAGTATACCTTCTACCGCACTGAGGATACTTATGGCAGGTGTTATGACTCCGTCGCCTACCAGCAGAGACACACCTACAAAAGTGAGTATTGTAATGAAAACTGCGCCACGTCCCTTCTTGAGAAGACGTATCAGTATTCCTCGAAGCACGATGGTCCCGCCCTCACCTTTTTCACCGAGACTCATTGCAAGCCACGCATACTCAACAGAAACCAGAATGGTCAGCGTCCAGATAATGAGAGAAAGCACGCCCATAACATTGTGCACCGTCGGTTTCAAGAGAAGGAAAATTACCGTGAGCGTGTAGATCGGGCTTGTGCCGATATCACCGAAGACAAGTCCCAGCGATTTCATCATTATCTCAAGTTCGCTCAGAATAAATTTCAATTTAGGCGATTTCCGCTCTAAGGGGTTGCCTTCCGCTGCTAACGGCAATTTGGGCGACATTCTATCAATACCTCTCCATGTACGATGACATACTGCGACAATTGTGAATCATGTTCAGATACCCACCACCAGCACGGAACACGGCGCTTTTCTTTTTATTTTTGCCGTTAGGTTTCGAAAACGGTCACGCAATGAACCAGAACTGAGATGTCCCGGAATTACAATCAGGTCTATACTCTTCTCCGGTAATATCTCCATTATTTGCTCGTAGGTTTTACCGCTTCTGATCTCCGCGACTATTTCGATAGAACGTGCTTCGGCGAATCCCGAAATCTGGTTTTCCATACGCAGCCTACGGTTTGTGTACTGCCGGGGAGAGGTAACGTGTAGGAGATAGATCCTGGCGTTCTGTTGTCCGGCAAGATCTATGGCAACGTGGAGTGCCGTGTCTGATAATGCTGAAAAATCAGTCGGAACCAGTATATTCTTCAAGCCATGTCGACCGAAATCTGATTCACCCACGCTATTCACGCTCCTTCTGTTTAGTCATATAGTTATTTTAGTGACTCACGCGTAAAATCGGCATCAAAAGACCTGTAAGAGTCATAAAGAAAACATAAATATTTCTATGTTTACACGCTGATGCCGTTGTGATAAGCAGTATAGTGATCACTCATGGTGGACATGTCAGCGAACAAAAACGTTTCAGAAGGAAAAAAGCTTTGGCCGGTAGTTCTGTTGAAAAGCGTGTATAAGAACTACGGCCTTGTAGTGGTGTCCGTTGCGATCGTAACAGTGATCGGAAAAATAGTTGAACCATACTTTGATCTGACTAATATTGCATTTATATACCTGCTTCCGGTTTTGATGAGTGCAGTCCTCTGGGGCAGAGGACCGTCTCTTTTCTCATCATTGCTTGGCGCTCTAACGTTCAATTTCTTCTTTGTTCCGCCGATCTACACCTTTGCCGTAGGAAACATACAGCATGTGTTTGTGCTTGCCGTGTTCCTCCTTGTAGCGATTGTAACGGGGACAACGGCGACGCAGTTGAAGCGTGCAGGGGAGAAGGCGACCGAAAGAGAAAAAAGGACCCTCACGTTGTACACATTAAGCCGGGAGATCGCCGAAAAAAATGATCTTGACCAGGTCCTGCAGACATTTGCAGACAAGGTTGCAGAGACAATGAACGGGGATGCAGTTGTACTTACGCATGATCCGGAATCAAAGGACACCAAAAGCTTCAGTTCTACGAACGGGCGGAGTTCAATCAGCGAAATTGAATCGTCTGTGGCCCAATGGGTGCTTGAACATGGCGAGCCTTCGGATCCAAAACTTGCGATGTTTGCCGAAGAACGTTCTTTATTCTATTTTCCTATTAAAGCCGAAGAGAAGACTTTGGCCGTGCTTGGAATCAGATTACGAGAGAGGGATATGAAACTCTCCCGTGACCAAAGACAGCTCATAGAAACCTTTTCAAATCTTGCGGCAGTGGCGATAGCAAGGCTTCAGGCGGCGAAGGAGGTCGAACAGGCAAAATGGCTTGCCGAGTCAGAAAAGCTGCACCGGACATTGCTAAATTCCATCTCGCATGACTTCCGCACGCCTCTTGCTTCAATTACAGGGGCGGTGACCAGTCTCTTAACGGAAGGGGTTGCTTACAGTTCGGAATCGAAAAAGATCTTCCTTGAAACGATCAAGGAAGAAGCGCAGCGCATGAACCGTTTCATAGAAAATCTTCTTGACATGGCTCGCCTCGAAAGCGGTACGTTAAGGCCTAATATGAAGTGGTGTGATGTGCAGGACATAATTGGAGTGGCGCTGAGAGAGACGGGTGATGTGCTAACTGGTCACCCCATCTGGGTGGACGTTCCTCCTGAACCTCTGAGCGTTAAGGTCGATTTCATACTCATTGAGCAGGTGCTCATCAATCTGTTGGAGAATGCGGCAAAATATTCTCCGGAAGGTGGAGCTATATCCATATCGGCTCAGACGCGCGGAGATACAGTTGTGATAAGTGTGTCGGATCTTGGTCCGCTCATCCCGAAAGCTGAGCAAGAGAGTGTCTTTGATAAGTTCTACAGAGCGCATTCTTCACAACAGACAGGCGGTACGGGGTTGGGTCTTTCCATCTGCAGAGGAATTGTGGAGGCTCATGGAGGACGTATATGGCTTGAATCGTCTGCCGAAAATGGCAACAAGTTCATTTTTACGGTGCCCGTACCGGAAGAGGTGCCGACCGGGCAAACCGGCAATGAGGAGCAGGGCTGATGTCGGATGACGCAATACGGGTACTTATTGTAGACGACGAAAAACAAATCCGGCGCATGCTCAAGGCGGCGTTGGAAGCCTACTCTTATAACATCGGAGAGGCCGCAACAGGAAAGGAGGGTCTCAGCCAAACGTCTATTTTTCATCCTGATGTCGTAATTCTGGACCTTGGTTTGCCTGATCTGGATGGAATCGAGGTGATTTCAAGGTTACGGGAATGGACCCAGGTGCCTATAATTGTTCTTTCCGTAAGAGGACATGAAGATGATAAAATAAAAGCGCTTGATGCGGGAGCAGATGATTACGTTACTAAACCATTCAGCATGGGCGAACTGCTGGCGCGGATGCGTGCTGCGTTGCGCAAGACCGCGCGAATAGAAGACACACCGGTGTATTCGTTCGATGAGCTGACCGTAGATCTCGCGCACCGAAGGGTAATTGTAAGGGGAGAGGAAGTGAAGCTCACTCCAACTGAATACGAGGTCCTCAAGTATCTGGCACAACAGGCGGGCAGGGTAGTGACTCACAAGCAACTGCTCCGGGCCATATGGGGATCCAACTATCAGGAACAGTCGCAGTACTTGCGCGTATACATAGGGCAACTGCGCAGAAAAATCGAATGCAATCCTTCACAGCCTTCTTACATAGTTACGGAACCGGGGGTCGGTTATCGACTCGTCGAAAGGGGATGACCGCTCCCGTGAACTTAGAATTCGAAAATCGAGATTCAACATCGGGCATTCGCAGAAAACGTAGGGAGCAGGCAGGAATTGCCACGAGCCGCAGGACCTAATTAGGGTTTTTTTCACGATTTCCGATTTTCGGTCTCCCAATTCCGCCTTTCGGACAACGGCTGCAGTCTTCGGGGTTGATCGGATTAAACCCGGGAGTGTTGTCTTTTGTGCCAATGGAGAGTATGCTTACTGAGACAGAACATAGCTGCAAAAAATCATGAGAGGACATCAATGGATCTAAAATCGCTGTTCGATAAAAAGAAGATAGTCTTACTGGACGGTGCAATGGGTACCGAATTGGAGAAAGCCGGTAAAGAGATGGGGGCCAAGAGCAATATTTCAGCGCCTGACGCGGTAGTTGAAGTACATAAACGATATGTAGATTCCGGTGTTGATGTAGTGATTGCGAACACATTTTCTATGAACAGGATCAATATCGAACAGCACAGTATCGCCGTGGATCTTCGGGAAATAAACATGACGGGAGTCCGTCTTGCGAGAAGCGTGGCCGGTGAAAACAGATGTGTTATGGGTGACATTGGATCAATAGGCAAACTCCTGAATCCTTACGGTCCAATACCGCAGGATGCTGCGTATGCCGCTTTCAGAGAACAGGCATCCATTCTTGCGGAGGCCGGCGTAGATGGTTTTATTGTGGAAACTATGATTGATCTCAATGAAGCAGCACTCGCATTGAAGGCGTGCAGAGAGGTAACTGATCTTCCTGTAATTGCTTCAATGTCGTTTAGTACAGATAAAAGGGGTGGGCGAACGGTGATGGGCAATTCCGCCCGGGATTGTGCCCGCGTTCTCAGTGAGGCTGGAGCGTTCGCAGTGGGGGCCAACTGTGGTGATATAGATCCGGTACAAATGTCATCGATCATAGCTGTGATGCGGGATGTTACTGAAGTTCCGATTATCGCTCAACCAAATGCCGGACGGCCAAAAGTAGTTGATAGCCGCACGATTTTCGATATGTCACCGTCTCAATTTGCCGAAGGAGTTGAGTTGTGCCTGAGGGCGGGTGCGCGGCTGATAGGTGGATGTTGCGGGACGACTCCGGCCCATATAGCTGCACTGGGACCTGTTCTGCAAAAAGCTCTTGAGTAATACTGTGTGTTCCTAAGGCTGCCAGGGTTTTCCCGTAGCCTTTCAGGGCATCTACTGCTTGATAGAAATCAGTCTTTTAATTACCGAAGTGCATATGATAAAATCTCTCTGTATTTCGTTGGCATGTTTGTTCCCGTCAATGGTGTTACAGGGAGACAGTCTGTATGTCTGAAGAGAAACAGTATTCAAAAAATACAGTAAGAAGAAAAGCAGCGCCCGATAAGGAGCTCTACAGAACACTTACGAATAACCTGCTGCAGGCGCGGAATAACCTTGAAGAACTCGATGCCTTAAAGGCTTCCATAGTGGACGCGATACCGCAGGCGGTGGTTGGACTGCAAAACCGGAGAATCAACTTTGCGAACGCGGCGGTCGAACAGGTGTTCGGATGGCACCCTGAAGAGCTGATCGGCAAGAGCGTGACACTTTTCTACGGCTCCGACAAAGAAGCGGATGAGATTGGAAGATATTTCTACACCACTCTTGAACATCAGCGCACATTTGTGAAGGAGTTCCCGTGCCGCCACAAAGAGGGGCATCGGATTCTCTGCAGGATGAGATCTGCGAGAATAGGTGATGTGCTTACTCCGGAGAGAAGGATAGTGGTCACGTATGAAGACATAACAGAACAGAGAAAGGCCGAAAAGGAACTCGCAAATTCGCGCGAGCAACTTCGTAACCTCTCGGTCCATCTTCAGTCAGTGCGGGAGAAAGAAAGCACACGAATAGCGCGGGAAATACATGATGAGCTCGGCCAGTCTCTTACCGCCATTCAGATGGACCTTGCCTGGCTTGAG
>CAYYLU010000088.1:0-10288 GCA_964472475.1 uncultured Syntrophus sp. | reverse complement strand
TTGCCGCGGGCAAGCCGTATCTCGGAGGCAAGCACCTCGACTTCTTTCGTACCGCCGACGGAACAGACCGTGACGCATTCATTGCACCCGACAAGTAATATCTTCGTGTACGGCTCAAGCACCTTCATAATCTCGTCGAAAGGTTTTCTGTTGGCTACTATCATGTTGACTCCCTCTAATGTCCGAAGGACGATCGTTCATTTCATTCACTCGGAGGTTCGCTTCCCGAGTACGTACAGTCTTTTGTCGTCCTTCGTCCTAATGAGGCGACGAATGGACGTCCCTCGTTTATTTGCTCCTGCAAACCCAATCAAACGGTCTGACGTTTGATTGGGTTTGGTCCCAGCGCTTTTATCTTTTCTCCCATCTCCCGCGCGTACTCGGCGAACTTTTGTCCCTGTGCCGAGGACAGGTTGTACATCGCCACACGCTCTGCGCCTATGCCGCATTCATCAAGCAGTTTTTTCACGTATTCGACACGCTTTCTCGCTTTCAGGTTTCCGGCGAGGTAATGACAATCTCCTTCCATACAACCGACAAGATAAACGCCGTCGGCGCCGTTTTCAAATGCTTTCATCATGAGCATGATATCAACTCTGCCGGTGCACGGCACCTTGATGATCTTTATGTTTGTCGGATACGAAAGTCTCATCGAACCTGCCAGGTCCGCAGCCGCGTACCCTCAGTATTCGCAACAAAACGCTACAATCTGCGGCTCAAAGTTTTCCAATCGATTACTCCTTACCTTTTCTTCAGCACCAAGCCGTCTTACCTCTCCGAATTCATTCTGATTCCAGATTCAGGTCTCAGGGTCCAGGGATCAAACAGACTCCGAACTCCGAACTCATGACTCCGAACTAATGACTGCACAGCGCCTTCGCCTTCTCTATCAGCTGCGCATCTTTGTAATGCATGAGATCGATTGCCTTTGCCGGACATTCGGCAACGCACGAACCGCATCCCTTGCACTTACTGATATCTATCTCTGCATCGCCATTCGCATTAATCACAGGCACACTGTACGGGCAGGTCCTGACACACGTGAGACACGCGGCGCATTTTTCAGACTCCACTTTTGCAACAACGCCGCCAACCAGCATGCTTTCTTTGGCAAGGATTGTCAGCGCCCTGGCGACAGCACCTTCCGCTTGTGTCATACTCTCCTGAATGTTTTTCGGTGAATGGGCGAGTCCGCACAGGAACATACCGTCGGATGCAAAATCGACCGGCCTCAGTTTCATGTGTGCCTCGAAGAAAAAGCCTTCGTTTGTCCTCGGCACCTTAAGCAATGTCGCCAGTTCTTTATGATCTCCTGCCACAATAGCACTACTCAGTACAATCAGATCGGTGCTAAACTGAATGTCTTCGCCTATTGACTGATCAAAGCACGAGATCGAGAGTGCACCATTGGTTTTTTCGACGACAGGTGGATTGTCGGCTTCGAACCGGACAAAACGTACACCGAGATTTCTTGCCTTTAAATAGTATTTCTCGAGAAATCCGTAAGTCCGGATATCACGATAAAGGATGATCACATCGGCGGCAGGATCACGTTGTTTGATATCGATTGCGTTTTTCACGGCGACCGAACAGCAGACCCTGCTGCAGTAAGGACGTTCTTCATCGCGTGAACCGACGCACTGTACCATGACGCACCGTTTGAACAACGGCAGGCTTCGCTCCGCAAATGTCTTCTCGAACTCTGTCTGGGTTATCACACGGGGGTCATCGCCGTAGAAATATTTGCCCATAGGTTTAAATTCCTCGGCGCCTACTGCCACTACAATAATGCCGTGCTGTACGGACTTGACTTCAGCCCCCACCGTGATTTCTGTCGTAAAGTTCCCCTTAAACCCTGAGTGTCCGGTGATCCTGGCCTCCGTTTCGATATGGATCAGAGGATGGGTGGTCACCCTCTCGACTGTGTTCTTCAAGAATGCCTGTACGTCCATGCCATCCACTGTACGATATATGTGTCTGAGATTACCGCCCAATTCACGTTCCTTTTCAACAAGGAAGACCTCGAAGTTCTGATCAGCGAGCTTGAGTGCGGCAGTCATACCGGCTATGCCGCCTCCGAGCACAAGTGCCCGTTTGTTGACGTCTATGGATACGTCCTTCAACGGCTTAATATAATTTGCGTTTGTGACGGCCATTCTGACGAGGTCTTTTGCTTTCTCGGTAGCCCCTTTCTTGTCCTGCATGTGGACCCACGAGCATTGATCGCGTATGTTTGCCATTTCAAAGAGGTACTTATTCAAACCCGCCTCACGTATGGTGGCCCTGAAGAGCGGTTCATGTGTGCGTGGAGAACAGGATGCCACGACCACCCGATTGATCTTGTATTCATCGATGACGTTCTTCATCTTGTCCTGTGTGTCCTGCGAACAGGTGAACAGATTTTCGTCCGAGAGCACAACGTTTGGCAGGGTCTTTGCGTATTCCTGTACCTCGGGTACATTGACGACTCCACCGATGTTTATGCCGCAGTTGCAGACGAATACACCGATCCTTGGTTCTTGTTCATCGACATTCTTCTCTTCCGGCAGGGGAAGGGAAACGAGGTCTTTACCTCTCACGTCGGCAATAATTGATTGGGCCTCACATGCCGCGCCGCAAGACTGCATGACCGTTTCAGGTATATCCTTGGGCGATTCGGCAGCGCCGCTCACGTATATGCCCTCGCGTGAGGTAATGAGTGGTTTCCCCGGTTCCGTCATGACAAAACCGTATTCATTCAGGGCGATATCCAATGTGTTCGCAAGCTTCGGGAGGCTCTGGGGAGGCCTTAGCCCTACAGACAACACGACCATATCGAAGAACTCTGTTTTCAGATTGCCATCTTCGTCAACATACGTGATTTCCGGATCCTTCGTTTCGACATTCTCCAGAATGCGCGATACCGTCGATTTGACGTATCTTACACCGTATTCATTCCGGGCACGCTCGTAGTACTGGTCAAAGCCTTTCCCGAATGCCCGTATGTCAATGTAGAAGATACTTGCATCGATGTCTCTTTGATGCTCCTTGGCGATCACAGCCTCTTTCGTCGCATACATACAGCAGACGGAGGAGCAGTACTCATTGATTTTGTCGCGGCTGCCTACGCACTGGAGGAAAGCTATCTTCTGCGGGATCTTACCGTCTGATGGTCTCATGATTACGCTGCCGGTTGGTCCGGTTGCGGAGAGAATGCGCTCGAATTCAATGCTCGTGACAACGTTGGGATATACACCATAGCCCAGTTCCGGTCTTGCGTGCGCATCATACTCATCAAACCCTGTAGCTATTATGATGCTGCCGACATGTATCCGTTCTTCCTGAGGTTCGATACGATAGTCGATTGCGTCCGGCTTGCAGAACTCTTCACAGATGCGGCATCCGAGGCAGCGACGGCAGTTGAGACAGCGCTTTGCCTCTTCCACGGCGTCTTCCGCAGACAGAGAAAGATAGACTTCAGCAAAACCTTTGCGCTCTTCCACCGGAACTTCAGGAATCAGTACACGGGCCTTTTTTTGAATGTTCTCCGGAATGTCTTCGACCAGCTTATCTTCTCTCGTTTGCCTGCCCGCTCTCATGTCTTTTCCTTCGAGATACCGTAGAATCGATTCGGCTGCCTCCTGGCCCTGATGGATGGCATCTATTGCAAGCTTGGGCCCGGTCGCGACATCGCCGCCTGCAAAGACACCTTGCAGTGTCGTCTCAAGCGTGACAGGGTCTGCCACAATTCTGCCGTCACGGGCAAGCTCCAATCCGGCAGCGTCCTTGAGAAAAGCTGTGTCCATCGCCTGTCCTATAGCGAGGATGATGGTATCTGCTTCAAATGAGAGCGTAGTGCCGTCATCGTAGCATGGACTGAAACGCCCCGCGGAATCGAAAACGGCTGTGCATCTTTTGAATTCAATGCCCGTGACTTTCCCGTTTTCGGTAAGTATACGTCTCGGACCCCAGGAATTGTGGACCTTCACCCCCTCGGCGAGCGCCTGATCTACTTCCCACTTATGCGCGGGCATTTCATCGTGCGATTCAAGACATGCCATATGTACCGTTTCCGCACCGCTTCTTTTGGCCGTAAGCGCCACGTCTATGGCCACATTGCCGCCGCCTATGACAAAAACGGTCTTGCCGATCGGCACAGGGTTTCCCTTATTTACTGAACGCAGAAAATCGATTCCACCTATGACACCGTTCGCATTTTCATTCTCGACGCCCAAACCTCTGCCACCATGCGCACCGACAGCAAAGAATGCAGCGTCAAATCCGGAAAGAATGTCTTTTACGCCAATGTCTTTGCCCACAGAAGTATTGTACCTAACATCAATTCCCGCCTTCTCGACAATTGCAGTCTCACGTGCAAGCTCTTCTTTTGGAAGTCTGTATGCGGGAATACCGAGGTAGAGCATGCCGCCAAGCCTGTCGTGGGCCTCGAAAAGGGTGACACTGTGACCTGCCTTGCGCAGCTCAAGAGCACAGCTCATACCTGCCGGACCACCGCCAACAATCGCGACTTTCTTGCCGGTCTCCAGGCCTACCGCCGGAACCGGGATATCTCTCTGTCCCTTTTCGTAATCAGCGACAAACCGTTTCAGCGCACAGATGGCGATTGGTTGTTCGACTTTTCTGCCGCGGAGGCACTCCTCCTCACACGGGTGGGCACAAATGCGTCCAATTACACCGGGGAAAGGGAGTCGTTCACGGATAAGGTCGAGCGCTTCAAGAAAACGTCCTTCTGCTATAAGTCCGACGTAATCGCGGGCATTGAGGTTTACGGGACAGCGATTAGTGCATGGCGCAATCTCGCGGTCGATCATATATGTGGACGGGATGGCCTGTGGAAAATTGATGAAGGCGGCACTTCTCTTTGACAAGCCTTCATTGTAGTTGCTGTTGACTTCCAGCGGGCAGTTCGGCGCGCACAGGCCGCAGGAGGTACACTTTTCGGGCAATATTCGGCGGGGTTTCCTGGCGAGGGTGACGGTGAATTTGCCGGGCTCTCCTTCAAGCGCGACCACTTCGGTATTCATGAGCAAATCGATATTCGGGTTTCTACCGACTTCAACGAGTTTCGGCGCCATGATGCACATCGAACAGTCGTTTGTCGGGAAAGTCTTATCGAGCTGCGACATGCTGCCGCCGATATTCGGCTTTTCATCGACCAGATAGACACCGAAGCCGGCTTCAACAAGATTTAGTGAAGCCTCCATGCCTCCGATGCCGCCGCCGATAACGAGAACTTTTCCTACTTTATCCATGACCTCTCACTTTTTCCTGAAGACCGCATCTCGTCCTTCGTGGGCTGCAATTTCGACGAGGTTATTTTTCATTAGTTCCTTCATGCAATCGAATACTTTTTGCTTCTCCATGTTCAGCCTGGTGGAAATAGACGGGATTGTATCATCCGTTTTTGATAGTACTTCCAGTATCAGAGCACGGTTATATGCGGCCTCAACAAGGGGCACGAAGACGAGAGAGAACTGCCTTTCTGTAAACCGTTCTCCATAGATATTTCTGTCGAGCAGACTTTCCTTCTTACCGATAAGCCTCTCCAGCCGTGCCGCCCCATCGGGATCGAAGGTTCTTATGAAATCTATCTTCTCGGTCAGTTCCATCCTGATCAATATCCTTGTTCCATGTTGGTCGTCAATGACCAATGAGAAACGTGTTTCGTTCTTCCTTTCACCTTTCACCTTTTAGCTTTAACCTTTTTTATGATTTCCTCCGCCGGTATCATATGCGAGCTGCTGCCTGACATCTTCCCGAAGAGTGCGAGCTCATAGACTTCTGTCAGAAAAAGGACGGGCAGGTTTCTCTCGCTTCTGCGGAGGTAGGGAAGAAGGTCGAGATTCATTTGACAGAGCGGGCAGGGCGTTACGATTGCGTCGGCACCTACAGAGACGGCCATGTCCATGATCTTGCCCGAAAGCCTTGCCGTTACGTCTTTGTTTGTGAGTGTCTTGCTTGCTCCGCAGCATTCCGTTTTGTACGGCCAGCCGGCAAGACTTGCACCGGTAACCCACAACAGATCATCCATGCTCGTAGGGTTCTCAACGTCATCAAAGACCGGTGTCCCAGGAATGCGTGTCAGGACACATCCGTAGTACGGCACAAGTTTGAGTCTCGAGAGATCGTAAGAAACACTTTTTGCGATGCGTTCCAGCCCTACCTGATCGTAAAGTATCTCTATGATGTTCTTAACTTCAACGGTGCCCCGGCACGACAGAGGTGCGATGACCTGGTTTATGCCATCACGGAATTCGGAATCTTTGCGAATCCGGTCATTCGTGATCAATGCCCGGTTATAACAGGATGAACATGGCGCGAAGAACGGATTGTCGTTTTTTTCTGCCAGCGCCAGGTTTCGTGCGGATAACACGTGTGCAAGCGTTTCATCTATGGTATGCGCGGCTGAAGAGCCGCAGCACGACCAGTCTTCCAATTCTTTCAGGCCTATTCCGTAATGAGACAGGACCTGCCGAAGAGAGGCATCGTATATCCTGCTGGATGTTTCCATCGAACACCCGGGGAAATAGGTGAGTGTGGTCACGCGATACTCCTTCGGAGAAGCGGGGGGATCGGGCTTCGGGTGTCGGGTGTCAGCAAATGCATAATAGAGCCATTACTGTTCAACTTTGTCTCCATCTATTACCTTATCAAAAATCGCTTTCATCTGTTTTCTGTTTTTGATATTGTGGGGCATTACGCCCATCCTTCCTTTTGTGAACATGCCTATTCCCATCTTTGCATCGCTGAAGAAATCTTTTTTCGCCAGTTTATAGTGCATGATTGCTTCCAATTCGTGGAGCCGGCCATGTTTTTTGACGCTGTTAAGGAAGTATCTATAAAATGCCCACGTATCTTTCTCCGCTTCCTGATGTTTGGCCACTGCCAGCTTCCGCAGAGTGTCGAAAACATGAGCAATATCTATGTCGTTCGGGCATCGCACTGAGCATGTAGCGCACTGAAGACAGGTCCAGATGGCGGCCGACGAGAGCACCTTTTCCTCATCACCCATTATTATATGCCGGATTATTTTGTGTGGCTGAACGTCCATGTCGGCAGCTACGGGACACCCTGCCGTGCATTTGTAGCACTGATAACAGGCGGAAATCTTCTCGCCCGAACTAGTCTCTATCTTATTAAGAAAATTGAGGTTATCCACAATACACCAGCCCTTTGCACGTTTGAATGCGCATGTAATTCAAGCGTTTTATCGCGCCGATGCGACCCTGAGTTACGCGGTACAACGTTCGTGGTAACTGCCGGAAGAACTTATTATACCACGGGAATCGATGCAAATGCAAAGATGAACATTCAGCGGATATGTGTGGATATATCATAGTAAGATCCATATCAATCATATTACAATAGATGTGCCAATGCTAAGTTAGATAATAATATTAAATATATAGACTCATATTCAATAAGATTTAGCTTTTGTGTGTATTTGAAATGAAGTAAGTTTTACGATATTTCGAATATAGCTTATATTAGACCCTTTTCTTTAAAGCTGACATAGGTCTCTTTTCCTACGATGATGTGATCCAGGACTTCTATACCTATAATTTTGCCCGCGTCAGCAAGTCTTCGGGTAATGCGCAGGTCTTCTTCAGACGGATCAGGGTTGCCGGAAGGGTGATTGTGGGCAAGCACAACCGAGGAACCACTGTGCTCTATTGCATCACGGAAGACCTCCCGCGGATGGACGAGACTGGAGCTCAACGTCCCTGTTGATACATTTGTGATGGCTACAATCCTGTTGCGGGTATTCAGCACAAGGAGCTTAAAGTGCTCCTTGCGTTTATCCCGTATCGACTCACGTATTGCAGCTACTACCGAAGCGGGATTGGTAATTTCATATTTCTGGAAAGGCGGTGCCTCATCAAACTGCTGTCTCTTGCCCAGTTCAAAGACGGCCTTCAATTGAGCTGCTTTAGCGCTGCCGATTCCTCTGACCTTCGCCAGTTCTGCGATTGTGGCTTCGCTTATTCCCTTGACGCTCCCGAATTTTGAAATCAGTTCCTGGGCTATGGACATGACCGATTTTCCTGATACTCCGCGCCCCAATACAACCGCCAGTAATTCGGGCGCAGACAGCTTGTCGGGACCATGCTTCGCCAGTCTCTCCCGCGGTCTTTCCTGTGCAGGAAGATCGTTTACAGTAAAAGAGTCTGTTCCCCTCTTCATGTTCCCCCCGTCACTATTTTAGTGTATGCAAGAAAGATAGAATAAAAGAGACTGCTTTTCAACTGAATTTAGAGACGGTCATTGGGTCATAGGGCCATGGAGTCGTTAGGTTGTTGGGTCATTGAAGGTACGAGGCCAAAGGTCCAAGGTAAAAGCAGAAAGAATACCAGTTGTGATCTTCAGTTTAGCCTTGAACCTTTTACCCGCACTTACATCAGGAGCTGACATTTGCTGTACAACAGGTCATGTGTTAGATTTTGGATATGGATAAACCGAGGGTACGTTGGATTGAAGCAGTTCCTATAGTGTACGAAGGGAAAGAACTTGTCCTGTTAAGAGACAACGAAGGTATTACTCAGGAAAGTCTTGTGGTTTCGCGGGAGATAGCCTACATGATTTCTTTGATGGACGGTTCGCGAAACCTGCGTGATGTGCAACTTGATTTCATGCGTGCAGTAGGCGAACTTGTTTACATTGAGAAAATTGAAGAATTGGTAAGGACAATGGATTCTCACCTGCTGCTATTCAATGAAAATTATGAAAGAAGCTTCTCCGAGATCAAGACAGAATATGAAAAGTCAAATACCCGAAAAGCGTTCCTTGCAGGAAAAAGCTACTCGGAGAATAAAATGGATCTTCTCGCCTTCCTTGATGAAATGCTGGGAAAGGAAAGTAATGGAAGCACGACCTACGAGATAACAGGACTGTTGGCTCCTCACATCGATTATGCCCGGGGCATGAGCGTATACAAGAGAACGTATCCGCATCTCAAGCATAACAAAAAGCCTCTTATAGTTCTCTTTGGCACGTGCCACCATCCCACTGAGCGACTGCTCAGTATATCACTAAAAGATTTCGAAACACCCCTTGAAACGATACCTCATGCTGCCGAACTCGATTCCTACATTCGTGACGATGAGATTCTCAAAGACTACATAGATGAATGGCCGCACAGGAACGAGCATTCTATCGAGCTGCAATTACCTCTTATGCAGTTCATGATGCAGCAGGATTTTGAGATCCTGCCTATTCTGACAGGATCAATGCATGAATACATTCAGGGGAAGAGATCGCTTAATGATGGCGAAATCGACAGTGTTGTAGAAGGCTTAAGAAAAGCACTTTCCACACTGGGTAGGCCTTACATTATCCTGTCAGGCGCGGACCTTGCGCACATAGGTGCGCAGTTCGGGGACTCCTTCGAGCTTGATGGAGTGGAGCTTGCACGTTCAAAGAGGCGTGACGAGATTCTGCTCGACCAAATTCGAAGTGTGAATGCGGATGGATTCTTCAACGCTGTTCAGGAAGAAAGCGACTCGAGGCGTATATGCGGTCTGACGCCGATATATTTTCAATTGAGGCTTCTCGAAGGCAGTAGATGCGACATCGTGGGCTACGACCAGTGGACTGACGGCAAATCGTCAGTCAGCTTCGCAGGTGGCGTGTTTTATGAATCATAGAACCCGTAAATCGGAATTCACAAATCGTGTCAACGTCAATCTTCTTTGCCCCCTTTTCGCCGGAACGAAACGTCCCTTTAGTGCCGGATCTGTGCATTCTCTTTTTCCTCAGGCGGCATCACTCGGCAGCCTGCCTATGAGGGGGTGCAAACTAAGCTACAATAGCCGTCCCACCTGAAGGCAAGGATCCTTGCGTCAATTTTATCTATGATGATGAAAGACATTCCGCTGTTATCATGAGATCTAAAGATCCAGTCGGTCAGCTGCTGCACGTGACGCTATTTAGATTCGCTGCGGAAGTCGGTATACGTCGATGGACTGTTGGCTTTCGGTTTTGACAGAATCGGGGCTCTTAGCATTGAGGAAGACTGCCTTTTTGTCATGCTACTGCCGAGCCGATTGACGACATAACGATCAAGACGGTCAGGAGCACAATCGTGTTAATGAGTGAGCGAGGTTGGTTTGGGTGCGATGTGCTCCCTGATGATGTCTATTTAGCATCGCAATCAGGATGTCGCACACGAAAAGGTGTGAATATAAAGTATTACCCTGTGTGATGGTGATAACGAGGATGTTGCTTCTTTCTGTTTGAGAAGCGTAGAATTGTAAATGGTCGGGAAGACAGGACTTGAACCTGCGACCCC
>CAYYLU010000087.1:0-10300 GCA_964472475.1 uncultured Syntrophus sp. | reverse complement strand
TCGATTTTCATGATTATTTTTTCAATCATCTTTGTGAGGAACATACTCCTGGATCTAACGGACTACCAGGGCGACCGCCTTCTGGGTATTGAAACCGTGATAACAATCGCAGGTCTGAAAATGACGAAGGCCATCGTTATTTCGTTAAGCGCGCTGTTTACGATCTCAGTATTCTATTACACCGCGTTTATAAACTGGCTTGCGGCTCTGTACCTGATAAACATGATATATTATTATCATTTATACAAACATATCAGGAAGAACTATTACTTCTACAGGTTCAAATATGAATTGCTGATTGATTTGAATTTTCTGCTTTTTGCCGTGCTCTCCATTCTCGTGGATCTGTTATAATCTGGCTGAATTCCCGTTCAACAGGACTCAAAGGTGACTTCGACGAGTCGGGGATGTCCTTAACTTGTATAAGCAGAGAGTTCGCGCAATGAAATCTATCTTCCGTTGAGCGAGGGGAGGGCATTGTTGGCTAATTCGACTAGATGTGATGAACAGTGGTAGTTACGTGGCACTCTTTCACATTGAATGTAATGTCTCACGACGGTTCAGGAAAAAATTCAAAAGATACGTCCACAAATGCATGTATAGCCAGTCCTAAGCCTCAGGCCGGGACAGGTAAGCGCTAGACTCTGACGTGCCCATTCCTCGCAAGACAAGACACAACTCGGAAGATCCTAGCTGCAATTGCCGAATACAAAAAATCCTAATCGTCAGTATCTGGACAAGTCTCGCGTTGATGTGATATACCGTAAAGCTAAATACAAGGGTATGCAATGCAACGAATCATCAAGTACATTCTTAATAAGATGCCTTATGCCAGACTTCTCGGCAGACAGATCGGAGAACAAAAAGCATTTCCTGCTGGACACTACTATTCTCCTGTTCCGGATAAGGAAGAGGTCCTCAGGTACATCAGGTCAAGAAAGCCTCCCACATCGGCCATGGAGCTCCCGGGTATTGAACTGAATGCGGACAAACAGTTTTGCCTGCTTCAACAATATGCAGAATTTTATAAAGAATTGCCGTTTTCAGAAGAAAAACGGGGGGAGTGTCGATACTATTATAACAACAAGTTTTTTCGGCATTCGGACGCAATTTTCCTGTATAGTTTTCTAAGAAAGCATCAACCAAAAAGAATTGTGGAAATCGGGTCCGGTTTTTCTTCTGCGGTTATGCTTGACACTGTTGAAAGGTTCTTCTCGCAACGTCCGGAAATGACCTCTATCGAGCCCCGTCCGAATCGTCTTAAAGGTCTCTTGAGATGTAATGATTACGATCAACTGAGAGTCATTGAGAAGAGACTGCAAGAGGTTCCATTTTCACTTTTTTCATCCTTGGAATCCGGCGATTTTCTATTTATTGATTCAAGTCATCTCGTCAAATGCGGGAGCGATTTGCATGTATTGTTTTTTGACATTATGCCGTTGCTGCCGGTTGGTGTCTTTGTTCATTTTCATGATGTTTTTTATCCATTTGATTACCCGCCAGATTGGCTCATGCAAGGACGATATTGGAACGAGAACTATTTTTTGCGAGCGTTTCTTTCGTATAGTTCAGAGTGGTTCATCTATTTCTTTAATGCGTACGTAGAATTGGCATATCATGATTTCATCAGAGATACTATGCCGCTATGTCTGAACAAGGATGGGAGGAGCCTTTATCTACGAAGAGGAAGGTTGAGTTTATAGAAAAGCGAGGACGCATGGGGGCGCTCTTTATATATTTGTATTGTCTAAATAGATGAGTCCTGGTACATGTTCGGGACATTAGCAACTTCTGCAACCAAATACAACTTCCCTGAAGGATGATTTCTGTTGTGGTTTTTCACTGTGAACTGGTGCAGTAAATGATTCCTGAAAGATGGGATTGCGGCAGATATCACGAAAACTGAATATAGAATGGAAACTTCTGACAATGAATTCCATGGATCCCGTTTCATCTGAAGGTTTGTGTGTTAGCGGCACACCGGACGCGATCAACATCCCGACGGTAGCCTTTGTTACCGACAACAACTATGCCATGCCTCTGGCAGCTGCAGTTGCATCACTTACAGCCCATTTGACCCAGGACGCAAAGCTGCGGACGTTTATTGTCGATGCGGGCGTTTCGCAGACAAACAAGGAAAAGCTATTGCGGTCCATAGATGCCAACCGAGTAATTCTTCACTGGCTTCATCCGTCAAGTGCTCAAAAAAGTCTCTTAGAGTCACTCCCGTGTGGGTACGTGGGAAAATCATCTTACTACAAACTTTTTCTTCCTCAACTGCTCGGGCCGGAATATCCGCGCATAATCTATCTGGATTGCGACGTCATTGTTGAGACAGACATTAGCCCTCTCTGGACGGTAGATGTCGGCGACAATCATGTGATGGCTGCCCAGGACTTGATCAATCCTTATGTCAGTTCACGTTTTGGCCTGAGAAACTGGAAGAGCCTCGGACGAATGCAGGGCGATGAACTCTTCAACACGGGAGTCCTGGTTTTCAATGCAGAAAAATGGCACGAGGAGAACACACTCCAGTCTCTGCTGAGATATCTCCGGGACAATCGAAAATTCATTCAGTTGTGCGATCAGGATGCCATGAATGCAGTATTCCACTCGAGCCGGGGAAAACTTGATCTCCGCTGGAATGTTCTTCAATATATTCCCCTCGCCGATCGCTATTCTCTGATGGATAAAACAGCGCATCAAGACCTGCTACAACGTGCTTATATCCTTCACTTCTGCGGGCCGGATAAACCATGGTATTCATCTCGCCCATGTGCCTATCAGAGCCGGTTCTATCACTATCTTCGTTTGACGGCGTGGGAGAATTGGCGTCCCTCAAGGTGGATGTCCAACGCGCATGCGCTATCGTATTATGGGAGAAGAGGGGCGGCACTGTTACGACGTCTTTGCTGAAGCGAGCCGCCGATCACAGCTACAAAAAATCACAGATCAACTGAATGGTTTTGTCGTCAAAACGAATTGATGCGATGTGATTTCGGACACGCCGCGCTGACAGATTACACGGTGCGCATGTGCAAGCATTTGGTGATGCGCTATACTGGTGAACGAGTTGCACATGCCACACTTGGCACGTTACTGTCAGCAAAATGGATAATGAATAAAACACAATTTGAGGCTATAATGAAATCAAGCCGCATCAGTAGAATTGGTGATCGTTTTGAACAGAAACGATAAGGAGGAAGTGCAATGCAATCAAAGTACGGAAAGTATATCGTCCAGGAACTGAAGACGACCAGGTTTACCCCTGAATTCGCTGCAAAGTATGCAACATTTGCGACTCGCATTCTGTGGATGGACAATAAGGTTGTCGATGGCGCCTTTCAGATGAACTGCTCCTGGTACCTGGGCCCCAATCCGCCCGATATGCCTGAAAGGTTTTCCCACACTCATGATGCGGACGAGATCATCGGTTTCTTCGGTAGCGACCACAAAGACCCGTACGATCTTGGTGGTGAGATTGAGTTCTGGATAGAGGATGAACAGCACATTCTTACAAGATCATCTATGATCTTTGTTCCTGGAGGGTTGGCGCATTGTCCCCTGGTGATACGCCGCGTAGAGAGGCCGATATTTCACTTTTCTACGGTGACATCGGGACAATACAACTATATCAAAAAAGGTAGTGAATAGAACAGCTGAGAAGTCGATCAGGGGCAGGGCGCAGTTGACTAATTCTAATCGGATCCTACGATGGATGGTCGCTTTGGAAGAATGCTGTGTTTGGCCCGCGGCATTATCGATAAAGGAGTGTGGGCATGGACATGTGGAAGTTCTTTGACATCACACATCGGGAGCACATCCTTTGTAATCCGATGAGCCTTGAGAAACTCGAGCAACTTATCGAACTTTTGCCCTTGAAACCAGGGGCGCGCGTGCTTGATATAGCCACTGGAAAGGGCGAGTTTCTCATCAGGCTTGCAGAGCGGTATCCGCAATTGACAGGGACCGGAGTTGATTTTTCCCCCTACTGCATTGCTGATGTCAATAAGAAGCATCAAAAACGTGTTCCGGATGTCCGACTCCAGTTCCTGGAGATGGACGGGGCTAAATATGCACCCGAGAGCCCAGAGAACTTTGATCTCGTGGCGTGCATCGGTGCGAGCTGGATTTATGGCGGGTACCGAGGGACGTTGAAGGCCCTTAATAATATGGCCGCCCAGGAAAGCTGGATCGTTGTGGGTGAACCGTACTGGCGGCATGAACCGGAAAAAGAGTATCTAGAAGCGATCGGAGTGACGCGGAACGACTTTGGAACACATTATCAGAATGTAGAGGGTGGGCAAGAGCACGGATTGGAGTCGGTTTACGCGCTCGTAAGCAGTCAGGATGACTGGGATAGATATGAAGGGTTACAGTGGTACGCTGCGGAAACTTGGGCGAGTGATCATCGGGATGATCCCGATGTGGAGACAGTGCTCACGCGAGTGCGTCAGAGTAAGACAGCGTATCTGAGGTGGGGTCGGGAAGTGCTGGGGTGGGCGATTTACGTTTTCAGGAAAGGCGGGTACAGCTTCACAGATTACCGCTCCAGAGGATTATCCTCAGAATGCAAATAGTACGTCGATCTATTCCACTCATTCTGCTCTTCATTCTATGCTGCATACCGATGGGATGTTCCCTCCCGTCGCTCGTAAATCGCACCGATTCCACTGCGCTTGAAGAAAATGAAGCTAGAAGCACGCGATTAGGTCAGGCAGTAGCCGGCAAAGGAGAAGAGCATCCGGGGAAGAGCGGTTTCTATGCTCTGAGGAATCCTTACGATGCCTTCGCTGCCCGTATGCTGCTTACACGCGCTGCTGAGAGAACTCTCGATATTCAATACTATATATGGCGCAAGGATATGACAGGGACTCTTCTCATGGATGCCCTTCAGCGTGCCGCAAGACGGGGTGTTCGCGTGCGCTTATTGCTTGATGATACAGGCACCACACGTCTTGACCGCGAGTTGAATGAACTCGACAAGCACCCGAACATCGAAATCCGGTTGTTCAACCCCTGCATGATACGGAGCGCAAAATGGCTTTGCTATTTCATGGATTTTTCCCGCATAAACCGTCGTATGCACAATAAATCTTTCACAGCCGATAATCAGACCACAATCGTGGGGGGACGCAATATCGGGGACGAGTATTTCGGCGCAAATAACGGCGTTCTGTTCGCGGATTTGGACGTTCTTTGTGTGGGCCCTGTTGTCAACAGCGTATCGGCCGATTTTGATCGGTACTGGTCAAGCGAGTCATCTTACGCAATCGGCGGGATCTTGGGAACCGATAATCGAGACGAACTCTATAACTTGGCAGATACTGCTTCGAAGATAGAGAGAGATCCAGCAGCATCGAATTATGTGAGTACTGTTAAACAATCAACCTTCTTTTCGGAACTGCTTTCCGGTAGCCTGCCGCTGGAATGGACGAATATCCACATGGTTAGTGATGATCCTTCAAAAGGTCTCGGAAAAGCAAGGGAAGAGGAGCTGCTGGCCAATAGACTAAGAGATATTATCGGAGTATCGACCCGGGATTTGGCATTGGTCTCGCCTTACTTTGTTCCCACTGCTGCCGGTGTGAAAGCTTTTAAGGAAATAGCCACGCGCGGCGTCAGGGTACGTATCCTCACTAATTCCCTTGAAGCTACGGATGTTGCTGCCGTGCACGCCGGGTACGCGAAATGGCGCAGGGAATTATTACAGTCCGGAATCGCTATTTATGAAATGAAGAGAATCTCGTCGGAGACGTCCAGCAACTGGAGCCCCGCTCGCTTCGGGAGTTCGGGTTCAAGTCTCCACGCAAAAACCTTTGCTGTGGATGGCGAGCGTGTATTTGTCGGCTCATTCAACTTTGATCCGCGCTCCGTTAATCTAAACACGGAACTCGGGTTTGTCATTGACAGCCCTTCTTTGGCAAGACAGATCGATACGGGGTTCAACAGCAAATTTCCGCTCAGAGCTTATGAAGTCCGCCTCAATGAGGAAGGACAATTATACTGGATAGAACAGCAAGAGCGGGGACAGGTTTTACATAATCAGGAACCGGGCGCCGGAATAGTGAAACGCAGCCTGGTTTTTCTCTTGTCGATATTGCCCATTGAATGGCTGTTGTGAAATGACCATTATACAGAGGATTGAAAATTTGGAAGTTTTTCATTTAAAATCTGGTTTCGTCGTTTTATAATTAGCTAATCTTAATAAGGAGGCAGAAGGTGATAAGAAAATCGACTATGGTTCTTGTGGTGTTGGGTTTGGTTATGGCTTTTTCGACTCAGGTAACTGCAGCAAACTACAAGCCAGAATATAAGTTGAGTCTGGTGATCGGACCTCAGACCGCATGGGGTCAGTCGGCGGTGAAGTTCTCAGATCTGGTCAAAGAAAGAACAGGTGGGAAAATCAATATCAAGCCTTATTTCGCGGGCCAGCTCTTTGCCGGTATGCAGACGAACGAGTTTCTTCTGATGAAACAGGGAGTCATAGATTTCGCTGTTGGTTCCACAATCAACTGGTCTCCGACAGTCAAGGAACTAAACCTCTTCTCTCTTCCCTTCCTGTTTCCTGATTATAAACATCTGGATGCTGTCAAATCAGGTGCGCCAGGTAAACAGATTTTCAAGATCATTGATGAAAAAGGAGTTGTCGGTCTCGCGTGGGGAGAAAACGGTTTCAGAGAATTGACCAATTCAAAACGCGCAGTGAAAAAGCCCGAGGATTTGGAGGGGCTCAAGCTCAGAGTAGTAGGATCGCCTATTTTTATTGATACGTTTAGAGCGATGGGCGCAAATCCAGTATCTATCAACTGGTCAGAATGTCTTACGGCCCTTCAGCAGGGCACCGTAGACGGCCAGGAAAATCCAGTTGCTTCAATCGTTATTCCCTATAAACTCTGGGAAATGAACAAGTACATTACTGTGTGGCATTACACCATTGATCCTCTGATCCTCGGAATAAGCAAGGAGACCTGGAATTCTTTCGATCAGAAAGATAAAGACATTATCGCAAAGGCGGCTCAAGAAGCTATGTCCTGGGAGATCAAGGAGGTCCGGAAAGGAATGGAAGGCAGTACCGAAGCTATTACGGGTTTGAAAAAGAATGGAATGGATGTTGTTGTGTTGACGCCGAAAGAACGGGAGCCTTTCAAGGCTAAGACAAAAGCTGTGTATGACAAATGGGCTAAGGAAATTGGTCCCGATCTTGTCAGCTCCGCAGAAAAGATTGTCAAAGGCACCAAATAGATACGATGATACAGTAGAATTCTGAGGTATATTCCCGGTGTTCCGATTAATGTGGGAGCCGGGAATATGAATCTCCCGGTTGTTGTCCGAGTTTTCTGCTGTTAACAACGGTTTTTTGTGTTTGCATGTTTAGAAGTAGCTCATACTCGTTTATTGTTTATGATCTTCTCCTTTTAGATCCCGGGCGATAGACATGAGGTTCACCATGACAAAGATATTTGCTAGCATTACGGCTCATTTTGAAGAAGTGCTCTGCGCTATTCTATTTGCTATTATGGCCATCCTGGCCTTCGTAAACATAATTTCCCGATATTTATTGAAGTACTCCCTCGCTTTTACTGAGGAAATACTAATCAGTTTTTTTGTCTGGTTGACCTTGCTGGGAACTGCTATCGCATTTCGTCAAGGCGGCCATCTGGGTTTCAACTTCATCACCGATCGGCTTCCCGCAACCTTTCGAAAATTATTCGTCTGGGTCAGCGCACTGCTTGGTGTCATGCTTTTCCTATTTTTAATCTATTTCTCCATTTTTCAATTGAAGGAAGAAATTTCGATGAATATTACTTCGAGCGGGATCGGAATTCCTCAATGGTGGTATACAATCGGAATGCCGATTTGGAGCATTTTGGTCATAGTGAGAATTATTCAGGGAGCCTATCGTGCGTGTAAAGCGATAGGAGGCATCTAATGGACGCCGGAATCCTTTTTTTCGTTCTTTTCTTTTTCCTGCTTTTCATCGGAGTGCCTATTGTCGTGAGCGTTGGTATGACAGCTGTCATCTTTCTCTGGTCCAGTAATCTTGGTATTGTTGTTATGTCTGCCAATGTGTTTGCCAATATTGCCAAGTTCCCGCTTCTGGCTATTCCGTTCTTCATACTTGCCGGATTCCTTATGGATCGTGTGGGAATTTCGCGCGGTCTGGTGAAATTTCTCAATCTCCTTATTGGTCCTATACCGGGAGGCCTTGGCCTTGTGGCAGTTGCAGGCTGCGTGCTTTTCGGGGCCATTTCAGGAACAGGTCCTGCCGATACTGCAGCAATCGGAGCGGTGATGATTCCTGCAATGGTGAAACGGGGCTATGATAAGGGATTTGCCTCAGCATTGGTTGCATCTGCGGCTACGACAGATGTTCTTATTCCACCGAGTGTTGCCTTCGTCGTATATGGCGTCATTACGGAAACATCTATCGGCGGCCTCTTTGCGGCCGGTGTTGTCCCAGGATTGATAATGGGGCTGGCGCTCATTATTCCCGTGTACATCATATCGAAGAGACATGGCTGGGGCGGCGATCACTGGGGAACGAGAGCTGAAGTCTGGCAGGGTTTTAAAGAGGCTTTCTGGGGCCTGCTCGCGCCTGTCATTATCCTTGGCGGCATATACGGGGGAATTTTCACCCCTACTGAAGCGGCAGTTGTTGCAGTATTTTACGGATTGCTCGTAGGACTCCTGGTATATCACAATGTAAATGTGAAGATGCTCTATGAAATATTGAGAGATTCAGCCGTTTCCACCTCTGTAGTAATGATTATTGTGGCTTTTGCCGGTCTTTTTGCCTGGACAGGCTCGACCATGGGAATCATGGACAGAGTGGCGAAAGCCCTGCTTGGTTTTACTGAGAACCCCGTTGTCCTGCTTCTGCTTTTGAATTTTATGCTTTTGATTGCAGGAATGCTGATGGACGCCATCTCTATTTTCTATGTCTTTCTGCCTATTCTCATCCCCGTGATGCACCACTTCAATTGGGACCCAATGTGGTTTGGCGTGATGATGGCAGTGAATTTGTCAATCGGAACTATTACCCCGCCAGTAGCGCTGAACCTCTATGTCGCCGCAAATTTGTCTGACATCTCCATGGAGCGCATTTCCCGGGCTGTTCTTCCTTTTTTTGTTGCTTTAGTTGTTGCACTTTTGATTGTTACGTATCTCCCTCCGCTATCTTTGTGGCTGCCGACGTTGTTCGGACTACATTGAGCCGTTGCGGCAATCACCTCTTCATGCATCGTAAGGAGGTGTGCCATGGTCAGACGTAAAGCTCCTATTGTTTTGTGATATGCACGATTTTGTCGTGTGACGGACGTTGTTGCATGAAATAGTGTATGAGGAGAGAACTTCCGAGAGAGGCCAGGAACGATACAACCGTTCCCCACATCAGACCCAGTGTTAGGTACGTATATCGCACGCTCATCCCATAGACCACAACGCTGATCGCACCGAGCATGGCTGCCTTCATAACTGCCGCCGAGAACGATGGACCATTCGAGAAGTACGTTATACACAGAATCCCGATAAACATTGCCGGGAACATCGAAAACATACCGCCAAGCAAGGGACCCCCAATCTTAGTCATTATCACAGCCAGTGCAATTACACCCCCACTAAACAATGCTCGAAAAAGCATTGCCGCAAAAGTAAAGCGAAGTTTCTTCCCGGGTTCGGATCGAACTTTGAGCACCTTATCAACAAAGCGATAGCTGAGAAACAACAACAGCACGTACGCAATTAGTGAAACAGCGAAGTTGTTAAGTTCCAGGAATACCACTGTGTACGAAAGAAAGGACCATACAATTATTGCGCCTATGAGAGCAACCCAGAAGTTGATCTTCAATAGGACGATGTAGGCTACGACAAAAAGACACGTAATGCCGCCGATGAGAGGAACAATGGAGGTTGCTTCGACGGCTGTATTGACAGATTGCGTCCACGCAATAAAGAAGAATGACATCAATATGGTAGAAGGCACTCCAGCGATAAGGCCTCCAATCTTTGTGCCATAGCGTTCGGCGAGAATGGTTCCGGCTGTTATCCAGAGACTTCCTGCGAGAAATGAAAGGAACACCTTGAGGAGAAAGATACTGGTCATAGGCGATGATTACATGGTAGCAGACCCGTTATTCATGTGTCAATCCGGATATAATATGGACAGCATGTCTACACCCATCGGCTGGAGGGGCAAATTACGTGTTGACATTAACAATGATGAGGCGTAAACAATATGTGAGAAGCCCGCCGCATTTCATGAGGTAATCATGACAGGAGGTGGTATCTTCCATCTCAA
>CAYYLU010000086.1:0-10321 GCA_964472475.1 uncultured Syntrophus sp. | reverse complement strand
AATTTTAAGGGTTTTTTGTCAATCTAAGATGCGAATCGGCTAAGTCGGGTTAGGACCACCCTACCAACCGGTGGGTGTGGAGTAACCTCCGTCTCAACCGGACACTCATTCAACTAAAATAAGTTATTGTGTAGCAACATAATTGTAACTATAATCAAGAAAAGGTGTCTTCTTTTCCGTGCACGGAAATCACCTTCGCCATTTTAAGGTTAAAGCCCGGGGAACCGTCAACTCACCGGGCCTTAAAAGAAATCAATTCAAGGGAGTGCGGGTCATGTCGCATCAATTACCACAGAAGATCAGGAAGGGGTCAGCATCAGTACGGGAAAGACTGATAGGTTTGAATCATACAGAACCCTTTGCGGTCCTGGCCACACAGGGCGCGGACATTCCCTATACATCGCTTGTTGCCTACGCCCTCACGCCTGATCTCAAGGGTCTCATCTTCTGTACCCCGAAAGAAACCAGGAAGTACAAGAACATCGTCGGTTCGGGACATGTGTCCCTCCTCATCGACAGCCGTTCCGTCGGAAAATCGCTCATGGAAACGGAGGCCATAACCGTCCTCGGCCTTGCACGACCCATGCGGAAAAGTTTCCATCGTGATGAAACGGCCAGGGTTTTTCTAAGAAAACACCCGGACTTCGAGCAATTCATAAAAGCTCCCACAACGGCACTTATCCTGGTAGAAATTGCCCGGTGCATTCACGTGGACAAGTTTCAGGCGATTTCAGTCTGGGAGCCGGCAAAAGAAGAGGCTTGATGGTCAACTTCATCGCCCTTGACATCCCGCAGGGCAACTATTCTGAAATCATTGTTGTTACGGCCGTAACAATATTATCGCACGACTTGCACCTGTTTTGAAGATTCCGTGTGCCGAATAGCACCCTGATACTTACGGAACCCGCTCACTTTTTGCCTGCAAGCGCATCAAATATTTCCTCCAGGTCAGGCAGTTGCGGGATAGGATATACCTTAACGAAAACAACCTGCCCGTCTTCATCCAGAATAACATTGGCCCTCTCAGAGAAGCCATCAGCCGCTCTGAAAAGACCATATGCCTCCGCTACCCCGCCATGAGGCCAGAAGTCACAGAGCAACGAAGTATGTTCGATGCCGAGCGATTTTGCCCAGGCATTCTTAGAAGGTACGCTATCTACACTGAAGCCGAGCGCAACTGTATTGAGAAGATCAAACTTGTCTTTGTTCTTCTCAAGAGCCTTCATCTGTTCGGCGCAGACTCCCGTCCAGGCCAGTGGGTGGAATGAGAGGAGGACCTTTTTCCCCTTCAAATCAGCCAAGCCAATACTCCTGTCACGGTTATCCTTCAGCACAAACTCTTTACCTTTATCCCCTGGTTCTATCAGTTTTCCCATGGTCTCCCTCCTCTATGTTTTTTACACCAAACAGATACCCTTGTCGGTGAGCCTCATCTCCGACAAATGGGCTATCCTTTCCATGCCCGGACTTTTCCCAATATCGTAGCCACATATATTATAGTCAATCACGGCTAAGAGATAGTCAACTAAAAAATACGTCCTGCTTTTGACAAGATCCAAAACAAGTTTCCAGATATTGATTGTCTTTTCTCGCGCAATGCAATCTGTCTGAAGAGGCTTAAGAGATTATGCGGAATCATGATAAACCGGAAAATGTCCCTGGCGGCAGAGAAGGAACTTAGGCAGAGGCTGTCGTTGTTCGGCTTTTATGATAGCCCCGATCATACAGCGTGAAATCACACGATAGGTTCTTTCTTGATTTCGACGTATTCTCTCTGTTATGTGAGCATAATATTCGCAATCGAATCATGATGATAGGGTCAATGAGGCATTTCGGCTCAGTACGGTAAACCCTGCCAGTCCTGACGACAGACGAAGCGGGTGAGGGATGCGGGCACTATCCCGTACACGACGCGTGTTTATGCAAAGCTCGATACTTTTCAGGGTTTTCGAGCGGTAGCGGGTTTCTTTACCTGGTTTTTACGGAATTCTTGACTTTCACACAGATTGTGATAAGTTCATTTTTAAGACATTGACACAGAGTTCAGTTGCTCAGGCAGGCACAAGTGTATCCAACAAGCCTAAGGAATCATTCTTCGAGAAGAACGCTTTATCTCCGGTTGTTCTGCTTCATTCCCGTCTTCTTCTGCCTGGCCTCTTGCGTGTCCGTTGTCCCGGTAGTGGTTAATATGCCGAAAGAGCATCCGGGATTGGACCTGACAAGCACAAACGAGAAGTTACCCTATGACATAGCACTTGTGATCCCGGATTCATTATCTAATTTTTCCGTGAAATCACAGTCGGATATTGTCAACATTAACTATGTATTCGAGTACCACCTTGGCAATGATTTCCAGGAGACACTCCCCGAGTTTTTCAGCAATAGATTCCGGAAACTGAGCGTCATCAAGACTGAGGACAATTTGAGCCGGTTTGACTACGCTTTTGTGCCTGACATCGGCAGGTCATGGTTAAGCACGAGAATATATCTCAGGGGGACCTATCCCGTCTACTCTTTACAGGTAAGTCTTGGCATGACGCTGTATGAACGAGGAAGGCCTTCCGTCGCCACGAACATCAGAGAATCATTGGAGAAGAGTGCGCCGATTGTATGCAGGACATGCTCCGGTGAAGACGTGCTGAATCAACAGCAGATCAGAAATGACTATGCAGCGTTATTATCGGCAGTATACTCAAAACTCGATACATATATTGGTGCGACTTTTAAGGGGGTGCCGAAATGATAGGCAAAAAGGTTATAGTCTATACTATATTCGTGATGGCATTATTTCTCTCCGGATGTGCAATCAATCGTGCGACCGCAGACAGAGATCCCTCGTTCGATCCCGTCAGGATTAAGTCCCTCTATGTAGTCAAGCAGCCGCGGGACGGGAGAGATATAAACGTACTGATTGCCAATAGCCTCAGCCGGATGGGATACAAGACAGACACCGGGACTGCGCCGACACCGGAGTTTGATACCATAGCCACGTACGAGGATAGATGGCAGTGGGACTTTACAGTGTACATGCTCGAACTCACCATCGTGATACGCGATAAAAACAGCAATTTTCCATTGGCCACAGGTCATTCGATGCATACGTCCCTCACGAGACTAACACCACAGGAAATGGTGGATGAGGTGCTTTCGAATATCTTTAAAGGCACGGGTGTCAGGTAGCTGTCCTTGCGGGGGGGGTATAGCATCCTGCACATTTTCTCTCTTTCTCTTTAGTGCTATCTTTCGCCTATTCGTGAGATCGGCGGCAACAAATGTAAATAGGTGAGGAGCATCCCGGGTACTCCCGCCAATTGTATTCATGCATGCGAATCGGTGTCACACAGTTCGACATTTTGTACTCCGTTGAAATTTCTATTTCACTATTTCATCAAGAACATAAAGGCGGGAGAATGATTCCGGTTCCCGGTTTGTCATTCACAAAAGCATATGCTATACATACAGTATGGCTGTTTAAAAATACGAAAGGTGGGCAAAAATGAAGGACGCGTTTTCTCTGCACCGTGTACTCATGCTTGTCATATTCATATCAGCGGTCTGTTTAGGTGTATCGGGCTGTCAGGGCAGGAAGGAGCCTGCAGTGAAAGATACATTGATAGTGGGTATGGAGCTATCCTATCCGCCCTTTGAAATGACCGATGAAAAAGGAGAACCAAAAGGGGTCAGTGTCGACATAGCCAACGAACTTGGAAAGGCTTTGGGCAAAAAGATTGTTATCCAAAATACCGCATTTGACGGGCTCATCCCTGCCCTCAAGACGGGGAAAATCGACGTTATCATATCATCGATGACTATCACCGAGGAACGCAAAAAGTCTATTGATTTCTCAGACCCCTATCTGACCACCGGTCTCTGCCTGCTCACTGGAAAGCAATCACCTGTCAGATCCATTGATGATCTGGATAAGCAGGGCATTACGGTGGCTGTCAAGAAAGGGACGACAGGGCATACTTTCGTTACGCAGAATATTAAGAAGGCGAAGGTCCTGGTATTGGACAAAGAGACCACAGCAGTACTGGAAGTGGTGCAGGGTAAGGCCGACGCTTTTATTTACGATCAGATGTCCACGTATCAGAACTGGAAAAAGAATCAGAAAAATACCCGCGCCATCCTCAACCCTTTTCAGCAGGAGAAGTGGGGTATCGCGTTGCGCCAGGGTGACGAACAATTGAAAACTCAGATTAACCAGTTTCTTAAATCTTTTCGTGAACAGGGCGGCTTTGAGCACCTCGGTGACACACATCTGAAAGAGCAGAAAGAGGCCTTCAAGGAACTTGGGTATCCTTTCTATTTCTGAGAAACGAAGTTCTATTTACAGATAAAAACTCAGGAAACAGATTCATCTGGACAGGTATATCATTTCGTTGATGCCGGGAGAGATGCACTGGAACGATTCTTTTTCATGACCCGTGATAGCAATGGTGAGCGGGTGGACGTGCTTGCTGCACTAGCCAGTTGGATAGCGGTATTCCTCCTTCTTAGTCTCGCATTCTGGTTTTTTTTCAGTCAGGTGAAATTTGCCTGGGGTTGGGAAGCTGTCTTCGCCTATCGGCAAAAGTTTATTAACGGTTGGATTATGACGGTTGTTATCTCGGCGGCGTCATTATTCTTAAGTCTGCTCATCGGAGTTTTCATCGCCGCAGCACAGCGACTGTCTTTTCTCCCGCTCCGTTATCTGGCAAGACTGTATATGGAAATCATCAGAGGCACGCCGCTCCTGGTGCAGATCCTTATCTTCTTCTACGTTGTTGCCGATGCCTTCGGTATTGATAACCGATACCTTGTCGGCGTAATCATTCTGGCCATGTTTGCCGGTGCTTATATCTCTGAAATCATACGGGCAGGCATTGAGAGCATCGCTGAATCTCAGCTTGAGTCTGCCCGTGCTATCGGTTTGACGCATGTGCAGATATACCGTTTTGTCATCTTTCCCCAAGTAGTCCGACAGGTTCTGCCTCCTCTGGCAGGACAGTTTGCGTCACTGATAAAAGATTCTTCACTCCTTTCGATCATCTCTGTCAGCGAATTCACCCTCAACGCGCAGGAGGTCAATTCTTTCACATTCAGCACACTGGAAAGTTATGTCCCGCTCGCTGTAGGCTACCTGTTGTTGACTTTACCCATTTCACTCTGGGCAAAGCAGATTGAGAAGAACTATCGCTATGCGACTTGACCTCATCGATATCAGCAAATCATATGGCGATCATGTGGCGCTTGATGGAGTTACTCTTTCCATTACCGAGATGCGAACGATAGCTATCATGGGTCCCTCCGGTGGAGGCAAATCAACTCTCCTGCGGATCATTGCCGGTCTGGAAACGCCGGATAAGGGTATCTTGTCTCTTGAAGGCAAGACCGTGCGGTTTGATGAAAACCATCTGCTTCCCTACCGGCGCCGCGTCGGCGTCGTCTTCCAGTCTTTCAATCTTTTCCCTCATCTGACAGCTCAAGAAAACATATCGCTGCCGTTGGAAAAAGTACACGGTTACTCACGGGACGATGCCTCAGAATACGCCCTCCAGCTCTTGTCACGCTTCCAACTTGAGCGGCACGCGCGAAAAACCCCGGCACAGTTATCAGGAGGACAGCAGCAGCGGGTTGCCATAGCACGGGCCGTTGCTATCAAACCGCGTTTGCTTCTCTTCGATGAACCGACTTCAGCTCTGGACCCCGAAATGACCGTTGAGGTTCTGGATCTTATTTCGGAGCTGCGTACTGAAGGCCGCCCTCTCCTGATTGTGACGCATGAAATCGGCTTTGCCCGTAAAGTAGCAGACCAGATTATTTTTGTTCACGAGGGCAGAGTTCTTGAACACGGTAACGCGAAGGATCTCTTCGAAGAACCCGCTACGCCTGAATTGCGAAAGTTTCTCGATAAAGTTTTGCGGTATTAAGATGACGGATGATCGACTCCGTTAAATCCCTTTCTGACTTGTGTGACAAGCAGCGCGGAACAGCTTGATTTTGCGGTATAATGCTTTGGAGCAAGCGTATCGACTGCGGGATACACGGAAAAACGTTTTTATCCACAATCAATAGCATTAATTATATCAGGGTTGTCCTCTAGGGACACTAAGTAAGCCAGACTGTTTCCGGAGAATCTTTCGTCGAGGCATATCGGGGAGGCAATTACGCATTTCCGGCTATGCAACAAGTGTGACGAAACAGCGGCACATCGAATATTAGAGCGTAATAATATCTGACCATCCACATCTCATTCACATCCTATACAGTATTTGCAATCATCGAGAGGATGTCTCGTATCAAGGGTTGACCGTCAGCTTTTCTCTCCACTTTTCTCCCCGTTTTGGCTTGGAACATCCCTTAGGTTTTTACTCTTAATGGCGATAATCTGATGGCATGGCCAGACGTGGCAAGAAATCTGCTCCCGCAGAACTAAGTACCGTTATCGGAGTTGATAAGGACAAGTGTGTTAATTGCCATGCCTGCATTTCAGCCTGTCCCGTCAAGTACTGTAATGATGGCAGCGGTGATTATGTAAAAGTGAATTCCAACATGTGTATCGGGTGTGGCAACTGTCTGTCGCACTGCACACATGGAGCCAGATATTTCATCGATGATTTCGACGCATTTCGGGAGGGGCTGGCAAACAATGAAAAGATAGTGGCCATAGTGGCCCCGTCCGCGGCGGCGAATTTTCCGGGGCAATACCTGAATCTAAATGGCTGGCTGAAGAGCATAGGCATAGAAGCAGTGTTCGATGTCAGTTTCGGCGCGGAACTGGCAGTAAAATCCTGTTTGGAGCATCTCGACAAGAAAAACCCCAGGGCGATGATTTCCCAAGCCTGCCCGGCAGTCGTGGCCTATATCGAACTGTATCGACCTGAACTGACGCAGTACTTGATTCCTTTTGACAGTCCCATGGTTCACACCATGAAGATGATCAAGAGATTCTACCCGCTGTACAGGAACCATAAAATTGCGGCGATATCTCCCTGTATGGCCAAGAAGAGAGAGTTTATTGAAGCCGGCCTGGGTGACTATAACATCTCTTATGCCGCGATAGACAGGTTCTTACAAGATAACAGCATGTCGCTCGGCAATTTTCCCAAGGTCAACTTTGACAATCCTCCCGCAGAAAGGGCAGTGCTATTCTCGACACCCGGCGGCTTTCTTCAGACTGCAGAAAGAAGATTGCCGGGCATACGCTTCAAAACGCGCAAGATTGAGGGAGTTCCTCTGGTTTACGAATACCTGAAGAATCTCAGCGATGTTATCGACGCGGACAAGAATCCTCTCCTCATAGACTGCTTAAACTGCGAGTTGGGCTGTAACGGAGGAACTCTGACGTTGGTGAAGAAAGAAGCCAATCTTGATGAGATTGAATACTGGATCAATCAAAGAGCACAGGAAATGCGAGAGTTCTACTCCGGGAACGATCATAACGATGGTCCGGTTTCCTCTAAGAGTATTGAAGAGACAATCGGTCAATACTGGGAAGACACGATGTATTCGAGGACATATCGGAACTTAAGCGAGAATGCCAATCTCAGATACCCGAACAAAGATGAGTTGACCGGTATTTACAGACTAATGCATAAATATACGGTCGGTGATGTCTATAATTGCACTGCTTGCGGATACAACAGCTGTGAACACATGGCCATCGCAATATTCAATCGTCTGAATCGTCCCGAGAACTGCCACTTCTATCTGGCCAAAGAGACAGAGTTGTCCCACCAACACGTTTATGAAACTGCGAAAAGGCTTGGTACCATCTTTGATGTTTCTTCGGAAGGGCTTGTGCAGATAGACAGAGATGGTACCATTGTCGTTTCAAACCCTGCTATGAATAAGCTACTTCTTTCAGAAAATCTTATGGGGTCTTCGATCTTCGACTACCTGAATGCCGACAGTGTGGGGATTTTCAGGCAACAATCAAGCCTGTATACGAAAAACACAAAAAGTACGTATGAATTGGACTTTGTGAGACCGGACGGAACAACACTGAGTTGTCTTGTCAGCGCCGCGGCAATTTCCAATGAAGATCAAAACCTGCTTGGCGAGTTTGCAATCGTCTCAGACATTACAGAACGCAAGAGGTTGGAAGCCCTGCGGGCCAGACAAGTGAAGCTGTCAGAGGCGTTGGACCTTGCGCACGTAGTGTACTGGGACTTCGATCCGATTGCGGGAACCTACATCTTCAACGATCCATTCTATGCTTTTTACGGCACCAGCGCGGAGCAGGAGGGAGGATACCGGATGACGAGTCAAGAATACGCAGAACGGTTCATCCATCCCGATGATCGGTTGCGCTACTTTCAATTTGCAAACCAAAATACCGGAAACCGGAACCCGGAATTAATTGCAAGTATAGAACACCGTATCATCCGTCGCGATGGAGAGGAGCGTCATATTCTGTCCCGGTCAAGGATCGTCAGGGATGATTCAGGTCATATCGTTAGAAGACATGGTGCGAACCAGGACGTTACCGAACGGAAACAGGCCGAAGAGGCGCTCCTTCAAAGCGAGCAGCGGTACCGGACAGTATTTGATAATTCCGGTACGTCCATGATTATCATAGATGAAAACACGGTTATTGTTCTCTGCAACGCTGAATGGGTAAAACTCTCCGGGTATTCGCGGGAAGAAACCGAAGGCAAGAAGAGCTGGACGGAATTCATCCACGAAGAAGACGTAGAGGCTATGCGAAAATATCATGCTGAAAGACGGGTTGACCCGACAGATGTTCCCCGACAGTATGAATTCAGGTTCGTAGACCGCCACGGGAACACTCACCATATGTTTAATACCGTAGCAATGATACCGGGATCAAAACTAAGCGTAGCCGCTCAGCTTGACATCACAGACCTCAAACGGGCAGAGAAGGAACAGGCAGAACTCCAGTCCCGGCTTCTTCAGTCACAAAAAATGGAGGCGATCGGTACGCTTGCCGGAGGCATTGCCCATGACTTCAACAATATCCTGACCGCCCTCATCGGTTATGCTTCCCTTATTGCAATGGAGATGGATACGTCAAATCCACTGTTTCCCCATGTGGAGCAGGTCCTCACGGCCTCCGAGAAGGCTGCCGATCTGACTCGGAGTCTGCTTGCATTCGGCAGGCAGCAGCCTGTTGCCCTTGCGCCTATCAGCATGAACGACACGATCGAAGCGGCGGAAAAACTCCTGAGGAGACTTCTGACCGAGGATATTGACTTCAATATATCCCTGACCGAAGACGACACGATCGTCATGGCCGATAAATCCCAGATGGACCAGATCCTTTTCAATCTCGTTACCAATGCGAGAGACGCCATGCCGAAGGGCGGAACCCTTACTATCAAAGCCAGCACTGTTATTATGGACAATCAATTCGTCGAGATTCACGGTTTCGGAAAAGTCGGGAAATATGTTGAGATAAGCATCTCAGATACAGGTATCGGCATGGATGAGGCAACACAGCAGAAAATATTCGATCCCTTCTTCACCAGCAAGGAGGTTGGCAAAGGCACGGGCCTTGGGCTTGCCACCGTTTATGGTATCGCCAAGCAGCACAATGGACATGTCACGGTAGAGAGCGAGCTGAACCTGGGTACCACTTTTCATATCTACATTCCCGCGATTGACATGAGAGTTGAAGAAACAGAAGATGCAATAATCCCCATTGAGAAAGGAAAAGAGACAATCCTTGTAGCCGAAGACAATGAGGCGGTAAGGCATTTTATGAGGGAAACGTTTCGGCGACATGGCTATGCCGTCATTGAGGCGGTAGATGGTGAAGACGCAGTAGAGAAGTTCATACAAAACAGCAACATAGACCTTGTCGTTCTCGATTCAGTGATGCCAAAAAAAAATGGACGGCAAGCATATGAGGAGATACGCCGTACGGATCCTCATATTAAAGCCCTCTTTACCAGCGGGTATACAAGAGATATCGTCCTTGATAAAGGGATCGAAGAAAAGGAACTTGATTTTCTTTCCAAACCCCTGTCGCCGCATAAGCTCCTTCAGAAAGTCCGCGAAGTGCTGGATCGGTAAAAGCGTCACCTCTCCACACAATCCAGATCTCCGGGTGTCTCCCTATTAGCCCATCTTCCAAAGCATACGTTACGTTCAGTAATACCAATTCTAAATCAAGATGATACCGAGGCGGCGAGGAGGAACTGACGCAGGCGCGCTAATATGTGCGTCGCGGAAAGTGACGACGATGCTAACGAAGGTAGCACTTTGCATTTAGCGGTACACGCCCCATGGGCGATCTCTCAGGAGAGTAACTTGGTATACCGTACAGATCAATCGATTCCGTCATACCTGCGGAGGCAGGTATCCAGTGATTTCC
>CAYYLU010000085.1:0-10356 GCA_964472475.1 uncultured Syntrophus sp. | reverse complement strand
AAATTCCTTGAGAAATCCCGGGGAGATGTGACAACATATCTTAACCTGCGGGAGCAGCGATATGTCCGTCTGGCTTCGGCCAAACCTGAGACTTTTGGGAAATACCTCCGCGGGTGGAAGAACAGAATACATAGTCTGCAGGTAATGGTTGCCTCGCAGGGAAAGCAAAATGATTTTTTCCGCACCTCGTGAAAAGAAATCAACAGGATATGGAGAATTCGTATGCTTGGGTATATCTTCAAAGAGAAAATGTTTGCATTGTAAACTTTTAAAATGTATTGACTTCCGCAATGGTTTTGGGTTTTAATGAATAGTTTTAAAAGTAGTCTAATATCTCATTGGCAATATGGAGGGAGGGGAAGTTGAATGCCGGCAGTTATCGTAAGAGAAGGGGAATCCTTCGAAAGTGCCCTCAAAAGATTTAAAAAACAGTGCGAAAAAACTGGAATTCTTTCTGAGATAAAGAAGAGAGAACATTTTGAGAAGCCGAGTGTGAAGAGAAAGAAGAAAATACTCGCTGCGAAGAAGAGAGCTCTCAAGAAACTGAAAAGAACTATGGATAAGGGTCTTTATTAAGACTGATGGATCATAAACCCAAAATAGAAGAGGGTTTAAAAACTGCTTTAAAAGAAAGAAATGCCGTCAGGGTGTCCGTTCTCCGGATGCTTCTGGCGGCAATCAAGAATAAAGAGGTAGAGAAAATACGACCTCTTTCTGAAGATGAATTTTATTCTCTTGTCAAAACATCCATTAACCAGCATCTCGATTCTATAGAAAGTTTTAAAAAAGGCCAGCGTGCAGAGCTTGTAGAGAAGGAAGAGAAAGAGCTCCTGATCCTCAAGGAATTTCTGCCGGCCCAACTCACAGATGAAGAATTGTCAATTGAGATAGAAAAAGCGATTCAAGCTGTTGATGCAAAAAGCCAGAAAGAGATGGGCAAGGTAATCAAGTACATTATGGAGAATTTTCCAGGGAGGGTTGACGGAAAAGTGCTCAGCGCAATGGTGCTTAAAAGACTATCTTCAAAGTAGGTAGTCAAGCCCCGAATGATCGACAAGACATTATCGTACCTAGACTATACAAAACTCACAGAGATTATTTTCCATTTTTCAGCAACTCCTTTTGTAAAACTATCTGATTTCGAACCAAGACCCCTTAGCGGTAAAACTGACATATTGGAGCGACAGGATCGTATTGAGGCCATCCTGGAAATCGTAAAATGGGACGGCAAGCTCCCCCTTTCCGGCATACCGGACATTACTGAATCTCTGAAGAGGCTTTGTGTCCAGAACGCAGTTCTTGAACTAAATGATTTTATTGCGATCGCAGATTTTGCAAGGGCCTGCGAAAGTGTAATTTTCTTTTTAAAAAAGGCCTTCAACAAGAAACCCTTTGTCCTGGAGATGCTTGAGCGTTTTCAACGCATGGACGGCCTCGTTAAAGAAGTCTCCCGCGTCATAAATACCGAGGGGTTTATTGAGGACAGTGCTTCCTACGAACTGTCCAAAATGCGCACCGAGCTGTTCACGCTCAGAGAAAGGATGAAAAGACAGCTCGAAAGACTGATGGAACAGGAGCAGATCAAGCCTGTTCTACAGGACACATATATCTCTATTCGGAACAACAGATATGTTATCCCGGTGAAACCGAATTTTAATCAGGTCCTGAGCGGGATTGTTCACGATTACTCTCATTCGCTGAAGACTTCTTTTGTCGAACCCGTCCAGTGTGTCGAGCAGAACAACGCTATCAACGTTCTTGTTAACGAGGAAAAGGAAGAGGAAAAAAGAATATTGAGGGATCTGACTGACGTTGCGAGGCAGTCTGCAGGAAAGATAGACGCGAATCTTCAAGCCCTCATCGAGCTGGACATCTACCATGCCCTTTCGCTCTTCGCTCTTGAATATCACTGTGTAAGGCCGGATATCAACGAAGAAGGTATACTGGAAGTCAGAGGAGCGGTAAACCCTTTTATAGCCCTCTCAAAAAAGCATGAAGCTGTACCCATTGATATCATAATGAAGAACGATCAAAAGGTCATGATCATCAGTGGACCCAACGCGGGCGGTAAAACGGCTGCTCTGAAGACCATCGGACTTTTATCTGTCATGGCGAAATCAGGGCTCTTTATCCCTTCCGACGAAAAACCGACGGTGCCTCTCTTTACCAACGTGTTTGCGTTAATAGGAGATGAGCAGGACATCTCAATGGACCTCAGCAGTTTCACTGCACACATGTGCGGTATTAAAGACCTGTATGAGCACACGAATGGCGGAGAACTGGTCCTTATAGACGAGGTTGGCGGCGCCACCGATCCTCAGGAGGCCTCTGCACTTGCAATGGGCATCATGGACACGTTTGTGGAGAAAGGATGTAAAATAGTAGTCACGACACATCTCAACCAGCTAAAGGCATACGGCTATACGAGAAAATTCGCCCTTAATGTGGCAACAGCTTTCGACAGCGATACAATACAACCCCTTTATAAGCTCATTTATGGTACGGCTGGCTACAGTAATGCCATCGGAGTGGCAAAGAACATACACATGCCGGATGTGATTATCCAAAAAAGTTCAGTTTATCTCGGAACCCAGGAATTCCTGCTGAATGATCTCGTAGCGAGCCTCGAAAAGGAAAAAAAACTGGCCGCAAAGGAAAGGGAGGAGTTGTTCCTGTTGAAACAACAGGCGAAAGAGAGGCTGGCCGCCATTAGAGAGAAGCGTACTGAATATATGAAAACGTTTCAGGAAAAATGCGACAAGCGTCTCGTGGAAATGGAATCCGAACTGGAAGACATCAGGAAAGAGATAGCAGCAAAGGAAAGGTTATCCGTTGCGCGTGCAAAAAAACGGCTCATTTCCCTTCGAAACAGAACCGTTGGAAGTACGACACACAAGGAAGAACCGTTACATACGGGCGATTACGTCATGGTCAAAACCATCGGGAGCAGGGGCCATGTGGTGCATGTTGACGATGAGGATACGTATGAGGTCATTGTCGGCAATGCACGGATGCGGCTCAAACGTTTTCTTCTGGAGAAGGTGGTCAATGGTAAGAAAGCAACCGCTGAGCGTTCAACCGACGAGGTTGTTGTAGAAAAGGTGAAAGCCCCCGAATTGAGATTGGTCGGCATGAGGGTTGAGGAGGCACTGGGCGCACTTGACACGTTTCTGGACCGGGCACTGGTGGAAGGAATACCTCGTGTAAGGATTATTCACGGAGTGGGAACCGGGAGATTGATGCAGGCTGTACGGCAGCACATGAAGGAGGCGTCTTTCGTAAGAAAAGTTGAACAGGATGATGCAAACGCCGGTGTCTCTATAGTGGAGTTTAAGTGAAGACTACATTGGATGAATTGCTGCAGAGAGCAAACATATTAGATGTTATCTCTCAATATGTAAAGCTGAGAAAGACGGGAAAAGATTATTCAGGCATATGTCCTTTTCACAAAGAGAAGGTGCCCTCATTCACGGTAAGCGTCGATAAGCAGATGTTCTATTGTTTTAGTTGTCGTGAAGGAGGGAATGTCATCAATTTTCTCATGCGGTACGAGAACCTGAGCTTTCAGGAGGCCCAGGAGCACCTTGCAAAGCAATACGGATTGGAACTCGCGAGGAGGGAGGGCGGGAAACGTACCGGTTACTTTGAAGCCCTTTCGAAGCTGGCGGAGTATTATGCGGATAATCTCCAAGGTTCCCGGGTGGCCATGCAGTACCTGCACGAGAGAGGGATCTCGAAAGAGACTATAGATGAATTCAGGCTCGGGTTCAGTGATAAAACATCAAGTCTGCGGAGTTTTCTGAAACAGTCGGGTATCCCGAATGATTTGTTCCTGAGCACCGGAATAGTAAGGATAAAAGACGGCGCACTCTACGAAATGTTCCGTGGCAGAGTAATAATCCCTATCATAGATGTTAATAAGAAGGTAATTGGATTTGGTGGAAGGACGATTGAGAAAGACGGTTTTCCTAAGTATATCAACTCTCCGGAATCAAGCGTGTTTTCCAAACGCACGTCTCTGTTCGGCATAGACAAGACGAGAAAACATATCTCGCAGAGCAATGAAGTCTACATTGTCGAAGGCTATTTTGATTTCATATCACTTTATGCAAATGGCTTCCGGAATGTTGTGTCCACCCTGGGGACTGCTGTTACGGAAGGTCAGCTTTCAAGGCTCAGGAATTACACGGAGAACGTAACGCTTATGCTTGATGGAGACGAAGCCGGAATAAAAAGCGCTTTGAAGCTTATCGAGCTATTTGCTGAAATGGGTCTCAACGGGAACATGGTCGTTCTTCCTGATGGGCATGACCCGGACAGTCTTGTCCGGAAGAACGGTATTCAGGCGCTGAGCGATCTGACATCAAGAAAAAAACCGATCCTGGATTACTATTTTGATTATTATCTGGAAAAGCATTCCATACGAAATGCTGAGGGGAAGAGATCCCTTATCAGGGCTGTATTGCCGCACGTGCAGGCCATACGGGATGTTGTTACGAGGAGACTGTACATTAAGAGAATATCGGAACTTACAGGCGTCGAAGAGAAACATTTTGCCGGTTCAAACGGTGGCACTGCTGTCAGGACTCAGGACACCGGGTCAAAAGAGAGCGTCATCGAAAGAAAAGTGATCAACGCCTGTGTGATGTACCCGCATTTGTTGAAATCCTACGAGGGAAAGGAGGTGTTGCAATACGTAAAAAATGAGAACCTGAAGGACATTTTTTTTAGATTACTCAATCACGTGAAACAGGGCGACAAGTATGATGTACACGCGTTTGTGGAGACGCTGGACACAGAAGATCTAAAACATCTCGTGCTCGAAGCTGTATTCGGTCCAGTTGAATTGATCGACAGCGAGGCAGAAAGGGTTTTTGAGGATTACATCAAGTATACTGAAAAACAGTTTTATCGGGAGCAATCCAGACAGATCACTGAGAAGCTTTCAGATGCCGAAAGAAAAGGTGACGAGTCGGAGATCCTGAGACTCATGGAGCAGAAGAGGCAGGTTTTGGCGTACATGAAAAATAACTTTTTGTAACGAGGTGAACATGCCTGAAAAAGCGGGAAGACTGTATCCTTTCATTGAGAATGCTGAGAACAAAGGGGTTTACGCGTTTGTTTCACAACCGGGGGTTCATGAGAACATGCTTGACGGTATCGAGATGTTCGACATCGAACCGGAAAACAGCAATCTTGAAGCTGCTGGCACAAACGCCGATGAAACGTTGAACAGCACATTAGATGAAGTCTCCGACGATGAACTGGTGAATCCTATACGTCACTATATCAAAGAAATGGCGGGTATGGCATTACTGACACGAAGCGGAGAAAAAGATATAGCCGGGCAGATGGAAGATGCAAAGGACGAAATCAAGAAGATCATACTTTCGTTTCCGGGCACTGTAATCGAATTGCTGAATACACTTGTTTTATTGAAGGACTCACGTACCGGCGTCAGGGACATCACCCTTGATGTTGAAGATGAATATGACGAAGATGAAGGCACTGAAGTTGAGTTTGAGAGGGAACGGGTTATTGCGCTGCTCGAGAATCTGAGATGCGTCCACGAGAAAAGGAAGCGAGCCTCTGCAAAAAGGCGGGAAGGATACACAGAGGAAATAAAGAGGATTATTACCGAGCTGAACCTCGGACGAAAAATCAGCGAAAGGATCCTTCTTCGAATGCGCTGTTCTGCGGAGGAGATAATAAGAATCGAAAAAGAGATCAGAAAAGCGGATCGTTCAAGAGGAAAGGCAAAGCTAAATGCACTAAAGGCGCTGTCCGCCAGAAGAGACAAAATCGAGAGTGAGAACGGCATCACAACCCGCGAATTAAAAGTCCTCATAAAGCGCACTGTGCAGGCCGAACTGAAATTCTCTGCCGCAAAGAATGAACTGGTTAAGGCAAACCTTCGTCTTGTAGTCAGCATTGCAAAACGATATATGAATCGCGGGCTCTCTCTGCTCGATTTGATTCAGGAAGGCAATATCGGTCTCATGAAAGCTGTCGATAGGTTCGAATATAAGAGGGGATATAAATTCAGTACGTACGCTACGTGGTGGATCAGGCAGTCTATCACCCGGGCAATCGCTGATCAGGCGCGGACAATACGCATCCCGGTGCATATGATCGAAACGATAAACAAGATCATCCGTGTTTCCAGGAGTCTTGTGCAGGATTTGGGTCGTGAACCAAACCCTGATGAGATAGCTGAAAAGATAGGTTTTTCGACGGACAAAGTCCGAAAAGTTCTCCGCATAACAAAGGAGCCGATTTCACTGGAAACGCCTGTGAACGATGATGAAGATACCCACCTATCAGATTTCATTGAAGACAAGAACATCCTTACTCCACAGGATTCCGCCATACATGGAGATCTGGTAGAGAACCTGGACAGGATATTGAGCACGTTATCGCCACGGGAAGAGAGAGTGGTCAGGATGAGGTTCGGTCTGGGAGAGAGGCAGGACCATACCCTTGAGGAAGTTGGTCAGACCTTCGAAGTTACCCGCGAGAGGATACGGCAGATAGAGGCAAAGGCTCTCAGGAAACTGCGGCATCCTACAAGGTCCCGACAATTGCGCTGTTTTGTTGAGACTTAAACGGGACCGATTAACAATTAAACGACCACAGGCAAGTCTGCTGTGTTCCGGAACACGATCTTGAGAGATTACAACGTTCTTAAGATCGTGCTCCGGACGGTTCTTCCACGAATTTTCCTTGACAAATGGGCACATTTATAAAATATTGTATGCAAATTTTTGCAGGATCGTGAGTAATGAACCATAGATGGATTTACGCACCAAGGGAGGTATTATAAGTGAATATTCTGGTCTTTATCAAACAGGTTGCCGACACAGAGGCTAGGATCAGCATAGGCGAAGACAACAGGACACTTGATATAGAGAATAAATATGCCATTAATTTCTTTGACGAGTTCGCCATAGAAGAGGCACTCAGGATCAAGGAAGCGGTGAACGGCTCACGCGTGACAGTGTGCTCGTTTGGCCCTGAGAGAACAATTGAGGCGTTGCGGACGGCCATCGCGATGGGCGCTGACGAGGCGGTACTGATCAATGACACCGGTTGCCCGGGCGATGATTCATTGACTGTCGCTCAAATACTCGCATCGTGGGCAGCAGGAAGACCGTTTGACATAATTCTTTGCGGGCGACAAGCCATCGATGACGAAAATGCCAACATTGGAGCCATGGTTGGTGAACTCTTAAAAATACCGCACGTGAGCCGTGTAACAAAACTGGATATTGTTGATGATGCGAGAGTGAAGGTGGAGAGCGAAATTGAAGGAGGTAAAGGAACATTTGAAGTCTCTTTACCTGCACTATTTACTGCACAGAAGGGCTTGAACGAACCGAGGGTGCCGCTCATAACCGGTGTAATGAAAGCAATGAAAACGGTAATACCTACCATAGGTCTGGAGGAGTTGGGTATCTCGCAAGAAGTCCTGAACGGCAATTCCGGCCTGACAGTCGTATCGTACGAACTACCACCGAAGAGGCTGCCCATCAAAATAGTTGAAGGGACAAGTAATGAGGAGAAAGTGAAAGAGCTGGTTCGAATACTCAAAGAAGAAGCAAAGGTACTATAACGGAGGAACACTAATGGCAAAGGATGTTCTTGTATATGTTGAGTGCAAGGATAACGCAGCGAGAAAGGTGTCGCTTGAACTATTGTCCAGAGGAAAGGAATTGGCGGATACACTCTCGTCGAAATTATACGCGGTGGTAATGGGCCATCAGGTGAAACACATTGCGGAAGCTGTCAAGGCTTTTGCAGATGTTGTGCTATGTGTAGAGGATGAAAAGCTAAAAAACTACAGATGGGATACATACGCGTCTGCTTTCGAGAATGTTTTGAACGCGTACACGCCTTATCTGGTGATTGGCGGAGCCACGTTACTGGGGAAAGACCTTTTCCCGAGACTTGCTTCGAGATCAAGAAGCCCTCTTATTTCGGATTCCATAGGAATTGAGCTGAATGAAGCCGGCGTGAAGGTAAAGAAGCCGATCTTCGGCGGTAGGATTCACTCCTGGATCGAGTGGGGGAGAGATTCGGCCATTTACATTACATTCAGGCCAAACTCGTTCTCTGTACAGGAAGCAGGCAAATCAGGGGAAATCATCGAAGAACATCCGGTCATTGCTGAAGACGGACGCTTGAGTCTGGTGAGCACGGAAATGAAACCTTCCGCACAGGCTGATTTGCAGGAGACTGATTTTATCGTCTGCGGAGGCAGGGGCATGAAAGGTCCCGAACATTTCACCGCCCTTGAAGAATTGGCTCAAATTCTTGATGGACGCGTGGGAGCTTCGAGGGGGGCTGTTGACAATAAATGGAGAGACTACGACGAGCAGATCGGAAAAAGCGGAAAAACAGTATCGCCAAAACTATATATTGGATGCGGTGTTTCTGGAGCGCTCCATCACATCATGGGTATGGATACGTCGAAAGCCATTGTTGCGATTAACAAAGACGCAAATGCGCCGATATTTCAATATGCCGATTACGGCATTGTCGGTGATCTATTTGAAGTTGTTCCTCTCCTCACCGGAGAACTGAAACGTGCGAAGGGAATGACTCCGAATGGATAAGATCGATGTTGTGATTGTAGGCGCCGGACTTGCTGGTCTGTCGTGTGCTTACAGGCTCGCTGAAAAAGGCCTTCAGGTTATAGTCGTTGAAAGAGGCGATTTCCCGGGAAGCAAGAATGTGACAGGAGGCAGAATGTACCTCCAGCCGATCAAACCTCTTATTGGTGATATGCTGGACGGGGCTCCTTTTGAAAGAAAAGTTGTGCGGGAACAGTGGAGTCTTCTCGGCGCTGCCAATTCGATCACCGTCGATTTTACTGCTGATCGATTCAGAACAGTGGACCACAGCTACACGGTTCTCCGCGCGCATTTTGATAAGTGGCTTTCAGAACGGGTATCGGCCAAGGGTGTTTTTGTAATTCCAAAGTACCGTGTTGATGATCTGATTTTTGAGAATGGAAGTATCGCAGGCATTAGGGCGGGCAGCGAGGAAATCCCCGCAAACGTTGTTGTGGCTGCGGACGGTGTTCTTTCTTTTATGGCGGAAAAAGCAGGATTAAAGTCGAGAATGAACCCGCACAATTATGCGATTGGAATGAAAGAGGTCATTCAACTGCCTGAAGGCATGATAAACGACAGGTTCAATGTTGAAGCCGGGCAGGGGTGCGCTCATCTGTATGCCGGTGATGTAACGAAAGGTGTTTTCGGAGGTGGTTTTCTCTATACCAACCGCGATAGCATCTCTGTCGGAACTGTTGTCGGCATCCAATCACTGATGAATAAGACACCGTCTATAGAAGCTCATACATTTATTGACAGCTTCAAAGAAAGATATGAATTGAAACGCCTGCTTGACGGCGGTGAAATGACTGAATATTCCGCGCATATAATACCTGAAGCGGGATATAACAATATTTCCAGACTCTACGGCAACGGGATCCTGGTTGTCGGTGACGCTGCGGGCTTTGCCCTGAATATGGGAATAACCGTCAGGGGGATGGAATTTGCGATTGCATCCGGAGTAATTGCTGCGGAGACAATATGTGCGGCAAAAGAGAGGGGAGATTTTTCTGCTCAGACCCTCTCATCATATGAGACTTCTCTCCGGAAAGAGTTTGTCCTTCAGGATATGGAAGCGAACAGGAAAATCCCTGAATTCATCCAAAAAGAGGATTTCTTTTCCTTCTATCCACAGCACTTCCCGGCTTTTCTCGAGCAGATCCTGTGGTTCGGAGAAGGACCTAAGGCGAAAATGGGGACGACTCTCTGGAAGCAATTCAAAACGTCCGGCATGTTCAAGCTGAACCGCTTGAAGGATCTGTTCAGCTTACGAAATTTTTGAGGTATGCAATGAAAATCGATGAGAAGCTGGCGCGGAATTTCTTCAAAACGGACAAACAGAGTCACATTACCGTGAACCAGGAAATCTGTAAGACGAACTGCAAGGTCCGGTATTGTCTATTTGTTTGCCCGGGACACCTCTATGAGTATGACGAGGAAATGAAGGAAATACGTGTGGAGTATGCCGGATGCCTGGAATGTGGCACGTGCAAGCTTGCATGCGACTACGGTGCTATACAGTGGGAATATCCGAAAGGTGATTCCGGTGTGCAATACAGGCACGGTTGAGCAGAGCTGTCCAGAGCTTTCGAAGCTTCCCCTTCTCGTCCGCTGTGCGGACTGGTACAAGAGAGCAAGCTTGCTTCTCTCCTGAAAGTTTGTTTGAGGAAATCGGGCATTCCGCCCAGTATCTACTTGCAAAAATAGATGCACAGAGTTTCCGCCTTTGTCGTCATTCCGG
>CAYYLU010000084.1:3902-10376 GCA_964472475.1 uncultured Syntrophus sp. | reverse complement strand
GACGGAGCCACCCCTTCTCGCCGCTGTGCGGACTAGTACAAGAAATCAAAGTTGCTTTCCTTCTGAAGGTTTGCTTGAGGAAATCTGACATTCCGCCTAATGACAAATTCGGGATTATCTGTAATGCCGATTTGGAGCAACAACAGGTAATCAGCTTCGAAATACGTGGTGCAGAATGGATTGGATAACGGAGAGGATAATACTAAACAATACCGCCCACCAGAATCCGTTGACCTCAAAACCGCTAATGACTTTCGAGGCTAAGAGTACCAGTAGTGCGTTTACGACAAATGTAAAAAGACCAAGCGTGAGAATATTTATCGGTAACGTGACAAGCAGCAGAATCGGTCGAACGAGCGTGTTAACAACACCGAGAAAAAGAGCGGCAAGCAGCGCAGGTATAAACCCGTGCAAAGTTATGCCCGGCAGCAGATAGGCGCTGATACCTATGGAAACCGTCATTATTAGCCAACTGATCATCAGGTGCATACGACCCGCCTTACATCACTCATGAAAAAATTCATTTGAAGGAAGCATGCGGAGCGACATCTCTTCGGCACCGCGAACAAGGTCTTTGAGAGCACCCTCCATTGCCCGCATATTACTTACGATACCTTCAATCACCGTAGATATGTTTTCAATGTTTCTCTTTGTCGAAGCAGAACATTCAGCAATGTTTCGCTCGTTCTTTAAACACTCCTCGATCAGGTCCTTATGCAGTTCGCGTTCTTCATCTGTAACATTCAATGATTCCAATAACATTTCAACTGTCATGCGTTTCATCGCTATCTACCCCGGATGTGAAATACTCAGGCGATCATTAATCGTAACTGATTCACAGGGAGAATGCAATTAGTGACTGCTTTCATTGACTTGCCTTCAGATATGAAGCATATTATTTGTGAATCCCGTTAATGAAGGACATATCGATGCTATCGAACGGAAATGATCAGTCGACAGAAGAGATTGGTGCCCGTTTTCAACGTGAAACAAGTCATTCGCCGGATTCAATACGGGGACACATACCGGACTGGCAAGGTATTCCCGCTTCATTTAAGAGCTATAAGAATCCTGTCATGAGGCTGCAACTACCGGAACCGAAGACCTCAGCCGCCAAGATCAATTTCTGGAAACTGCTCATGAGAAGGAGATCATGCAGACAATACGATAGCAGCGGTTTACTGAAACTAAACGATCTTGCCGCATTGCTCTGGGCAACGCAGGGATTGACTACGCAATACGGAGACATATTCTTAAGGACAGCCCCATCAGCAGGAGGCCTCTATCCGATCGAAACCTATCTCTCAGTGCGTTCTGTAGAGGGCCTTGGGGCGGGTATTTACCATTTCAGACCTGGTGATTTTGATCTTGAGTTGTTGAGAGAAGGTGATTTCTCGGCACCACTCACTCGTGCAGCGCTGGAACAAAATATGATTCAGTCTGCCCAGATCACCGTGCTCTGGTCTGCTATACTTGCCAGAGGAAAATGGAAATATGGTCAAAGGGCATACCGATACGTATATTTGGATGCAGGACATATCGCTCAGAATCTGTACCTTGCGGCTGAAACGCTGGGTCTTGGTGTGTGTGCCATAGGATCCTTCTACGACAACGAATGCGATCGTATACTGGAAATAGATGGTGTGGAAGAAACGGTGGTGTATATGGCAACGGTGGGAGTAAAGAAATAGTGAATAGTGCAGACGAGGGACGCGAGACGATCGCTGCGCTGGGACGAAGGACGCATGGCGTTTAGGAGTTTTGTACATTGGGATTTATTTGGAATTTGGAAGTTGAGATTTGAGATTTGTGACGAACACAGAGATTCGGCGAAAAGCCGACACACCAAACACCAGACAGGCTTTTGGGTGTGGACTCAACGACCCAATGACCCGATGACCCAACGACTCTATGACACTACGACCCTATGACTCCACCAACCAACGATCAATCATTAAGGGGTGATATATGTATGAACAGGGAGTAATCAGGCCACCGAGTGAGGCACAGAGCCTGCTTTTAAGGGTGACAAGAAACTGTCCATGGAACCAGTGTTTGTTTTGTCCTGCCTACAAAGGTGTGAAGTTCTCACGCCGCACCGTAGAAGAGGTTAAGAAAGACATTGACAGCATGGCAAGAGAATACGCGGACCACGCGAAAGCAGTACGATCCGTCTTCCTGCAGGATGCCGACAGTCTCGTGCTCAAAACCGATGACATACTGGAAATCATCAGATACCTGAGATCCAGTTTTCCTAACATCGAGAGAATAACCACATACGCGCGTTCTACCACCCTCAAGAGAAAGTCAGTAGATGAATTTAGGCAATTAAGAGAGGCGGGCCTCACCCGTATACACGCAGGAATGGAAAGCGGTTCCGAAAAAGTGCTGAGGCTGATCAAGAAGGGCATTACCCCTGCGGACATAATAGAAGCCGGGACAAAAGTAGTGGAGGCAGGTATTTCCCTTTCAGAGTATATCATGCCCGGTGTTGCAGGACGGACGTTGAGTGAGGAACATGCCCGTGAAACCGCGCGAGTCCTGAACTCCGTGCGTCCGGATTTCATACGTGTGCGGACATTTGCTCTACACCCTAAATCGCCCATGCAGAAGCTCGTGGAGGACGGCATTATCGTGCCCATGACAGACGAAGAGATCGTGAGAGAGATACGATCGCTCGTATCTGAACTGAATGAAATGCATAGCTATTTTTCGTGTGGCGACTACGGGCCAAACCTTCTTATGCAGGTTGACGGATATCTCGACGAGAGCAAGGGAGCTATGCTCACAGAAATGGACAAGTATCTTGCGCTCACACCGGAACAGAAGAAAGTATATTCATTCATCAGGCGTTCATCATTCATGAACTATCCACTGGACATCGTAAACAATGAAGAGGTCATGAGCAGGCTTTTGCCTGAAATACGGAGGCTGGAAAACGAGCCCGATGGGTTTAACAAATACATCGCCATGCTCATGAGCCAGACGATTCCGCAACCCCAAACAGACGGAGAATGGAACTAGAATTGCCTTCCACAGGATCTCGTTGTTTCAAACCTTTGGGGGTCCCCCGGCAAAGCCCGGGGCTGCCGGATTTAGTTAAAAGAGCGGGTATCAAAGAGCAGGCTGTGAAGGACTCGCACTACGATCAGGCGCAAAAAACAATGGTGACGTATATTCGGATTGAACACTCAAGGTGTTTGCAGTTCTTTGGACAGAGAGGGCTCTTATGGAAGAAGAAAAAGTGACAATTTCGGATTGGCTTGACGCGAAGGCTGGAGAAGGTATGGACGTGTCGCATATCAGGCTACCTGAGGGACTAACATACGATGAGGCGCCCTCGGAGACTCTTTACTTTAAAGAAATACGGCCATGTGGAATCTTCTGCACCGGTAACCATCCTTTCTCAACCGTTGAGCGCTATGGGCACTGGTACTACAGCAGAGGACAAGATAAGCATGCCCGTATTCATTCGTCAGAGGCGGAATGGAATCTCATCACAAAAGATAAAGAGCTCGCCCTCTCAACAGCCAGATCACACATCGAATAGCAGCCCAACAATAAACTTGACAGTGCAACGGGGGAACTGTACATTCATGGCCGTGGAATTTGAAACGTGAAAGCATACATTGCGCCATCATATAGTGAACTGCTGTCGCGGACAGGTTTCGATGCGTTCCCGCGTTTTTGGGAGCTGCCCTACAGCTGGGTGGAAGATCCAAACCGCAGACGCGAAGGCTGGAGCGGCGCTTCCTTTCACACAATAACGGACCCGGGAACAAGTGATGTCATATCCATATTTGTCAAGCGACAGGAAAACCACAACTACAAATCCCTATTACACCCGTTCAGGGGCATGCCAACTTTCTACCGTGAGTTTCGCAGTATCAGGTATATGGAGCAAATCGGCGTTCCCACCGCACAACTCATCTACTACGGATTCAGGCGCCTGAATCACGATTTCCAATCCGTACTTGTTACAACGGCCCTGACCGGATACACGGACCTGGACACACTCTTCGAAGATCACTCTCTCAACCATGACCTGAGAACCGCCATACTAAATCGTATTGCCGATATGGTTTGGCTGATGCACGATCACGGGCGTCAGCACCGGCATCTCAATGGGAAACACATTCTCGTCAAGCTCGAAGGCACAGATTCGTTCGATATCCGTCTGATAGACCTTGAGCAGATGAAACGAATACTGCAACCTGAAAATGCCATGGCGCGGGATCTTGAAAAGTTCGTTCGCCATACCCCGACACTTTCCCGGGAAGAACATTCACAACTCGTTCAACATTATTTGGAACACCTTAAGCCTGATTCCCGGAAGAACCTTTCACATCTCTTGAATCAACGAATTGAGGAGAAATGGCCTCATGCCGACCTTACTGTCAGATTATGAATTGTACGAACCGGGGCACTCCACTGTTTGTGGTTTTTCATTGCCAGGTGAGGACCTATGGATTGTTTGCTAAAAAGCATTTGGGATTTCCCCGGCTCAACAACTTGCCGGGACAGGCGGCTCGAGCCCGGAATGACAAAAAAGTGGAAAGGCTCTGAGGTAATTTTTTTTCAGGCAGATACCGGTCAATCAGTAGATTTGCGAACAGTCAGTGTATATCCTATAATTCGAAATGAAAGTGCGGGATTGTTGTCGATCATGTTTGCGGGGCCTGGCGGAAAAGACGACCGCACTGTCCTCTGGAGATAAAGAACTCCTGGCTCGCTGTTTCAATATCATCGATACACTCTGGACCGCCGACGCAACCCCTACACTCATATCCAATACCCTGCTTAAACATATCAGACGCGAGACGGATGTTGGGGATCCTTATAAAGACATCAAGCGAAACGAGTTCAACCAGGCGCTGGAAGGATTTGGCGGTGTATGCAACCGTTTTCCGGCAACATTGGAGGGTGCAATCAAATTGTCTGCGATGGGCAATTCGATGGACTTTTTTGTGAACAACAGTTATAACGCGGAAGACTTTCAGTTCTCAGGAAAACTGGATAAAATCAAAAAAGCGATTTATATTAATAAGAAAGACGTTCTCATGATCGGTGATAACACAGGTGACTTCATTTTTGACGTGCCACTCATTCGTCTTCTTGAGAATGGCGGGAGAAGAGTGCACTATGCCGTACGGAGTGAACCCGTTCAGAATGATCTGAGCATGCTTGACGTCAACCGTTTTGGTCTTGATAAGGTATTTGAGCGGTTTGTATCGATCGGTAACAGCGAAGTAGGTATAAACAGAAACGAAATGAGCGACACAATGAAGTCATTATGGCAAAGCGATGCGGTTGTCATTGCAAAAGGCATGGGAAATTATGAGACTATTTCGGAGTTTCGTAACGAACGTCCGGTAATACACATCATGAAGATCAAATGCGCCGCTGTCGCAGAAGATACAAAAGAGACGGAAGGTACATACGTTACACTTACAGGTGGTGAATAATGGCAGCCAAACAGGATTATTATGAACTTCTGGGGGTATCAAAGACAGCCACAGAAGATGAAATGAAAAAGGCATATCGGAAGCTCGCACTAAAATATCACCCCGACAGAAACCCGGGTAACAAGGAAGCAGAAGAGAAATTTAAGCAGATAAACGAGGCCTACGCGGTTCTGAGTGATCCCGAGAAGAAGAAACAATACGACACTTACGGTATGGGGGGATTCCAACAGAGGTATTCTCAGGAAGATATTTTCAGTGGATTTAATGTCGGCGATCTCTTCAAGGATCTCGGGATGGGCGGGAATGATATCTTCAGCGTGATCTTTGGAGGGCAACGGGGACGAGCGGGACGACCGGGAGGCAGACAGCAGACACATCAGAATTATGATTTCGGCGATTATATTACGAGAGAGCAGCGCTCCCCGAGAGACCTCGACCTCAACTACGAGCTTGAAATTCCATTTATGGACGCGATCAAGGGCAGTGAAAAAAGGATATCTTTTGCAACCAATCAGGGGGCCGAAGAAGTAAACGTGAAGATACCGAAAGGGATTACTTCCGGAAAGAAACTCAAACTGCAGGGTAAAGGCAACGCTGATCCACGCACCGGCCGAAAGGGTGATCTCTATATTATAGTTAAAGTGGGCGACCACCCTGTTTTCAGAAGAGACGGCAATGACCTCATCGTCACCAAGGAGATAAAAATCAGTGAAGCACTTCTGGGAACCACAACAGAGGTGCCTTCGATAGGCGGACCGAAAAGAGTCAACATACCGGCAGGCGCAAGAAAGATCCGCCTCAAAGGACTGGGGGTGCCCGATTCCGGTGCAGACCAGTATGTCGAAGTACAGGTAGATATACCCAAGAAGCTCACCGATAAACAGAAAGCGATTGTGGAAGACTTGAGGAAGGAAGGACTTTGAATGCAGGATAGCGGTTCAAGGTATAAGGCAAAAGGTAAAAGGTAAAAGGTTAAAGGCGAAAGGGGAAGCCGCTACAGACTATGTCA
>CAYYLU010000084.1:0-3802 GCA_964472475.1 uncultured Syntrophus sp. | reverse complement strand
CTATGTCAAGCAGCTCATTCTTGAGCGAGAAGGGAAGGCTCTAAAGATCGTGAACCGGCGAAAGGGAGAAACGGAGATAGACCGAAAGACGATCCCTTTACATCTAATTACGGGGACAGGTAACGATCGCTGTGCCCGGACGAAGGACACATGGCGTTTAGGAGTCTCGTAAATTGGGATTTCTTTGGAATTTGGAAGTTGAGATATGGGATTTATGAAGAACACAGAGAACCGGCGAAACGGGGACACACCAAACACCATACACTAAACACAAAACACGCTCTTGAAGGTAATGATGCTTCCGCGTAGACATATACTCGATGTTTGGCACATGACGGGGGATACGAAAAACCTTGCTTCAATGGCCACCTTGTCACTTGCGCTGGACGCTCTGAAGTACATGCGGAGTAAACCGAACAAAGATCATCTGGTCGAAGCCCTGGAATTAAATGAATTTATCTGTTTTATGTTCCCGATGCAAAGACCAAAAAACCGATCTCTTCTTTTCCACGTTGTCTCGGACCTGACCGGACTTCTCCTGTATGGTGTTCCGCACACCAGGAAACATGTCATACAGAATATAGAGACAATCAACTATTCAGAAAAGAACATGGAAATCTACCCCGTGATGGAGGTGTGGAATACCCTCAAAAAAAAGATCTATGTAAAAAAACACGGCGGTGAGGATGTTATTCAGGGATTTATTAAAAAAATACGGGTGGAAATGGATGCCATTGAACGATATCCGTTTGTAGAAGATGTGTTTTTCAAGTCCAGGGAGCGAATTGATGAATGGCTTCCCACCTTCACCGGTTATTACGGTGAAAGCCGGAAGAAGATTAAAAACACCTATGATCAATGGTGGAAATTGTGGAACTGTAAAGCTGACACTGATGTAGTACTTCATTCAATGGTTGACAGGCTCGCCGTACAGGCAAAAGATGACTTTCAGATTAATGTAGAAAAGGATGCAGTATTCGCCGCGATACTATCAGATAAATCTCTTAATAAACAGGAAAACGACCGTTTTTCAAGACATTACAAATATGGGTTAGATTTATTATTAAAAATCTGACCCGAAGATGTTGACAAGAACCGCTTAACATCCTTATATTAACTTTAGCAACAAAAATTCGTTATTGCTAACTCATAAATTTTATGGAAGGAGCGTGATACAATGAAGGTAAAACCATTGCAGGACAGAATTCTTATCAAGAGACTCCAGGAGGAGGAAAAGACAAAGGGAGGTATTATCATTCCTGACGCGGCGAAAGAGAAACCGCAGGAAGGTATGGTAATCGCTGTTGGCGACGGCAAGACCCTTGAGAACGGTCAGAAGATCAAACTTAGCGTTAAAGCCGGCGACAAAATACTCTTTGGCAAGTATTCGGGAACCGAGATTAAAATTGACGGCGAGGAGCATCTGATTCTCAGAGAAGATGATGTTCTCGGCATCGTTGAAGACTAAAAGGAGGCATCACAATGGCTAAAGAAATTAGATACGATCAGAATGCGCGGGAGGCGCTGCTTAAAGGCGTAAATACTCTTGCGGATGCCGTCAGGGTAACTCTTGGACCAAAGGGACGCAATGTAATCCTTGATAAGTCCTTTGGCTCACCAACCGTAACAAAGGACGGCGTTACAGTGGCAAAAGAAGTTGAGCTCGAAGATAAGTTCGAGAATATGGGCGCTCAGCTCATAAAAGAAGTTGCAAGCAAGACGAGTGATGTTGCCGGGGATGGCACAACGACAGCAACAGTACTTGCTCAGTCCATCTACCGTGAAGGAGCAAAGCTGGTTGCAGCCGGTCACAACCCAATGGAGCTCAAAAGAGGAATCGACAAGTCCGTTGAGGTTATTATTGATGAGTTGAAGAAACTCTCAAAACCGACAAAAGACCAGAAAGAAATTGCTCAAGTCGGCACGATATCCGCAAACAACGACGATGCGATCGGCAATATAATTGCAGATGCAATGGCAAAGGTCGGAAAAGAAGGCGTAATCACAGTTGAAGAAGCAAAGAGCATGGAGACAAGCCTTGAGATCGTCGAAGGAATGCAGTTCGATAAGGGCTACATTTCTCCGTATTTTGTAACCAATCCGGAAAAGATGGAAGCTTCCCTTGAAGAACCGCTCATCCTCATTAACGAGAAGAAAATCAGCAACATGAAAGACCTTCTTCCTATACTTGAGCAGGTGGCGAAGATGGGAAGAACTCTCCTCATTATAGCTGAGGACGTAGAAGGCGAGGCTCTCGCTACACTTGTCGTCAACAAGCTAAGGGGCACCCTTAAGATTGCTGCCGTGAAAGCACCTGGATTCGGCGACAGAAGAAAAGCCATGCTCGAAGATATCGCAATCCTTACGGGCGGTCAGATGATCTCCGAAGAACTCGGAATCAAACTCGAAACCATATCACTGAACGATCTTGGTTCCGCCAAGAGAATTTCGATCGATAAAGACAATACTACTATCGTTGACGGCGCAGGCGATAAGAAAGAAATCGAAGCCCGCGTAAAACAGATCAGAGCCCAGATTGAAGAGACCACATCGGATTATGACAGGGAAAAACTTCAGGAAAGGCTTGCAAAACTGGTCGGCGGCGTTGCAGTAATCAACGTCGGTGCCGCAACAGAATCAGAGATGAAGGAAAAGAAGGCCAGAGTTGAAGACGCTCTGAACGCAACAAAAGCTGCCGTCGAAGAAGGCATTATTCCTGGCGGAGGCGTTGCGTTTGTAAGATGTATCCCGAAACTCGATGCAATGAAACTTGAAGGCGGACAGCAATTCGGCGTTAATATCGTAAAGAAAGCGCTCGAAGATCCGCTGCGCTGGATCGCCACGAACGCCGGTCACGATGGCTCAATCATCATTGAGAAGGTGAAGAACGGCAAAGGCAACTTTGGTTTTGATGCTGGCAAAGAAGAATTTGTAGAGGATATGACCAAAGCCGGTATCATTGATCCTACGAAAGTTGCAAGAACAGCTCTGCAGAATGCTGCATCAGTAGCTTCCCTGCTCCTTACAACGGATTGTATGATTGCCGAAAAACCAAAAGACAAGGCTCAGATGCCTATGATGCCTCCGGGCGGAATGGGCGGTATGGACGGTATGTACTAAGAGATAACAAATCAAAAAAAGGGGACCTCCAAGGTCCCCTTTTTTATTTACCGATCAACAGCAGTTACAAGGTTAAAGGTAAGTCAAGACACAAATCTCAAATTCCAAATTCCAAAGAAATTACAATCTGCCAAAAAACCTTCTGAGTAACTTACCTTTTAAGCCCATAAAAACCGATTCACTGTTTTGTCACGCCGGACCTGATCCGGCGTCCAGGAAGACTCTGGTCTGTCGAGACAACGCTTGGTGACAAAGAAGCACTGGATACCTGCCTCCGCAGGTATGACGGCGCCTGTGGTATTTCAAGGTCTCTACGCGACAGCAAGTGACGCTCCTGAGAGATCACCCAAGGGGCGTGTACCGCTAGACAGCGAGTGTCCTTCGTCCAAGCGCAGCGATCGTCACCTGTCCCCGTAATTAGATGCAGGGGGATCGCCTTTCGGTCTATCTCCGTTTCTTCGTTTTCTTCCCCCGACTCCGAACTCACCTGTCCCCGAAAGGGGAGAACTCACAACTCCGTACTGCTTCATTTCCCTGACACCCCACACCCGTTCCCCTGACCCGCTTTCAGCGCACAACTATCAGCTTCTTCTTTTACTCCTCTTTTGCTTTCAGCTATGAGCTTAGAGCTATGAGCCGTTCTTTCGTCACGCGTCCTTCGGCGTTTGGAGGGTTTCTCCCT
>CAYYLU010000083.1:2939-10380 GCA_964472475.1 uncultured Syntrophus sp. | reverse complement strand
TTACCTGTAGTGTAACGAGAATTCTACCGGGACTGTTCTGGCTGTCTGTTTGACGATCGCTTCCACCTTGCTGCGCTCCTCGGGGCTGTGGACAACGCCGGTGACAACGAGGCGGTCCGTACCCGGTATTACATTTAAAATGGGCACAAACAGTTTAGGGTCTATCATAACGGCTGCCTGCACCTTCTTTGCCAACGCCTTCATTTCAAGGGCCTGAACTGCTTCATCGGTCTTGAGCTTGTCCTTTTCGAGAAGCGCGGCTCTGATGGCCGCCATGATATCGTGTATTGGCAGGACGCCTGCATCGAAAAAGAGGTCATATACCGATGGGTCGTCGATGTTTTTGCCGTAGATGAGGTTCACGAGGCGAGCCATCTCCTTATCTACTTTCTTGATGAGTAATTCAGCAGCGCTTCCGCTGAGCCCCTCCTTCTTCATGATTGCTTCAACCCTCTGTTCCAGGGGAGCAATTATTCGTACGTTCAGAGAATAGGGGACTTCCCTCAGGAGGAAATTCCCGCCCCTTCCGATGATCATAACGTTGTCTTTCAAGGCGTAGTTCAGGATAATACTCTGACCCAGCGTGACGAATCCTTTAAATGAGCGGTCGAACCGCTCCCATACGTTCGGATAATGCTCGTCGAATTCACGTCCGAATTTCTCCCAGTCTGCACCCAGGGCTGCCATATCCTCAAAGATTATCTTTCTCCGGTCTACATATTCATAGTGCCACACGCGTGCCATGTCCTGGGAATTTTCCCTGTCAAGGCTTCCATATTGTCTTGAGATGGTTAGTATAGCCATTTACGCCTCCGTATCCTTAGTCTGCGGGTGAGCGATCTTAGCCGGTTCTACTGCACTCTCAATTTCATCCGCTTTGCTCGTTCTCATCTTCATCCACAACTTCCCCACCAGAACCACTGCAATAGCGCCTAAGGCTTCTACGATATACTGGGTGACCTTACCCGTATGCAGAAAAGACTGGACATACGGATCGGTAATGATCATTTCACCGGCAACTTTACCGAGCACCATTGCCCCGAGATACACGATAATGGGGAATTTGTCCATGAGCATGGATAACAGGTTGCTCGTGAATACGACAAACGGGATGCTCAGTACAAGTCCGAACAAGATAAGAAAGTTATTGCCGTGAGACGCGCCTGCAACGGCAAGCATATTATCAAGGCTCATGACGATGTCTGCTATTATGATGGTAATCATGGCCTGCCAGATTGTCTTGGCTTCTTTGCGTCCCCCTTCCTCGGGGGCACCTTCTATAAAGAGCTTCAGTGCAATCCAGAAGATGAGAACGCCTCCGCAGAGCTTCAGACCCTTAATATGGAGTAACTGGGCGACAATGATTGTGAGCATTACTCGCAGAATAACAGCGCCGCCTGCTCCCAACAGAATGCCTACTTTGCGCTGCTTCCGGGAGAGGTTCCGGACCGCCATGGCAATAACGACGGCGTTGTCACCTGCAAGGACGAGATCGATGAGCACGATCATCAAGAAAGAAGAAATAAAAGACCATGTAAAATTGAAATATCCGAAACTTCCAAAGTCCATATACGCACCTCAAATTTTTTTGCTGAATTAATTTGCCCCGGAAATTTCTGTCGATCGTCAGAAATGCAATTACTCAGTCCAGAATAATAAATACCACGGTTTAGAGGGCTTTTTCAACAGTTTTGTGCACCAGACATGCTAAAAAGGCAGTAAAATCATAGATATCAAGATTACTGTTGATTGAAGATTTTGAATAAAGCACGTATCATAGGCGGCGCATTTTTCGATTTGAGGCTTGCCCAATCATCGCTGAGGCCGGCGACCGGCGGGTTGCCGTCAAGAAGCGAAGAATCACCGATCTGTTCATCGTTGCTGTTGTAATCGGCTGCGGGGATCGCACGGTATTTGTGCGCCGATGAGTCGAATTCGACCAGACACAGTGTGTAGCGATATCGGTTATACCCGGTGGTTGAAAGTCGGCCCGCTTTTCTATTTTCCAGGTAATCCTTCCTGATCTGACCAGTTTTTAGAAAGAGCGTAGTCCAGACACCGAACCGTTCCGGGATCGGCATATAGCACTCTGTTGAACCAAACATGCCTTCTCCATCGCCGACTGTATCCACAATCTGATCCAGATCGCAGAAAAGGGCATATTCTTCATCCTCATAGACGGGCTTCCAATTCCACATAAGGGCTCCTCTCTTGCGCTTTGTACTTCCGAGTAATTATTATATATAATGCAGCTTACATATAGCTAGTGTAAATGTATCTACAATAACAGGGGAGGTGCACTATGAATTTGAATGAATATTTCGAAAAGACCACGGGTCGCGGTGTGCTTGCTACCGCTGACGCAAACGGAATAGTTGACGCGGCTGTCTATTCGCGGCCACACTTCATCGATGAGACGACTGTCGCTTACATAATGACCGACAGACTCACGCATGAGAACCTTCAGTCGAATCCCCATGCAGCTTACGTTTTCGTGGAATCTCCGGGAGAAAAGTTCGTCGGGAAAAGGCTGTATCTCACAAAGATACGAGAGACAACCGATAAAGAGGCGATTGATAAGATCCGCTGGAGAAAGTCCTATGTTGTTCCCGATGGAGACAAGGACAAGAAGAGGTTTCTTGTCTATTTCAGAATTGATAAGGTATTGCCGCTTATCGGTGACAAAGAGTAGTACTACCGCGATACCGTGATATTATCTTTGCGTGAGGTAGACTATGAACAACCATAATCATGACCATCATCACCGGCGTCCCAGCGGAAGGGCATTCCTCACGAATCTCCATGTTGAGATGCCCCTGTGGCGAAAGGTGTGGCTCGTCTTTCGCAACAACATGAAAAAGATTGTGACGTTCAGCGACTGTTGCGGGCATCCCGGCGAACCGGGCTGCTGACAGACGAAAGACGACACCGGTCGGTGATCAGGCTCTCTCTTGTAATCTATTTTCTCTGTATTCATCCTGTCGAAACCCGGGGTTTCATCCAAACAATATCATCTCGTGATTAGGCGTTGTGAGGTAATGCGCACAGCGTACGAGCGAATCTTAATGATGTGCTTTTTAAACACGACCGCCTGTTCCTGTGCAGGCGGTCGTAAAAAAAGGAAGGTGGAAAATGTTAAAGAAAGGAGAGAAGTCTACAAATTTCTGATACTTGATATACTGTTATATACCATTGGGAATAACGCTTGTCAAGACATTTTTTCGAGGTCTGCAAATTGGATTTTCATAGATAAAAGATGGAAAGCAAATGAGACGCTTTTCCGGCTTGGCTTGAGGAACACAGACATCCGGATCAACATCGACGATGTCTAACCAAGTTTTCGAAAAGCCACAGCTTTGATTGCGGCATACACCTCAGAGCGCTGTTTTATCTGAAGCTCATGAAGCGCTCTCTTCGTAATTTCGGCTACCAGTGTCTCGCTGCCGCATTTCAGTTCCACTCCGATGAGAGCCCCTCTATCAAATATTGCAGCCACTTCGGCCCTTAACAGGTTTCGTGCACTCACCGCCTCAGGGTGGCGTTTAAAGAGAATAATGTCTGTTGAGGACACCTCAAAGAGTGTTTCATCCAGGAGACTGCCGGTAGAGATGAACAATTCCTGATCTCCCCAGCGATACGCGTAAATATCATGTACGGGTCTGGGAGCAGTGAGCCGCAGAAGGTTAACATATCGGGCTTGATCTTCGCTCACAATATTGCGGGCAAGGTTTTCTGCCGTGGTCTGCCCTGTCACAAATCCACTTTCCATAGTGAGCACATTGTCGGTCATGACCCTCATTTCGAGTAATGCATGAGAAATAAACAGGTACGGGACCTTGAAAACATCACAGGTATCCTTCAGATACGTCATGATCTGGAATTTGAGGCTCTCGTCCACCGCGGAGAGGGGTTCATCCATCAGGAGAAGCCTGGGGTTGGAAAGAACCGCCCTTCCAATGGCAACTCTCTGTTTCTCTCCTCCGGAGAGGTGTTTGATACCCCGGCTGAGGAGATGTTTTATCTGCATAACTTCGACAACGGAATCGAATGTAATTTGCCTGTCTCTCGCCTCGCAGCGTTTAAAACCGTAAAGCAGATTGTTCCTGACACTCAGATGCGGAAAAAGATGTGCCTTCTGGAAGACCATACCGATGCGGCGATGCTCGACAGGTATGTGAACGCGGCGGCTGCTGTCAAACAACGGCTCGCCGTCCAAAACGATAACCCCCTCATCAGGATGCCGCAGTCCGGCTATGAGGCTTACCAGTGTTGACTTCCCCCCTCCTGATGGCCCAAAAACCCCGATCTTGTTCCCCTGAATCTGAAAATCTGCGTCCAAATGGAAGGTACCAAACTGTTTCCTGATTCTAACTGTGAGCTCCATCTATTCTGCCCTGATCATGCGCCGTCCGAGCCACTCGTGGAAAAGCAGCACAACGACCGATATAGTGATCGAAACCAGACAGAGCGACATGGCCATCACGTCACCCTTCGGTGAACTGACATACTCGTAAATCGCCAGAGGAATTGTCTGCGTAACACCGGGAATATTGCCCGCCACAATGATAGTGGCGCCGAACTCCCCAAGACCCCGCGCGAACATCAAAATTGAACCTGCAATGAGTCCGCGGATGGAAAGAGGCAGGACAACCGTAAGCACAGTATCGACCCATCCTGCGCCTAATGTGCGTGAAGCCTGCACGAGCCTCTCATCAATGGCTTCCATCCCGGTTCTGATTGATCTCACCATGAGAGGGAACCCGACTACAGCCGTTGCTATGACCGCAGCCTTCCATGTGAAGATTAATCGTATTCCCAGGGGCTGCAAGATCCACTTTCCAAGTATTCCGTTCTGACCGAGCAGCAACAAGAGAAGATAGCCAATCACAACGGGAGGCAGTGTCAGGGGAAGGTTTATGAGCACATCGAGTATAAACCTTCCCCTGAATTTCTTGAATGTCATTATGTAGGCAACTGCAAACCCGAACGGTAAAGACAGCATAGTTGCGACGACCGCTATCTTTACCGACAGGAAAATTGCAAGATAATCCGAATTTCCAAATATCGACATACACCTACCTGGTCACAAAACCGTACTTCGTCAAAATCCTTTCCGCTTCCGGTGACAGCAGAAATCCGTAAAACGCCACCGCTTGCGGTTTCCTGCTCCCCGCGAGCGTAAGGCCCATGGGATACGTGACCCTGGGGTAAAGGTCCTGGGCAACGGTGAACAGTATTTTAACATTTTTCGCTGCTTGATCCACATCAGTTTTGTAGACGAAAGCTCCTGACACCTCACCCCGGTCTGCATAGAGCAAACACTCACGTACGTCCTTGGCCATGACAAGCTTGTTTTCCAGCTGCTTATCGATACCGGCCTTCTTGAAGGCGGCAACAGCATACTCGCCGGCAGGCACGCTCTTCGGGCTCCCGATTGCAACTCTCTCAAGTCCGGTTACATCCTGAATTGCTTTTACCTTCGGATCGGGCTTCCCGACGAACACGAGTACATTATAAGCCAGCGTGCGGATGCTCTTGTCGTCCATCAACTTCTTATCTTTGAGATAGTCCATCCATTCCAGATTTGCTGAAAAGAACAGGTCGGCCGGTGCGCCGTTTTCTATCTGTTTAGCTACAGCGCCTGATGCCCCGAAGTTGTTTACGAACTTATTGCCCGGATTGTTCCTTGCAAAAGTGTCTGTCAATTCAGTAAGGACATCCTTCATGCTGGCAGCGGCAGATACATTGACGTCGGCAGCGTGTGCGGGCGCGAGAGACACCATACAGAAAACCAGAATGACCATGAGACTGTTAAGCAGAACCTTCATATATAAATCCTCCTTCGTATAAGATCTATTCAGCAATTTCATCGGACTTCAAATCCGTATTTCAGCAGGAGAGCCTTTGCCTCAGCGGAACGCAGAAACGAAAAGAAACCGGCAGCGTCCTCATTCCTCATCCCGGAAACGGTGAACGCGGTGAGGAAAACAACCTGTGAGTAATATTTCTGCTGAACTGTGAACCAAACGGCAACTTCCCTTGAGAGAAGCGCATCGGTTTTGTAGACAAAGGCCCCGTCTGCCTCTCCGCGTTCGGCGTACAAAAGACATTCACGAACATCGCGGGCCATGACCAGCTTGGTCTCAAGTTGCTTATCGATACCCGCTTTTTTGAATGCCTCAACGGCATATTCACCCGCAGGTACACTTTTCGGGCTCCCGATTGCAATCCTGTCGAGTTTGACTACGCCTTCGAGCGTTGTTGCACGCCGCGGGCCCTTTCCGACAAAGACTAACGTGTTGTATGCAAATGGGGTAATAGTACTCACATCTACGTGTCTTTTCTCCTTCAGGTAGTCCATCCACTCCACATTTGCTACAAACACGATATCCATTTGCGCTCCGCTGTCGAGCTGTTTGGCCAACACTCCCGAAGCGGCATAATTTTTTAATATCTTTACGGCAGGGTTTTTCTGCACAAACGCATTGCTGATGTCGTTGATTATATCTTTCAGCCCGACGCCTGCGGAAAGTGTCACTTCACCCGCAGAGGCGGGAATGCTGAAGACTACGAGTATGACAAGAACGACAATTAACCTGATCATGCGTCCTCCGATATATGGGAATTAAGCGGGTGTAATGCGTACGGCGATATCCGACGGCTTGCCGAAATATATGAAAGACAGAACGATGATATCTACTCCGGTTGCAGCGTACTGAACGATATTCGATTCGTTGATGCCTCCCGCCGCGGATATCTTCACACGCAAGTCTTTCGATTGGATTTCCTTTACAAGAAGAGATAATTCGCGCGGCTGAGCTTTATCTATTTGAACAATGTCAACCCCTGCATTGGCGATGCGCAACGCCTCTTCGGGGGTGTCAGCTTCCACTGTTATCATTGTCTCTTTTGCCTTATCTTTCAAATCCGGGATTGACTTCAGGAATTCATCGAGTCCGCCGAAGAAGACCGTATGCTGTTTGAAAACGAGGATGGTTTCTGAAAGTCCCAGTCTATGCGGGAGCGCTCCGCCTGCGAGTATGGCCTTGATGACGATCTTCTTTGTACCCGGAAAAGATTTTCGGGTTGTTACGATCGATATTCCGGGATTAACCGACCGGGCTGCCTTGACGATCCGTGCAGTCCGGCTGGCGACTCCTGATGCATATTCGAGGAGGTTAAGTGCCGCCTTCCATCCGGAGTGCAAAGCGTGAGCCGGTCCAATAACTTCTAAAAAGTCAGTTCCAGCCGATATGGCGGTCCCGCTGGGCAACATAATGCTGGTCTTAGCGCCGAACTTGTCGAAAACACGGGAGGCTTCCTCAGTACAACAGAGAGTGGTCTCCTCACGGGCAGTAAAGACGATGCGTCCCGGTTTCCCGGCGATACCGAGCAGATGTGTTGTCAAGTCTCCGTAGGGAACATCTTCGTTAATGAAGTT
>CAYYLU010000083.1:0-2839 GCA_964472475.1 uncultured Syntrophus sp. | reverse complement strand
ACTCTATCTCCGGGGACGTTATACGGGCATGACACTATGTCTTGAACAAGCCTGTATAATCCAATATAATTGAGTCATTCCTTCAAAGGGGGCGAAATGAAGATTGCATACAAGGTCTGGATCGACAACAATGGGAAAGCATTTGGTGAAGGCCCATACCGGCTGTTGACACAGATCGAGAAAACTAAGTCCCTCCATCAGGCCTCCATGGATTTGGGAATTTCCTATCGCAAGGCCTGGCTCATGCTGCAAGTTGTTGAGGAAAAGCTTGGAATAAGCTTTCTAGACCGTCAGGTTGGTGGTGTGTCCGGAGGAGGCTCTCACATGACTGCCGAAGGGAAAGCATTCATGAGAAGGTACGAGAAATTCAGAAAGGAAATAGAATCATCCCTTGAAAGAACCTATCAGAAACACTTTGGCCAATAATGAGGAAATCCCAAATTCCAAATCACAACTACCAAATAAGTAACTACGAAATACGCAACTACAAGATGAATGGCTACCAGGCACCAGACACGCCTCTGACCGCGTCTCTCACAACCTACACCCCACACCCCGCCTTTTTTGCACCCTACCCCCTGGGTCTACTGCGACTCACCGCCTCAATCTCGCTGACCTGAATTCCTGTTGGCTCAGAAAACCATCTCCGTTGCTGTCGAATTGCCTGAACGCTTCCAATGTCAGATCAGGCTTGAGAACGCACAATTCGATAGGACTGAGTTTTCCATCCTTGTCGTTGTCAATACCTGAAAAGCTCTTATTGTTTGTACTGCTCACCATACGGATTGGAGCCCCGAACCTTGTCTTTGGTGCCGCCGCGACCCGTTGCTCAGGCTTCTGCTGAGGCAATGGGGCGGCATCGCGTTGCGTTATCGCAAAGGAACCCCTGCGGATCTGTAATCCGTATGCTGTATATCCGACAGAAATCTTATCTCCCTTTCGTATTTCACTCACGTCACGATATCCGATAAGGATTGATTTTGACATATCGAAGGAGATGGTCTTGCTCTGACTATGCACAGAAATGACCCCGGATTCCGGATCGACAGAGACTACCATCCCGGCAAAATCAACTTTTTCCTTGGTCCTCACCCTCAGCACAGACTGTTGAGCCTGCTCTGCTGTTGCCCGGGTGTCTACCGGTTTATCCTGCGATTCAACAGCAGAGACAACGCTCCGGGCTGAACTTGTCTCCTGTGACGGGCATTGCAATGCAAGCAGAAAAACGCAGCAGACGAAGCAGATTGCGGGATTCAGAAATTTCATTGCACCTCACATTTTGAATAGATATCATGTTTTATATGGGTTTGACGCATGAGTCAATGTTTTTCGCGTTCTCAAGACTCTCGCCGTATCGGGCAACCGGCGAATGTGGGTGCTGTCAGTTGCAACAAAATTCTTGATTTTTAACGCATTGCACCTTAACATCTTCTCCTTCGAACAGAGAGCAAATGATATGCTAATTGAGAAATTTATCGGCAGTGTGGCCAGAAGAAAGAACGCCGAATACCTTACCTTCGCACCCGGTGTTTCGTTCGCATTGCCTCAACCCACAGCGGGCGTTCCTCTGCTGCTGTATTTGCATATCCCGTTCTGCGAAGAACTGTGTCCGTACTGCTCATTCCACAGGATCGTTTTCAAAGAAGACCTTGCAAGGGCTTATTTCAGAGCGCTGAGAAAAGAAATAGCCATGTACAGGGATCGCGGCTATGATTTCAAGGCGCTCTACGTGGGCGGAGGTACACCGACCGTCCTTATGGATGAGTTGTCTGATACGATTCAACTGGTCCGGAAGACATACGATGTGCGAGAAATCTCTGTTGAAACAAACCCGAACCATCTCACGAATCAAAACATGAGCATCCTGAAGGAGACCGGCGTACATCGCCTTTCCGTAGGCGTCCAGACATTCAATGACGAACTCCTGAAAGCGAATGAACGTTACCACAAGTACGGAAGCGGTGATGAGATACGGGACAGGCTGCGGTCTCTCAATGGCTATTTCGACACATTGAATGTCGATATGATTTTTAATTTTCCAACACAAACGCGTCGGATGCTTGAAGATGATCTCTCCATATTGTTGTCGTTGAAAGCGGACCAGGTGACCTATTATCCTCTGATGGTCTCTTCGGCGACACAGAAAATCATGGGCAGGAAATTGGGTACGGTTGATTATGATAGGGGCAATGAACTCTATACCATGATTCTGAAGGCTTTGGACAAAGACTACCACGCGAGCACCGCATGGTGTTTTTCGAAGAACAGTACCATGATAGATGAATACGTGGTCAATTATGATGAATATGCGGGGCTTGGGAGCGGCTCGATCGGTTACCTGGGTGGCAGCATATACGCCAATACATTTGACATACGTGACTATATAGAACAAATAGAACGCGGAAATTTTCCAATTGTTGCACGGCGAGACTGCAACGTTAAAGAAAAACTGCTGTATGATTTTCTCATGAAGCTATTCGGATTGAACCTTGACCTGAATGAATTATCGGAAAAACACGGTGTTTCAGCGTTTCGTCGTCTTTTCCCGGAAGTCTGCTTTTTTCTGCTGGCAGGTGGCCTCACGAAGCAGGGCAGTATGCTGTCATTGACCGACAAAGGCCGGTATTTCTGGGTAATTATGATGCGAGAGTTCTTTGTCTCGGTCAACAACTTCCGGGACCATTGCCGTTCCCTCGTTAACCTCTCACTTGCACATTGACAATAATATTCGTACATAATAGATTATCCCTCACGGAAGTGCCGGGGTCCTGGTGGGCCTCCTGGTCTTCAAAACCAGTGTTCCGGTGACGAGCCGGTGGGTGGGTTCGATTCCCATGCA
>CAYYLU010000082.1:6188-10636 GCA_964472475.1 uncultured Syntrophus sp. | reverse complement strand
ATCTATACCAACGATAAAATCGTTGTTGAGGAATTGTAATGGATAGAAAGACTTTAACACCCAGGCAAATCATGGAAGAGCTTGACCGGTTCATCATTGGTCAGCAAAAAGCCAAGAAGGCGGTCTCTATAGCACTGAGAAACAGGTGGCGGCGTCAGCAGGTGCCGAAAGACCTGCGTGACGAAATTGCTCCAAAAAACATCATCATGATAGGACCTACCGGAGTTGGTAAGACAGAGATAGCCAGGAGACTGGCAAAGCTTGCCGGTGCCCCTTTCCTGAAAATAGAGGCGACGAAATTTACTGAAGTCGGCTACGTTGGGCGAGATGTTGAATCTATGATCCGTGATCTGACCCAGCTTGCCATTAATATGGTAAAAAGGGAAGAACAGGAGCAGGTGAAGGAAAAGGCCGAGGGTCTTGCGGAAGAAAGAATTTTAGACATTCTTCTGCCAGCGAAAAAAGTGACAACCACCGTCGAAGATGAAGAAACAATCGACCTCTCACGGGAGAAGATGCGTTCACGGTTTAAAACCGGTGAACTGAATGACAGGGTGGTGTCTGTCGAAGTCCCGGATGCAGCCATGCCGATGATTGAGATCTTCTCGGCGCAGGGTATGGAAGAAATGGATATGCAGATTCGCGACATGTTCGGCAATATTATGCCAAAGAAGACGAAACGAAGAAAAATGAAAGTCAAAGACGCATACGAACACCTGATACAAGAGGAATCCAGAAAACTCATTGACATGGACAAAGTTACGGCTGAGGCAATTGAGCGCGTAGAGCAGACCGGAATCATCTTTCTTGATGAGATAGACAAGATAGCGAGTCGTGACCATGGCCACGGCCCGGATGTTTCAAGAGAGGGGGTTCAACGAGATATACTGCCGATTGTCGAGGGAACGACCGTCACTACAAAACACGGAATGGTGAAGACTGACCATATCTTGTTTATAGCCGCAGGTGCTTTCCACATGTCCAAGCCGGCTGATCTGATACCGGAGTTGCAGGGACGGTTTCCAATTCGCGTGGAACTCGATGCTCTGACAAAAGACGACTTCTTCAGAATCATTACAGAGCCCGAAAACGCGCTCGTCAAACAGTATAAAGCCCTTATAGAGACTGAAGATGTCAATCTGGATTTTGAACGCTCTGCGATAGAAGAGATAACGGATATTGCGCAGCGCATCAACGAAATGACTGAGAATATTGGCGCAAGACGTCTGTACACCGTTATGGAAAAGTTGCTTGAAGATCTCTCGTTTTCAGCGCCCGATTCCAGGGGACAGAAGATGGTCATCACCCGCGAATATGTGAGAGAGAAGCTTGGAGAATTCCTCGAGAAGGAGGATTTGAGCAGATACATACTCTGAGACAGACACTAATTACTAAACACGCCTTCAAAAAGAGGCGTTCGGAGTTGTTAGTACCCCCCCCCCTTGCGGGGGCAGGTGAGTTCGGAGAAAGAGAGGAATTGGAGACGGGTGTTACAACACAAAACACTAAACACCAGGCGCTAAACACTGGGCCGGAAGGATAAGATAATGAGTGAGAAGATTGGAACATTGCTTGAGGCATTACCGTACATAAAGAAATTTGCCGGCTCAACTTTTGTCATTAAGTATGGCGGCGCGGCAATGGAAGAGACGAGCCTTAAAAAGGAGTTTGCAAGAGACGTATCTTTGTTGAAGTATGTCGGTATTAATCCGGTTGTCGTCCACGGTGGAGGGCCGATGATTGGCAGACTGTTGAAGGATCTTCAGATACCCACCCGTTTTGTGGACGGACTGAGGGTGACGGACGAAAAGACTCTTGAAATAGTAGAAATGGTTCTCGCAGGCATGGTCAACAAAGAGATAGTAAAAAACATAAATGACATGGGCGGAAATGCGATAGGGCTTTCCGGAAAAGATGGAAGGCTGTTGAAGGCCAGGCAGGTCGAGAATACTGAAGTTGGGCTCGTTGGCGACATTACGGACGTAAACGCTGCAATCATTAAGGACATAAGTAAACACGGCTACATCCCGGTAATAGCGCCAATAGCAGACGGAGATGGCGGAAAATCGTACAACATAAATGCCGACACGGCTGCCGGCAGTATTGCGCAGGCGCTTTCGGCAGAGAAATTCATTCTGCTTACAGATGTGCAGGGTGTAATAGATAAAGAAGGGCAGCTCATATCAACCCTGAAGAAGAGCGAGATCGAAAAGCTGATACAGGAGAAGACGGTCACGGGTGGCATGATACCCAAAGTGGCATGCTGCGTGAATGCCTTGAATGGCGGTGTTCGCGAGACACATGTTATAGATGGCAGGGTCCCCCATGCGTTACTGCTCGAAATTTTCACGGACTCGGGTGTTGGAACAGAAATAAAGGGAGACGAATAATGCAAGATGAAATGATTGGAAAGGCAAAAAAATACATTGCCAACACATACACAAGATTTCCAGTTGTCATAACACGCGGAGAAGGGTGCTGGCTCTGGGATTTAAACGGCCGCAGATATCTCGATTTTCTTTCGGGTATAGCAGTGTGCAGCCTTGGTCACGCGCATCCGGCAGTTGTGACCGCGGTTTCAGAGCAGGCGAAGAAACTGTTCCACGTTTCCAACCTGTTCTACATGGAGCCTCAAATAAAGGCAGCCAAAATGCTTGTCGAGCAGTCTTTTGGTGATAAGGTATTTTTCTGCAACAGCGGTGCTGAAGCGAATGAGGCCGCCATTAAACTCGCACGACGATACTCGTGGAAAAAATTCGGTGAAGGTCGGTCTACAATTATTGCCATGGAAAATTCATTCCACGGCAGGACCATGGCAACCATATCGGCAACCGGGCAGCCTAAATTCCATGTTGGTTTTGCGCCGCTTCAGCCCGGGTTTGTGCACGTGCCCTTCAATGACCTGGAAGTTTTGGAAAAACAGATTGACGCGAAAACATGTGCGGTTATTATTGAGCTTATCCAATCGGAAGGGGGCATGAACGTTGCCGATCCTTCCTACATAAAGAAGTTGCGTGAGATCACAACGAGCAAAGATATACTGCTCATACTCGATGAAGTGCAGACGGGTGTGGGGAGAACGGGAACTTTCTTTGCCTATGAGCAGTACGGAATCGAACCGGACATCATGAGCCTTGCAAAAGCGCTGGGAAATGGATTTCCTGTTGGCGCAATGATTGCTAAAGACGCTGTCATGTCAGCCTTTGAACCCGGAACACACGCGTCGACGTTCGGCGGGAATCCGCTTGCTTCATCCGCCGTCGTAGCTACCATTGACACCTTCATAGAAGAAGATGTCGTGAAGAAATGTGCCGATGTCGGAAAGTACCTGCAGAACGGACTTATTGCCCTTCAAGAGAAATTTGCTTTCATAAAGGACATACGTGGCCTGGGCCTGCTCTGGGGTGTCGAGGTTTCGGTAAACGGAGATAATCTTGTACAGGAGTTCTTGAAAGAAGGCGTAATCCTGAATTGTACGAAGGGAACAACACTGCGCCTTATTCCGCCTTTGATCATCGGGAAAGAGCAGATCGATATGTTTTTGGAAATTGCCGGAAGAATATTTGAGAGGGTGAAGATGTGAAGAGAGATTTTACAAAATTCCTTGATCTAAGCGAAAAAGAGTGTCGTCATCTGCTTGAAAGGGCAGAAAAATTGAAAAAAATGCGGCAGGCAGGGAAGGAGCATAGGCCACTTGCCGGAAAGAAACTCGCGATGATCTTCGAAAAGGCGTCCACAAGGACGCGTGTATCTTTCGAGGTCGGAATAGATGAACTGGGTGGAAAAGGCATCATTCTGAATGCGGGCGAAACACAGATCGGCCGGGGTGAGCCCGCTAGAGACACCGCGAGGGTCCTGGAAAGATATGTTGATGCCATCATGATACGCACATTTTCACAGGATGTCGTGGATGAACTTGCCATGTCAGCCGGGGTTCCTGTTATCAACGGTTTGACGGATCTGTACCACCCATGCCAGATCCTTGCTGATTTGCAGACAATTAAGGAGTTTAAGGGAGATTTTCGAAAAATGAAAATCGCCTTCATCGGTGATGGAAACAATGTCGCGAACTCCTGGATTGAAGCTGCTATCCTCCTGAGGTTCAGGTTTTCACTTGCCGCACCAAAGGGCTATGAGCCGGACAAAGAACTGTTCAAAAGAGCCCTATCTCTGAAAAGCTTTTCTTATTCGCCCGACCCCTTTGAAGCCGTGAAAGGCGCAGATGTCATTTACACCGATGTATGGGTGAGCATGGGACAGGAGAGCGAAGAAAAGAAGAGAAAAAAGGCTTTCGCGCTCTACAGAATTGATGATAAACTATTACGCAACGCGAATAAGGATGCTATCGTTATGCACTGCCTTCCCGCGCATCGTGGACTCGAGATTACTGATGAAGTATTCGAGTGCCACAAAGACGTAATATTCAGCCAGGCCGAAAACAGGCTCCA
>CAYYLU010000082.1:0-6088 GCA_964472475.1 uncultured Syntrophus sp. | reverse complement strand
GGAGGTTGTGATGAACAAATCAAAACAGGTTAGGAAAGTGGTGCTTGCATATTCAGGAGGACTTGATACGTCTATCATCGTAAAATGGCTTCTTGATACATATGGCTGCGAAGTAATCGCGTTTGCCGCGGATGTTGGACAGGCCGAGGAGTTGAAAGGGCTGAAAGAAAAGGCACTCAAGACCGGCGCGTCAAAGATCTACATCGATGACTTGCGGGAAGAGTTTGCGCGCGATTTCATATTTTTCGCTATCAAAGCGAATGCGATTTACGAAGGCAATTACCTGATGGGCACCTCAATAGCCCGTCCGCTCATCGCGAAACGACAGATTGAAATCGCCCGCAAGGAAAAAGCGGATGCCGTCTGCCATGGCTCGACCGGTAAAGGCAATGACCAGGTGAGATTTGAGCTCACCTATTATGCGCTTCAACCGAATATCAAAATAATCGCGCCCTGGAGAGAATGGGACTTTGCTTCCAGAGACGATCTGATGGACTACGCCAGGAAACACGGCATCCCTGTACCGGTGAGCAAGGCAAAACCGTACAGCATGGACAGAAACCTCATGCACATAAGCTACGAGGGTGGAATACTGGAAGACCCCTGGGCAGAGCCGAAAGAAGATATGTTTCTTACCACCCAGTCTCCTGAGAAGGCGCCTAATAAACCTGAATACGTTGAAATTACATTTGAAAAGGGAGTGCCGGTAAAAGTCAATGGAAAGAAGATGCAGGCTTACAAGCTTGTAGAATACTTGAATACAATTGGCGGAAAACACGGGGTCGGCAGGGTTGACATTGTGGAAAACCGTTTCGTCGGCATGAAATCCCGCGGTGTGTACGAGACGCCCGGATGTACAATCCTGCATACGGCTCACCGTGCGGTGGAAACGCTCACAATGGACCGTGAGGTAATGCACCTGAGAGACTCACTGATACCGAGAATATCCGAATTGATCTACTACGGTTTCTGGTATTCACCTGAGATGAAGGCCATCATGGCGCTCACCGACGAAATGCAGTCCAATGTTTCAGGTACTGCCCGGGTGAAGCTATACAAAGGCAGTTGCACGGTCGCGGGAAGAAAATCCGATAATTCACTCTATTTGAAAGATTTTGCCACCTTCGACAAGGACACTGTTTACGACCAGAAGGACGCAGGCGGATTTATTAAGTTGAACGCATTGAGGCTAAGAATCAGGGCGTTGCAGAAGAAGTAGCGAAAAGGAAAATACGGAACCCAGAGAGCCTTTTCCGAGCTCCTTGGGTTCTAAATAGTCCAGAGATAAATTTGTGGTGTAAAATACCGCCCGAAAGCGGTAGACTTAATGAGACTTTGTAGCTGAGCAGTCTGTCGGATTTGCTCGAACAAACCTCGCGAGCCGGGGCTCAGGGTAGCCACGTGACATTGACGGGGTGGCTGCGAGACAACGGTTGTGTTCGCCTCGACAGGCTGTCCACTCTTTAGTTAGAAACTTCATTTCCGGAGAAAATAGATGAACGCGTACGAACCGCATAACATTGAGGAAAAGTGGCAGAAGATCTGGGAGGAAAAAGGGGTTTTCCAGGTCGAGGAAGATCCGGAGAAACAGAAATATTATCTTCTTGAAATGTTTCCATACCCATCCGGAAGAATCCACATGGGCCACGTGCGGAATTATTCTATCGGCGATGTCGTGGCACGATATAAGAGGATGCGTGGTTTAAACGTATTGCACCCGATGGGCTGGGATGCCTTTGGTATGCCTGCTGAAAACGCTGCTATCGAGCGGGGACTCGCGCCCGCGACATGGACTTACGACAATATTGCATATATGCGGAAACAGTTGAAGCGTCTCGGTTTTGGTTATGACTGGCGACGTGAACTGGCGACCTGCGATGTTGATTACTACAAATGGGAACAGTGGATATTCCTCAAGATGTACGAGAAAGGTCTTGTCTACAGGAAAAATTCGCCTGTCAATTATTGTGTTAAATGCCAGACCGTGCTGGCTAACGAGCAGGTTGAAGACGGTGCGTGCTGGCGGTGTGGTGAGCAGGTGGAGCAGAAAGAGCTTGTGCAATGGTTCTTTGCTATCACCAAATATGCCGATGAACTAAATGAATACTGCGATAAACTTCCCGGCTGGCCTGACAAGGTCACCAACATGCAGAAAAACTGGATAGGAAAGAGCTACGGGGTTGAAGTCGATTTCAAGGTTGAAGACGGCACAACAATGACAATCTTTACAACCCGGCCCGATACCCTCTGGGGGGTAACGTTCATGGTGCTTGCGCCCGATCATCCCCGTGCACTCGAATTTGCTAAAGGAACTCCGCAGGAAGCGGAAGTAAAGGCGTTTGTGGAAAAGGTTGCCAAGCAGGACAAGAGTTTCAGGGCCGAAATGAGTCTGAGCAAAGAAGGGGTCTTCACCGGCAGGTACGCTGTGAACCCGCTCAACAATGTAAAAGTGCCGATCTTTCTCGGAAATTTTGTCTTGATGGAATACGGTACCGGTGCAATTATGGCTGTCCCCGCGCATGACCAGAGAGACTTTGAATTTGCAAAAGAGTACAAACTACCCATCATGGTCACGATCGTTCCGGAAGGAAAGACGCTCGATCCGGCGGCTATGACAGAAGCATATGTCGATGACGGTGTGCTTGTGGATTCCGACGGATTTAACGGTATGAAGAACCGTGAAGCAATCCTGAAGATTATCGATTATCTGGAAGAGAAAGGTATCGGCAGAAGGACAATAAACTACAGACTGAAAGATTGGGGTATATCGCGTCAGCGATATTGGGGCAACCCCATCCCGATTATCTATTGCGATAAATGTGGGACCGTTCCGGTGCCATATGAAGACCTGCCGGTGCTACTGCCGACGGATCTTCAGGTAAAAGTGGTTGGAAGATCGCCACTGGCAGATAGTAAGGAATTTTATGAAGTGAAGTGTCCGGACTGCAGAGGGCCCGCCCGTCGCGAGACGGACACGATGGATACGTTTGTAGAATCCTCGTGGTATTTTCTCAAGTTCACATGCCCGGACTACGATCATGCCCCGCTCGACAGGAAACGCGTAGACTACTGGGCACCTGTTGATCAATATATCGGAGGCATAGAACATGCGGTGCTCCACCTGCTTTACTCGCGCTTCTTTACCCGTGTGCTGAACGAGCTGGGACTTGTGGGTAGCCGTGAACCTTTCACAAATCTGCTCACGCAGGGTATGGTAATCAAGGACGGATCGAAGATGAGCAAATCGAAAGGTAATGTTGTCGATCCCGATTACCTGATAGAGAAGTACGGTGCGGACACTGCGCGGCTCTTCTGCCTCTTTGCGTCACCACCCGAGAAAGACCTTGACTGGAATGACAAAGGAGTCGAAGGCAGTTTTCGTTTTCTTCAACGCGTTTGGCGACTCATTCTTGAGCGTACGGATGGCATAGGGAATATTGGGTCAGCGGATTCCATGTCTCTCGCGGATATGAGCGATGATGACGGAAAGCAACTTACACAGAAGCTCCACAAAACAATTCGAAAGGTAACCGAAGATATCGACAGGTTCCATCTGAATACGGCAATTGCGAGTGTAATGGAACTGGTCAACGCCACGTATAAGTACGTCGAGAAGGAAAGACCCAATGAAGCATCCCGGACGTTTCTGCGCGGAGTATTCGAAAACATTCTTGTTCTGCTTTTCCCCTTTGTGCCGCACATTGCAAATGAAATATGGGTGACAATCGGGAAAGATGCGTCACAGCTAGGGAGCTACTGGCCGCAGCATAATCCGGAATACGTCAAAGAAGAAAAAGTCATGGTTGCCATCCAGGTGAACGGGAAGCTGAGGGATACATTTGAATTCGACAGAGATACAGAGGAAGTTGTTCTGAGAGAGACGGTGTTGAAACTTGAGAAGGTGGCGAAATATACAGAGGGAAAACAGATCAGGAAATTTATAGTGGTCCCGAACAAACTTGTAAATATCGTGTGTGCCTGAAGGGAGCGGACGTGCGAACTAAAATTTTTATCCGGAGATATCTTCCAAGACAGATGCTTGTGATGGCGATGGTTTTGCTAATGCTTGCCTCATGCGGATACCAGCTTGTTCGCGAGAAGGGGATCTACAACGGGGAACTCCAATCTATCCGGGTCTCAATTTTCAAGAACAAAACTTTCGAGCCGCACATATCACAGTATGTTACTGACTCGTTCTCGAAAGAACTGCTGTCAACAGGCCTCTTCACACTGAACAAAGAGGGTGCGGACGGGTATCTTGACGGGACGATTACCAGCATCGCCACTCCATTGTATTCGAGTAATATAACAGGGATAGTCGTGGAGAAGACGGTGAATCTCGGGCTGGAGTTGGCGCTGTATAAGACGAACGGACAATTTGTAAAACGTTGGACACTGTGGGATACGGAACCGTACAGGGTTGATAATCCGAACTATGAGGAGTTCAATAAACATGATGCAGTAAAGCGCCTGTCGGCGAGAATGGCCCGCAGGTTTATTTCGTTGTTGTTCGTCGAATATTAGCGTGCAATTCACGGAAAAATCCTTTTCCATGAATTGCACGCTCACGCAAGGGGGCCGAGTGACTTCTCGCGCCTGATTTCGTTGCTCACCACCTTGTTCTGCTTCGACGTACAACCAAGTACGCCTGCGCAGCCCAAGGCTCACGCGCCTCATCATCCATCAAGAATCCCCTCGACCTGAAAAGAACTTGATCAAAGGCCATTTAAGCTTACAGTTCACAATGGACCATCTCCAAATCTCAGTCCATTCCACCCGTGGAATTCATCTGTCTTGCTGAATTCCACGGACAATAATGTAGGAGACTACAATTGCTGTGGCGCTGAAGCGCCCGGACGGGTGAACTTCCGCTATTGTGCTCAGTTCACTTTGACAGTTCTGACGTGATTGCCGTCTTTTCCCTTGCATTCTCCGAACGAGTGTGGAAAAATCAATCCATTACTACAGTAAATAAGGCAGTTCTTGGTGTGGAAGCAGTTCTGCTTGTCAACACCAAAGCTTGTGAGAAGAGAAATGGTACATAGTTAATAGTTAAGAGATTAAGGAAACGGTAGAGAATATTATGAAACGTCTTTGGTATCCAACTGAAGAAGATGTTGCATTGGCTCGGGCAGCTATATTTGCACTTCCATTGATGCTCCTGATTTTCGTTATTGAGCTTCTGCTACCCCGTGCCCCCGCGTTAGGCATTACTGTCGTCGTATTTGCCGCGTTCGTATTGGTTCGCGGTGTTGTTCTCGTCCGTGCAGCCCTAAGCCTTCCTCTTGTGGACTACGATATCGAAAGATACAAAGCCATGTCCCACCGTGCGCGTCGAACATGCCGCACGGTCGGCCTCATTCTGCCACTTGCCAGCAGCTTGGCTCTGCTATTTAAACCGGAGATATTCCTAATCGCTTTCGGCACCCTAACATTCGTCTCCGTCATGCTTCTCGGTCAATCCGCCACGGCGCCACCCGTCTTCACTATCGCGGTAGCCGGTTACCCTGCAATACTATTTGCTTTGGCTGTAATTCAATACGGTCTTGCTGAGGCATTATGGTCGTTAGTTATCGCTGGAATAGTAATACCACAGGTCCTTTCTCTTTTGATTAAGACGAGAAGGGCCACCGAGAGCGTGCATAAGATGGAACACAGCTTTTAACAAGGTGCTGGAGCCAATCGGCGGAAAAAGGCGCCCCGCCTCTGGCTCAGCCGTGTGTTAGCTCATGAAAAAGTCAATCAAAATAGCCATAGCAAAAACAACTTCGCCGGAAGAACTTGATCTTCTGAGCGAAATCTCCAAACTCGCAGACACGTTAGATGTGCTTGAATCATCTTTTGAAAAGCGTGTCAACAGCAATAAAGCTTTGAGAGGAGAAAAACCGACCCGGCTAACGCGATCAAAGAAAACAGAGCTACATCAATACAAAAAAGATGCGGACGATTTGGCGAACCAACTGACGAAAGACTTCATGCTCATGGAAACTGCTAGAGACATAATTCAAGCCATACGTTCCGGCTTCGATAGCGATATCGCTTTTTGGAAGCAGGCGGTTAAATATGCACATCCCGATGATCTGCCTAT
>CAYYLU010000081.1:0-10802 GCA_964472475.1 uncultured Syntrophus sp. | reverse complement strand
GATATCGAGTTCGCCTCCGATGGAAAGGATTTCTATCTTTTGCAGTGTCGTCCACAGAGTTCACGTGAAGACGGCGGACCGGTGGCGATTCCCAAGGATGTGCCTGATAAAGATGTGCTCTTTTCTGCTAAACGGTATATATCGAATGGCAATATACAGGATATATCGTATATCGTATATGTTGATCCGGCAGCTTATGATGACCTGTACCGGAAGGAGGACCTGATAGACGTAGGAAAGGCCGTCGGCCTGCTCAATGTTATGTTGCCGAAACGAAGTTTTATCCTCATGGGTCCGGGTAGGTGGGGAAGCCGTGGAGACATAAAAATGGGGGTGCAGGTCACCTACGCCGATATTAACAATACAGCGGCACTGATCGAGATTGCTCGACGGAAGTCGAACTACGTTCCTGAACTCTCGTTCGGTACTCATTTCTTTCAAGATCTGGTCGAGGCGAATATTCGATATCTTCCCCTGTATCCTGACGAAGAGGGCATAGTGTTCAATGAGGTTTTCCTGACAAGATCGAAAAGCGTTTTTTCAAAGATTCTCCCCGACTTTGGGCGGCTTGATGGCGTTATACGCGTCATTGATGTAACTGAGGAGACCGAAGGGAGGTCACTGAATGTATCCATGAATGCGGAACTGGAAGAGGCTCTGGGCTATTTCAGCCTTCGTACCCACGATGACCGGTTTTCCCACGCAGGGACAGCTCCGAACAATAGCGCGGCAATGGACAGGGGAGTTTACATTGATGAGCAGTTCTGGCGCTGGCGCTCCTATATGGCTGAGCGTATCGCGGCTAAAGTGGATCCGCCGCGTTTCGGTATCAAAGGCATCTACCTGTTCGGAAGCACTAACAGCGGTACGGCAGGCCCAGGAAGCGACATTGATTTGCTCGTGCATTTTGACGGCACTGAGGAGCAGCGAAAGGATATGCTCCAATGGTTCAATGGTTGGAGTTCCGCCCTCGCTGAGATGAATTACCTTAAGACAGGTTATGCGTCGGATGGGCTCCTTGATGTACATATCGTTACGGACGAGGACATTGCAAGAAAGACTTCTTACGCAATCAAAATCGGTGCCATTACGGATCCTGCGCAGCCCCTGAAACTTTCTAAAAAGGCTGCGCAAACGGGAGGACGTCTGTCCTAGCGAAGATGGAATCGTCTTATAAACAGCCACTGAATCATGTCAGGATGCTCTACTGCGCCGACCTCCACGGTAATCTCAATCATTACCGGCGGCTTCTCTCCCTGTCTGTAAGTGAAAAGGCTGATTGCATCGTCCTGGGGGGCGATCTTCTGCCTAAAGGACAGCCGTTCTCCATTCTCGTAAATATCCAGAAGCAATTCATCGTCGATCATCTTCAGGTGCTATTTGAAGACTTTAGAGAACACAATCCTGAAAAGAAGATCTATCTCATGATGGGCAACGACGATTTTGCCGTCAACATGTGTCTCTTTGAAGAAATGGATGCTTCAGGAATTGCCGGAACGCTCCATCTTCGGAAGCATCAACTGACAGACGAACTCTCGATAGCAGGATACGCTTGCGTTCCTCCAACCTCATTCATGATAAAAGACTGGGAAAGACTGGACGGGCAACGTTCAGCAGTCCCCGCAGGTTCATATCAGGCGGGCAGAAGCACCGAAGCGGGCGTTATCCCGGTCGATGCCCGCGAATGGTTTATCTCACATGCTACAATGAGCGAAGATCTCGAAGTATTGGCGGGTCTTTCGGATCCGGCGGGTACAATATATGTAATGCACTCTCCCCCTTTTTGGACCAGCCTCGATGTTCTGCGGAACGGGAGGCACGCCGGCAGCCGATCCATACGATGTTTTATCGAAGAAAATACGCCTCCTTTGACTTTACATGGCCACATTCATGAATCTCACCACATGACGAATGAGGTGGTCGACCGTATCGGTAATACGATATGCGTTAACGCGGGCCAGAGTGACAGCTTTTTCCATGCCGTCATTATAGACGTGCCGGAATATTCAATCCGCAGGGCATGACCCTTGTCGATCAGCCGGTTCGAATGCTGCCCTCGCCCCTTGAAACCGGTGAGACCCGTTCCCGGAAAGGGCAGAACAGTGGGTGCGGGAAGAGGATTGATACGAAGAAAAAGCCGCTTGAAAAACATTCAAAGATGATCAATATTTACCTGTTCACAGGAGTCCAGGATAATAGTAGAATAAATGCAAAGGAGATTGACCATGAAAGTTGAAATAGCTCCAAACGTCCATTGGGTTGGTAAGATTGATTGGGAAATCCGCAGTTTTCATGGAGAAGAATATTCCACACACAGGGGTACATCCTACAATTCATATCTGGTCAAAGATGAAAAGACCGTATTGATAGATACCGTCTGGAAACCCTTTGCGCAGGAATTCATAAGTAATCTTCAGCACGAAATCAATTTAAAGAACATCGATTACGTTATTGCAAATCATGCGGAATCGGATCATTCAGGCGCGCTGCCGGAGCTGATGAGGCTCATACCTGATACGCCGGTCTATTGCACGTCCAATGGCGTCAAATCCCTCAAAGGGCATTATCATCAGGATTGGAATTTTAAGGTCGTCAAAACAGGTGATAGACTCAACCTGGGACAAAGAGAACTGGTTTTTATTGAAGCGCCGATGCTCCACTGGCCTGACACGATGTTTGAATATCTTACCGGCGACGCGATTCTATTTTCCAATGACGCGTTCGGCCAGCATATCGCGAGTGAGCACATGTTTAATGATCTCGTATCACGGTCTGAGCTCTTTGAAGAAGCCGTAAAGTACTATGCGAACATCCTCACTCCCTTTTCACCGATGGTAACGAGAAAGATTAATGAAGTCGTAGCTTTGAATCTTCCCCTGAATACGATTTGTCCGAGCCACGGAGTAATCTGGCGCGATAACCCTCTGCAGATCGTACAGAAATATCAGGAATGGGCAGCCGATTACCGGGAAGATCAGATTACGATCCTCTACGATACCATGTGGGACGGCACCCGGAAAGTTGCCGAACACATTGCAAAAGGCATTAAACAGAACAATGACAAGGTGACCGTCAAGCTGTACAATGTTGCCCGAAGTGACATAAATGATGCGGTGACTGAGATTTTTAAATCCAGGATGATCTTGTTGGGTTCGCCAACAATCAACAGAGGGATTCTTTCGACCATGTCGTCCCTTATAGAGATGATAAGCGGACTCAAGTTCAAGAATAAAAAGGCTGCAGCATTCGGCTGTTATGGCTGGTCCGGAGAATCCGTGGGCATTTTGAATGACCTTCTGAGTAAAGCCGGCTTTGAGCTCGTCAATGACGGTCTGAAAACTCTATGGGAGCCGGGCGAGGACGCACTGGTTCAGGCAATCGAATTTGGGGGTAAAGTAGCGAACGCTTCCGTAAAGGAGGAATGACATCCCTGGCCGGGAGTGAGCAATTTTTCCTGCAAGTAATTCATACCGGCATTATTAAGATTCGCACACTTGAACCTTGAAGATGAATACCGCAAAATAGTGCAAGGAGATATCTCGTGAAAAACATACGTCTGACAGCAGCAATTTTCGCTTTATCAGCATCGATGATCGGTGGTTGCGCCACTAAAGCTCCCAGTCTCGGTGACAAGATGATTATGCAGAGCAGGGATGCTACCGGCCTTGGGAATCAGTGGAATGCCGGCTACAAGAACGTCGAAAAAGGTCGTGAACTTAAGATTGAAGGGCAGAAGCAGGTCGAACGCGCACAGAACGACCTTGCCGAAGGCCTTAAGAAAATAAAAGAGGGTGAAACAAAGATCGATGAGGGTAGCAAAGCCATGGAAGCTGCCGAAAAGGCTTTCTCAACGCAGTTTCCAGGTGTTAAAGTGGATTGAAGGCCGTACTTCGTTAATACGGCACACGGTTCGCCTTAGTTTTTTCCAGGAGATTACCGGATATATATGCAGATTATTCCAAGTTTGCCGGCCCGGCTTCCCTGGCGTTGTCTCTAACTTTAGCATGTACAGCCTTATGCAACCGGAATCCTGCCATTTTGGGGCATTTCGAAGAGCAGGGAAGTCCTTCAAAAATAGTACAGACGTAGAATAGCAATATATTCAAATAAACCCGAACATCGGCTCTATTTGAATATATTCTTTAGCCCTTTGCCCAGTTCCAAGATATCAACCGGTCCCTTGCGGTCGCTGTCTTTGGTACTCAGCAATGCCTCGCCCAAAGATTGGATTGAAAAACCAAGCTTTTCAGCCAGGCCAATTGCCATTGACGTCATAAACTGTTCCTGAAGGCTGAATTGCGGATTATTGATATTCCCCTTAATCTTGAAAGCAACCGGAATCTGGTTCTCATTTTTTTCAAGCACGTTTATTACCAGTGACAAGGGGATACCCATGAATTGATTGCCACCGCCTCCGAAACGGAGATCTCTGAGCACCGCATTTCCCGAGGCATCAATTCTGCTTGACACCATACCGCCGCTAATATCGACATCAAGCAATCCTTTCGTCAAGTTTGCCGAACTGTGTTTCTGCAGGTACGGCTTTACGTTGGTCAGATCAAAGGAGCGTACTTGAAGTGTATAATGGGCATCTTTCCTGCCGGCGTTGATCTTTCCCTCACTTTTTATTCTCCCCTTTTCAGAACGTCCTTCAGTGGTACAACTGAGTCTGTATGTGGAGATAACGTCCGTCAGTGGAATATGGACATTCTCTGTATCAAATTGGATATCACGCAATTTTATTGTGACTGGAGAAGATGTCTTCCGATCGATATAGTCAACGAAACCGTCGTTGATTGTGACTTTTCTAATTTCCACAGGCGTTGTTGTCTCCTGCGACTGATGACTCTTTTCACTCCTGTTTTTGTTTTTCTTGTTCTCAATAGGCAGGGCCGGCCCCGTTATTTTCCCGTTCCTGTCCTTTTCAATCATAAAATAGGGTTTTTCAAGTTCAACGGAAGAAATCACATATTTCTTCCGCAGTATTCCGAATAAATCAGCCCGCAAAGACAGTTTTTCAATGCGTACAATCTCTCTCGCGGAGGAATCTCTGAGTTTAACACCGGATGCCTGAACATGACTGAGTGTAAGATCGATTCGTTCTACGCTGAATGCTTTACCCAATCTTCTTTCGAGTTCGGCCTTGATGATGCGGTTTGCGTACCTGACGAGCAATAAACCTGACAGCAACAGAACAGCAACGATCGGCAGGAAAATAGCTAATAACTTTCTTTTATTCTTTAATACGGCAGTCATGCTTCTGCACTTTTTATCGAATATTTTCGTCACTACATTAGGTTATGCTATAGAATACCATTAATGTCTACACTTCTAAAGAGGAGGTAATTATGTCCGTTCTGTTTGAATTTGCGATGTTTCCGACGGATAAAGGCGAGAGTGTGAGCCCGTATGTCAGTCGAATAATCAAGATGATCGATGAAAGCGGCGTTGCGTATAAGCTGACCCCTATGGGCACCGTTGTGGAGGTAGAATCATTTGCAAAAGCGCTGGAGATTATCAATACGGCATATAATGAACTCGAGCCCGACTGCGGCAGGATCTACTCAACCGTTAAATTCGATGTCAGAAAAGGGAAAAGCGGCAGACTGGAACAAAAGATTGCCTCCGTCGAAAAGCAAATTGGCAAGAAACTACGCACCTGATGAAATGTTTCCGTTATCCGTTTTGTGCGGTGCAGGAGTGACATGATTGCCTTGCAGTAACACGGACGACTATTTTCCTTGACAAATATTTCTGCCATGTCTATAACTGAACCTAGAAGATTTAAAACGGTTCTGCAATCGACGGACCTTCGAAAGATTATGGTTCAGGCAAATATCTGAGGAGGTGTTCCAGCCGGGATTTTTCTAATCAACACAATAAATACGCTCTACTATCAAGGGAGGATATAGATCATACAATCGCCATTGATTGTTTGAGAAGCTGATACCAAATAAGAGGTCCGGGAATGGACATATACCCGGAGGCAATTAGGTTGGTCGGGCCGCCACCCTGAAGATTCATTCTTCAGAGTGGCGGTTTGCTTTTTCATTACAAAACAGGAGGGCATTATGAAGAAATCCGGTATCTTAGTAGTTGCTGTTGTCCTGATGTTGTTCGTGTCTGTATCAGTGTCAAATGCTGCTGAAGCAAAGAAAGTAGTCAACCTGAACATGGGGAGCACTTCTTCCACATCAGCCGTCTACGCCTGGTGTGTTGCAACGGCCAACGTTATCAATAAGGCGAATGTAGGTCTGAACGTAACGGTAGTGGAAAGCGGTGCGGCACTTGACAATCTGCGGAAACTAAAGGCTGGTGCTTTCGATTTCGCGCTGTCAATCGATATTCCGTCAGCTATGCAGATGTACAACGGGATCGATTCATTTAAAGGTCAGCCATGGAAAGACGTGCGGGTTATTTTTATTCGCAATGTTACCGCCGATCGCATTTACGCGCGCAAGGATGCCGGAGTTAAGACTTTTACAGACCTCCGTGGCAAAAGGTTCTCTCCCGGTATCCCCGGGGCATCTTCCACGGCATATATCATGAAGTTTAATGACGTCCTCAACGCCAACATCAGCTTTATGCCGGGGGCACTCGGTGACTCAATTGCGGCTATGCAATCAAATAAGATCGTTGGCCTGCAGAAGACCAGCCCGGTCAAAGCAATCGATGCCTCTCTCATCGAAGTCAATATGACCACACCGATCACTGCGATCGGGTTCACAAAGGGTGATGTTGAAAAGATTACGAAAGCATTCCCGTATATTCCTTTCATTGAGACTCCAAAAGGGACCATCGTTGAGATACCTGACGCAGGGCCGATGTACGAATTGGCTCCTATAGTGGGAGCGATGGCCTCAAAGGATCTTCCTGAAGATGTAGTCTACAGAATCGTTAAAGCATATGCGGAGGGGATTAATGAAGTTGCTAAATCCTACTCGGCGGTAAAGGGTTGGGACCCCGTAGCCGACCTCTTTAAATACGTTCCGGAAGGCTCGGAAATCCCTGCCCACGCAGGACTTGTCCGGTATGCCAGAGAAAAGGGGATCAATGTGCCGAAACGCTTCATTCCCCCGGAATACAAAGGAAAGTAATTCTTTTAGAGAGGGGTGAACATAATGGACCAGGAAGCGGGCGTGAACATCGTGGAACAGGAAGCAGGTCCCAATACAGGCTCCATTAAGCATAGAATTCTGTTCTGGGGAGGACTGTTATTCGCACTGATACAACTGATCGTCCCCGTATATGTATACCTTATCGATCTTCAAATGAGAGCGATCCACGTTGGCATAGGCATATCTCTCGCGTTCCTGATCTACCCTTTTCGTAAAATAATGAAAAAAGAGAAGCTTTACTGGTGGGATATCATCATTGTCCTGGGAGTGCTTGCAAGTAATATTAACGTGTATCTGAAGACAATGGAGATTTACAACAACCCGGGAGGTGCAACAAACCTGGATCTTGCACTTGGAATCTTCCTCTTCGTCATGATCCTCGAAGCGACACGCCGGTCGATCGGGATGATCATTCCCGGATTGCTCATTTGCATGCTCGGTTACATCTATATCTCCCCGCATCTGGGCGGTGTGTGGCAAATGAGAGGACTGTCCTGGGAACTGCTGGTCAATTCTATATACTTTTCTCCTCTTGGCATCTACGGTTCGGTAACCGGTATGTCCGCAACCTTCATTGCCATGTTCGTGATCTTCGGTGCACTGCTTTCCGTTACAGGTGCGGGCAAGACATTCATTGAGCTGGCGTTGGCTCTGACAGGGAGGTTCACCGGTGGCCCTGCTAAGACTGCGATCATTTCCAGCGCTATGTTCGGGAGCATCTCAGGCAGCGCCGTAGCTAATGTGATGGTAACGGGAAATTACACAATACCGATGATGAAGAAACAGGGATACGATTCTAACTTCGCCGGAGCAGTGGAGGCAATCTCTTCGACTGGAGGCGGGATCACCCCGCCTATCATGAGTATCACGGCGTTCATGATGGCGGAATTCCTCAACATGTCTTACCTCAAGATTATCGGTTTTGCATTGATTCCGTGCCTGCTCTATTATACCGGAGTCTTTGCCGGCGTACACTTCCAGACAGTTCGCAAAGGACTCAGGGGACTGCCTAGAGAAGAGATTCCACGGTGGCGAACTATCTTGACCTTCAGGAAGATGGCCGGTTTTCTGATCCCTACAATCGTTCTCCTGTACATGATCTACGCAGGCAAGCCCCTGCTTCAAGCAGGTTTCTATGCCAGCGTCTCAGCAATAGTAGTCTATTTTCTTATGGATATCCGCACCCGTGGTTTCAAAGAGTTATTTGTGGATCTTGTAAGAGCAATCAGCCGCGGCGGTCTCGATATCGTCGGTCTTGTACCCATCCTGGTGTCAATGAGCGTGCTTGTCAATCTTATCGGGCTCGCGGGCGTGGCACCGAAATTAAGCGGTCTCATCATGGATGTCGGCACAGAAAACATATACATTTCTCTCCTGATCGCATCGATCCTGCCGCTTATGTTGGGAACTGCCCTGCCCGTCGTCCCAACATATCTTCTTTCTGTTTCCATACTTTCCCCCGCTTTAATGAAGCTCGGCATTGATATGGTAGCAGCCCATCTCTTTTTTATCTATTGGGGCGTGCTGGGTGCAATCACTCCGCCTACGTGCGAAGCGGCTGTCGTTGCCGCCGGTATTTCCAAGGGCGACTGGCTTAAGACAGGCTTCAATGCATGCAGACTCGGGGCTACTGCCTTCTGCCTGCCTTATTTCATGGTGCTGCATCCTGCCCTGTGCGCGAGGGGAACGGCCGGGGATATAGCCTTTGCGGCAGCAACCGGATTTCTGGGATCCATTTCTATGGCATACGGGCTATTCGGATGGAAGGACAGCCTCTTCAACTGGCCGCTCCGGTTTTTGTTCTTTGCCGGCGGGGCAATGATGCTGTTTCCAGGCATCCAGGTGACGATCGCGGGCTGTATTGTAGTCCTTGCTGCATTGATAACGAATAAGGTAGTAAAAACAAAGGGTCCCGTTCCGGCGTGAGGCGCCGGTGTTAAGAGTGGCGGAAGAAGGAGATGAACACAGGAATTAGCGAAAGGAGGATAAAATGAAGAAGAAACAATTACGCATTCTGTGTCCGAACGGACATTTAGGTTTCGCACCGACCAAAGAAGAGAGTTTCCGGATTGGAGCGGAAACCAAGCCTGACTACTACTGCTGTGACTCGGGAAGTGACGATATCGGTCCGGGGCCCCTGGGCAGCGATACGAGCGTAAGCCCTTACGCGTGGGAGAAACACGATCTGGAGTTGATGCTGCTTGCAGCGCGTAAACAGGGCGTGCCCATGATGATCGGCTCCTCCGGAGATACCGGGACCGATAGTCGCGTTGATATGTATGTTGGGATGATAAAGGACCTGGCAAAACAGCATAATCTGCCGCCGTTTAAGCTTGTCAGCTTTTACTGCGAGCTGGACAAGGATTACGTGAGAAAGAAAATGGCCAAAGGCGATGTGGTGGAAGGCCTTGACGGACGAAAGAATCTTACCATGGAAGAGCTTGAGGCTACCGACCGCATCGTTGCTGTAACCGGCGTACATCCGTTCATAAAGGCCCTGCAAATGGGGGCTGATGTGATCATTGGTGGCAGAAGCAGCGACGCGGCCATTTTTGCCGCCGCGGCGCTGCACGAGGGTTTTCCGGAAAATAACGCCTACTATGCCGGAAAGGTACTGGAATGTGCTTCATTCTGTGCGGAACCTTACATGGCTAAGGAGACAGTCATCGGGACCATTACCGATGAAGATGTCAAGGTCACGGCCATGCATCCGTTACAACGGTGCACCATCGCATCTGTAGCGGGACACGCTATGTACGAACGGTCCAATCCGTTCAATGAGTTTTATGCTGGCGGTATGCTTGATATGACGAACTGCAAGTATGAACAGACGGACGAGAAAACTACCCGCATTACGGGGCAGGTCTTTGTCCCGATCCAGGGAAAGATAAAAGTTAAACTGGAAGGTGCAAAGAAGTTAGGAGAAAGGTTCATCGGCATAGCGGGAGTTCGCGATCCATACACGATTAAGAACATCGACAAAGTTATCGAATGGGCTCGCAGTCAGGTAAACGAACGGTTCGCCGGCAAGGAATACGAACTCTTCTATCACATCTACGGGAAAAATGGAGTTATGGGGGCTCTTGAACCCATTAAAGAGATTACATCTCATGAACTGTGTATAGTCGTAGAGGGAGTAGCGCCAACCAAGGAAATCGCGGAAGAGGTAACCCTGATCGGCTGCAGGCAGATTTTCTACGCCCGTCTCCCTGAGGTGAAGGGAACGGCCGGTACAGCGGCCTTCATCATCGACGGCGTAGTCCCCGCGCCTCCCGCCTACACCTGGACCATGAACCACGTCATCCCGGTTGACGATCCGATGGAATTCGTCAGATTTAAAGAAATGACAATCGGATAAGGAGAGTGAAAAATGAAAACGACAAAGCTGGTGGAACTGGCCAAAACGATACGGAGCAAGAATGCGGGTACAGATAAAATCACGTTTGATATTATCTTCAGGGAACAGAAGAATTACGATATAGTAAAGAAGAGCGGAGCATTGACAAAGACAACCGTCGCTAAACTCTACGGCGTTTCTGAGGATCGCATCAGTGATTTCATTGAGTTCGATCCGGCGTTTGCGATCAAATTCACGATTTACCGTGACCGCTACAGCGGAAGTCCGGGAGATGGCGATATTTTCGGCTGCCAGCAATATCCGCCGTTGCTGGACATTGAGATACC
>CAYYLU010000080.1:0-10886 GCA_964472475.1 uncultured Syntrophus sp. | reverse complement strand
ACGGACAAACCGTCTCGCACTTGCCGCACTGATAACAGTACTTGAATGCGTCTCCGCCTGCTTCTTTTAAACCGTCTATAACTACTTTAAAGGGATCGAGGGGTAAGGTCTCCATTATATAATCCAATCCTTATAGGTTAGCTACCTTATTGTTCTTTGGTCTTTGACTGGGAAAGACGGGCTATTGTGTCAGCAACTTTGTCCATACCGTACTTGCCGATCATCGATGCCAGTCCGGCTTCAACATCGTCCTGTTTTACGTCCTCCTCAACTTCTTCCTCATGTTCTTCGTAAGTTAGAACGTCATTAAGGCACCACTCTACGCACTTGGGCTTATCTAATGGTGGGTTATCCTCGCACATGTCGCATTTGAGGGGAAGGCCGGAATCAGGTTCTTTGAACAAATCCCGTGACGGGCATGAGGCCCTGCAGAAATCACACTCTTCGTATTCCTTGCCGTCAATGATGTACTTGTCCCTGCCCATACATTCGGCGGCAGTGTACTCGCCGGCGAAAACGGGAAGCCATTTATTGTTAAGACGGTCAGTGAGGATTTGAATACGCGACCGTGCCGGGTTAATGCTGCTGTTTCTTGGACTGGCATGAAACGCAGAGCAGGCTATCTCACATCCCCGACAGCCGTTGCACTTATCTGCATCAATCTTGATCGTTTTGATTTTCTTCTTAATCTTGGCCATCTTTCAATATACCTCTCTTCTCTAAGTCGTCGGCAACATAACCCAGATCCAGTTCCTCTAATTTTGCTCTTGTAGGAATACCATTCTGATTCCATCCCTTGAATTTATAATACCCAGACAGGATTTGTTCTTCTAGCTCGGGGAACCGTTTCTTCCAATGGTCTTGAGGCGGCTTTTCATCAGCTCTCGTCATGCCCCTTCTGTTGTTGAACGCCCTGTGCAAGTTTCTGCTCCTGTTCACGATCTTCTTTAAGCCGGGTTCATCCAGATCCATTCCTGTCGCAGCCGAGAGTATTTTTGGATAATTATGTATGTGATATGGAGGCTTCAAACAAAACCCGGACATACCGCAACATATGCCGACGGCATCGTCGATATTGTGCAGCATCTCCATCCAGTCTACAATCTCGGACGCTATTTCAGGGGTCGGGTAGTATGGATTTGCCTTCTCTCCTCGAAGTTCCCAATCCAACAGGTACTGTTTAAAATGATCATCGGGAAGCTGAGGCCAGTCACGGACAAACTCCTCTCTCTGCTCCATCGTTGGGAAAGGTGTCTGCGGCCACTGTCCTTCGATCTGGGTGATACTTATCTTCTCATTCGTGGAATACATCAGATAATAAAGCGGGTCCATCATTCCCAGTTTAAGGGGAAGCTGCTCATGTTTTTTGATCGTATTATGATCAAATGCCTCCGCGCCATTACCTATAGCCCTTGCAGCATAGTAAACACCGTCCGCGAGGATGTTGCCTATGCCTTCACGCCTGACGACCCTATCGAGCAGCCATATGAATCTTCCCTGTTTATCGGAAGGGCACGGGGGATACGAATCGGTGCCCGCAAAGTCTTTGTCAGTGAGAATTCCGGCTTCGTAGAGTTCAACGGCGAAGGCCAGTATTTGGGGGGTCGAGAATGAATCGACGCCGTATTCGGTAGCACGCTTGAGTATATCGAACCCGAATGCGAGGTCGTCCACATAGGAGGCCATGCAATACGTGAGCTTTCCGAAACACTTCATCATGAATCTGGGGCCACCCTCATAGGCCGACACCAATCCGCCGCAGTGCTGCGGGCAGTTGAAGCAGCTTATTAAACGATCAACCCTGGCGAGCTGAGTCTTCGTCCAATGTTCTTCATTTTCTTTTGTCCAGAAGTCCTTTCTACGTATTCGGGCATTACCCCATGCGAAATTTTCTGTATGCCATTTTTCATCCGTATGCACCATTTCCTGGGGCGATCCGATGCCGGAGAGAATTGTCATGACGTCTGGAATTGGATTGGCGTTCCGGAAATTGATATAGTCCATCACGCCCTTCATTTCGTTCATGAACGCCTCGCCGTCCGCGAGATTGACATCTTTTGTGCCGCGCACGGCAATTGCTTTAATCCTTTTGTCTCCCATTACTGCCCCGCCGCCCAACCGGCTGGCGCTAGACCTTGATTGTTCGATGGAAGCGGTAAAGACCCTGTTTTCTCCCGCTATTCCGATGGCCATGACCTGTGCCCGAGGCTCGTTTAGTTCTTTCCTGATAAGGTCCTGCGTCTCGAGTGCGCCTTTGCCCACCAGATGGGACGCATCGCGTAGCTCAACGTGGTCGTTTTTTACCCACAAATAGACCCATTTCGGCGATTTATTGCGAATAATGAATTTATCATAGCCGGCATATTTCATTTCTGCAGAGAAGAAGCCTCCCATCATCGGGTACGCCAATAAATTCGATTGAGGCGATACAAACGTGCATACGGTACGATTTGCGCTGAATGCCGGTGTACCGTTCAAAACTCCGGTACTTACAATAAACAGGTTTTCCGGATCAAAAGGTTTGACTTCCGGGGGCACTCTGTCCCAATGTATTTTTACACTGGTTCCCAGACCACCCAGGTGGTTCTCCATCATCTTTGGATCTGTCTCGACCCTTTCGATGTTCCCTTTTGCCAAGTCGATTTCTAAATTATATCCTGTCTCTCCATACCTCATACGTCACTCCTCTAAGTGTCTGCGCGGCCATTTCACTGGCTGCTGTATGTTCACTATTTCGAACCCTGAATTGATCTAAAGAACTGTAAATATTCTGTTTTTCTGTCCGGAACGTCTCCTGGAAAGGTTAATGTAAATCGGTTAGTTTTAGTTTGTATTATTACCATTTGTGTCCTTTTTTGTCACAATATTCCTATCAAATTGGCCCGACCGTGTCAAGAGAATATAAAGAAATATTTCACAAAGCCCGTTGGATCGCTGACAGCGCCTGTGAACGTATATTTTACCCGCATTCAGCTGCCGGTGAGGAAAGTGAGCTGCTATTTTCTGTTAATCTTTCGCTTCGATACTCCGTTTGTTGAATTTCTGCCTTGCGATGAAAACCTGACGATGGGTTTGCTGATTATTCCACCTGCGCACGCCTGAGCGACGGGCCCGATGCCCATGATACCGGCAAGTATGGTTTTTTCTGAAACGGCGTAGTCCTCCGCGAACACGTCAAAATACAGCTGATTTCCCGAAAGTGTTGCTTTGTAATCAAGCAAACCGGGAAAACTGAAGAGTACTTCATCGAGTTCCGACAGCAACAACATGCCGTCGCCGAGTTCAATAGCTCCGGCCCATCTGCCTTGTACCCAGTCCATTCGTCCGAGGCTCGTACCGCATAAACAACGTTCCGGAATCATTGCGGCAATATCTCCTGTTTTGTATCGGATGAGGGGCATGCCCTGTCGAGTCAGAGTAGTAAATACCACCTCGCCGATAACACCATCGGCGGAAGGTTTTCCTGTGAAGTGATCGACTATTTCAAAGTACAGGTCCGCCTCCCTGAGATGATATCCGTTCAATGCCTGGCAATCAACCCCACCCCCCAATCCCATTTCAGTCATACCGTAGTGGTTGAAAACACTGCAACCCCATCTTTCATTCAGAAATCTTGCAATTGCTTTCGGCACATAATCAGTGCTCAATAGAATATTCCTTACACATTCCACCCGTGCAGCAGCCGCCGATCTGGCGATGGCGAGAACCTGAGTTGGAATGCCCACAAGGCAATCGGCTCTGAATTCACCGATCGTACGTGCCGCATGGATAGGGTCGGAAACCGGACCATAAGGGAGGACGTTAACATCCATTCTCTGTAGCCCCCTGCGCAGAAGGTCTCCCACGCTGTCAGGTTTTTCTCCGGGCAGGAGGACTGCTACCCTCTCTCCGGGATTTACCAGAGTTGACATTCCGTGATGAAAAAAATCTATTGTCAGTTGAAGATCAGCTTCTGTAAAGAACAGCCGTTTAGCGTCTCCCGTACTTCCTGATGTGCGGAGTGTGACAATCCGTGCCACTTCGTTCTGATTGACCGCAAGGAAACCGAAGGGATTTTTGGAAATATCGGATGATTCAGTAAACGGAATGGAAGCTATATCGGTCAGACTGCTAAGGGAAGTGTCAACGGCAGCAAGATGACTGCGATAGAAGCCCGTATTCCTACGTGCGTATTCTATCGTCTCGTTTATTCTCTGAATTTGATATTTCTCAAGGGCTTTCACGAGATTGCTGCCGCTCGCACCAACACCAACACCAATTTTCCTTCTGATCCAGGATTCGAGAGGAGTGCGATCGATCATTTCGTCTCGTCGTTACGCTTTCTATAGAGAGAGCGTCCGTCTCTGGCAGTGAGATTGTAGGCACAAAAGGGTATCAGTGCTCCGTCGTGTCCAATAACGGATATGCAGCAGCCACGGAGCCGTTCCAGGTCCAAATTGTCAGCGTCCTGAAATGCCATAGCTGATACCGTAAAGCTTCCGTTTGTCACATTGCGAAGAAGAAAATCAAGATCAAGGTCCTCTTCAACTCTCTTCAAATCAACTGAGTCCTTGTGGCTTGGGCGACCGTACTCCTGTGCCGCTCGCTGTGACGCGTGCGCACTCGTGCCTTTCGCAGGCTCCGGGTAGGTGGAATCATGATGGGAATAAGAGGGTGGATGCATTTGTGATTGATTGCAGCAATCCTCCGCCGTAGGGAGCACAGGAAAAACCGATCCCCTTCCGGGCAGCGCCCATTTCCGGGATACGTTTTCCACGGTTTGCTTTACTCCGCCCCTGTCGAAGTCCAGAGTGCAACATCCCCCTTCCGTTTCGAATCCCAGCGGTCTCAACTCCCCGTTAGCTGAGTTCATATATGTCGAATGAAAAGAACAGTGTGCATGTTCACAGCCGGGAGGTACGAAATCGCTCACCTTGAGAAGCCCGCCGGTCTGTTCTTCGAGCGATCTCATAAGCTCAGGCAATGTGAAGCGTTGTCTGTCATTAGCTTCTCCGGGAAAGCGGCCAAAATAGCTTACAGGCTGGAAATGGATGCCTCGAACCGTTGGCCCCAGGCGTAATGCGAGTCTAACAATGTCTCCGATCGAATCGGTGTTGACGTTTCTCACAAGCGTGGGTACCAGCACGACACCCAGGCCTTGCGCTCCACAATTTGCGACAGTATTGAGTTTTGTGTCGAAGAGCGGTTTTCCTCTCAAAAACTCATAAACAGTGTCATCCACACCGTCAAACTGAAGGAATACAGATGAAAGACCGGCATCCACGAGGCGGCCTATATAATCTTTGTCGGATGAAAGGCGAAGACCGTTGGTATTGATCTGAATAAAGGAGTAACCAACGTCTCGCGCAATCCTGACAATCCGGGGGAGGTCGTCGCGCAGAGTAGGCTCTCCTCCCGAGATCTGAAGATTGCTCGGACCGGCAGCGGCAATTGCGTGCTCGAGAAGCCACTGTATCTTGTCCATTGGCAGGTCATACATGTTTGCAGATCTTGCGTCAGCAAAACATACGGCACAGTTTAGATTACACCTGTCGGTCACTTCCAATAGAACCGAACAGGGGATCTGTTGGTGAGCTTCGCAAAGACCGCAATCGAAAGGACAACCCTGCTGAATATCTCTGTAGAATACTTGTACATGTGCCGGTGCTTTCGGGCGCTGCCATTCCTCCATTAAAGGTTTGCCTCGCCATATGACGGTTTCGAACGTGCCGTGGTCTTCACATGACTTTACCAGCAAGACATCATCATTGCGGGACATGCGTTTTGCTGCGATCTTCTTCAGGCAAACCGGACAAACACTCTCAGTCTCAGCCGACTTATCTTTCACGACAATACCCGTGATCATATTTTGAACGCCATCTGGTTTCCGAAAACTCATTGTTCCAACCGAGGACCCAATGTGTTCGCGGCGAGTAAAGTCATACATTTCTCATATGTGTCTGCAACAATCTGCGCGCACATACTTCGATCGGGAAATCTCTGCAGGATATCCTCGCATCTTACACCGCCAAACTCTTCTTCTGTCATGCCATGGAACCAGTCAGAAAGCTCCCTTATCATGCTTATGTATCGGTCACTCGCATCTTCTTCATCGCTTCCTTTGCCTGCGTACAATGCTATGAGACAGGAGCCTCCTGACAAAGCGCCACACACTTCGCCCGTTCCGTATATACCGAAACACAAGCCCCCTACAGACTTTATTAGTTCAGGATTGGTCCTGTTCTGTTTTTCGAGGGCCAGCATGATCATCATCTGACTGCAGCAGTACCCCTTTTTCTTAAGTTGCACCAGACGCAATATTGTGTCATTCATCAGTACCTCCCTTATGTCTGTCAGTTGCCACATCGGCGCTCTTCCTGGCTATGAGCAGGAAATAACTGAGAGGAAGCAGCCTACCACCTGGGCGGGTGTTCGAACAGCCCAACAGGGCAGAAAGAGACCCGCCGGTCAGGACCACGCGTGCCGCAAATTCTTTAAGCGCCCTTTCATACTCCTCCCAGAACACGAGCGAAAAACCTGCCAGAGACAAGAGCTCCACGATTTCATCTTTAACGAGAAGATGGTTTAATGTCTCTTCCCTTGTTCCTCTTTCTCCGTTGAGAGCTTTCTTCAGAAAGACGTCACTGAGGATTAACGTACCGGTGTTTCTGAGAACACGGGCAAACTCATACATTGCCGATGATCTATCGTTGAGAACCGACAACACACATTCGCATAGGATCGCATCAAACGTGCCTGTTCTTAACGGGATTGCCTCAGCGTTTCCATGAATTACCGTTGTTTGTTTGAGTCTCCGGGCTGCTCTTTTGACTAATACGGCCGAACAATCAATTCCAATGACATTCTGAAAAGCTGTTTTCTCCAGTATCTTCAAACTTCCGCCGATTCCACAGCCGATGTCGATGACACGGGAGTCTGTGGCGAGGCTGCATGCTTTGATGGCTTTTCTGGTGAGTGCGGGACCTCCAGGCCTTAAAAACGGGCCTGTCATACGGGCGGTATCCGACCAATCAAGAGAGCACGTTATAGCCATATTGCATTACTTGTCTTCGAGCACCTGTTCCGCTTCCGCCAGTTTGCCTGTTGCCAATTCTTCATTTATGAGGACCATATGACAGTTCGGGCAGACGGGAAGATCAACTGCGAAAATTACGCGCATGTACTGGAGACGTACCTTTTGGACCACGAGACCTACCTGACAACGATTACAAATCCATTGACTGACGTCTATGTTACTGTGCCAGTCCGTCATGGAGTGCCCTTCCTCTTCATCTCCGTCCGGTGCGAGTAAGCAGAGTAAATTTCGTATGCTTCGCCCTTCCTGGTATATTCCACCCAATATGTTACCCTGTCCGGTCTCAAGAAGGCGAGTGATCGTCCCGAAACTGGATTTATGAATTTTGCGCCTGTCGTCTCGGCCTCGAATATAATGCGCCGCAAATCTTCTCTTGAAATAGCTCTGTTTTTGATAAGAGCTTCCGTTCCTTCAGAAATGAGTAAGTTCATGTGTTCAAATTGTGTCATTGATCAGTTCTCGGTCTAGACTGCATACGTGCTTATCTGCCCTTTCTCTCTTCGGATTTTCATATCTATCTATTTAAAGACAATCTATCTTAAAGTCAAATGGAACTTATACTGACCTATAAATAATAAAAATGACCAATTGAGACTGAAAAGCAAATGTGATACAACTTTCGTTACCATGAGCTTAGCGAAACCTTTTTATGCTGAACCAGATGGAAACAGCAGTATGGAGGTGTCTTTCGAAGAGGCCCTGAGCAGGATACTGGATTCGACGCATCTCCTCGGTTCTGAAGAGATATCTATCCTTGAATCGACAAACCGTGTTCTATGGGAAGACGTAATTTCCACGACAAAAATACCACCCCTGGATGACTCGGCGATGGACGGATATGCGGTTGTTGCATCCGACACAATCACGGCCACGGCGGATAGTCCTGTAGTACTGCGCCTCATGTCTGAAATAAGGGCTGGTGATTCTCCGGCAGGCAAATTTGTTACGAGTGGTAACGCCATCAGGATAATGACCGGTGCCCCCATTCCTCAAGGAGCGGATTCGGTCGTACGTTTTGAAGATACAGAAGAAGAGAACGGTTTTATCCGGATATACGGTCAGGTGCAAAAGCACGAGAACTACAGATTCGCTGGAGAAAACATAACAATTGGAGACAGCGTACTCAGCCGTGGTGCTTGCTTGAACTCCGCCGATGTGGGCTTACTTGCATCATTGGATTATGATCGAGTCAAGGTATTCAAACAAGCTCATGTCGCAATAATTTCTTCAGGTGATGAATTGGCCGAAGTGGGCAAGGGCATGCGAATCGGTCAAATCAGGAACGTAAACGCATACACCTTGTATTCTGAAGTGAAAAAACAGAATGCGCTCCCGCACTACCTGGGTATTTCCAGGGACACTATTCCGGAAATGAAGAAGATATTCGCCAGGGCTTTTGATTCGGACGTGGTGATATCAACGGGTGGCGTTTCCTCAGGAAAATATGATCTTGTGAGGGATGCATACGCAGAGCTTGGAATAGAGATCCAATTCGATAGAGTGAATATTAAACCGGGCAGACCGTTTATATTTGGTAAAGCAGGCACGAAACTCTTTTTTGGATTGCCGGGGAACCCGGTTCCGGCACTCATTTGCTTTATTGAATTTGTCCGGCCCGCGTTGCTGAGAATGATGGGTACTCTGAAAACGCAAAAGCCGGTTGTGTGCGCCATAGCAGAGGAAGACATCCGGTCAGTCGCCGTGCATCATTTTGTAAGGGGCAGGTTCAGTATAAAAGACGGGAGGTTTTTCGTATGTTCAGCGGGAAATCAAAAGCCGTCTATGCTGCGATCGATGAGCGCAGCCAATTGTCTCATTATTCTTCCTGAAGATGTCACAACTGTAAGAGCGGGTGACACAGTCAGCATACAACTTATTAATCACGGCGAGATATCATAGTCCTGCGGCGAAAGCTGAGTTCAGTATCTGGACAGTTATCGACTCACCTGCATTCAGGCAATCCACTCCCTCGGGCATTATTCCAATAGCATCGGCAACGGCTATAGAACGTAATCGAGAACGTTTATCCATGGGGCTGAAGATCAGGTCTCCTTGGGAACTGGTGAGATTGCCGAAAAAGAAATCTGACCAATCACGTTTCCCCTCAATCAGATCACCAGCAAGCCTTGCCTTGCACGATGGCAGCACCGGATGTGTCTGCCCCGACAGCAAAAACAATCCGGGAAGTGCGATCTCGGCAAAACCCATGATATTGGAGGGAGGACCTCCGGGTAATATAAACACCGGTTTGTCTCTCAAGATCCCGAATCCGGTAGCCTTACCCGGGCCTATTCGGATCCGGTGAAAGAGTTTTCTCCAGCCAAGCTTGTCAAGCGTTTCTTCCACCAGGTCGTAGTCGCCTGTCCACGCGCCGCCGCTTGTAATTATTGCATCCGTCTCACCCAACATCTTCTCGAGAGCATCACGAATCGCTTGGGCAGTATCTCCTACGATTTCTGTGCTGGAGCACATTCCATACCTGCGGCACCAGGCAGCCAGTGTAATAGTATTGCTTGCGTAAAGCTGGCCGTCTCTCAGCAAGCCACCCGGTTTTACGAGTTCATCTCCCGTCCCGATAATCCCTACTGCAGGAGACTTGAAAACAGAGACTGTGCTGTGACCTGCCACCGCGAGCAGCCCCGCGGAAAGGGGGGAGATTCTGCTCCCTTTCAAAATCAGTCGATCCCGCGCCATAGTGTCGCTGCCGGCACGAAGTATGTTCTTCGGTTCCGCATCGGCTTTGATAATTATTTGACCATCTGCAGCTTGTGCAAACTCGTCAGCTACAACGCCGTCTGCACCTTTTGGAATGCGTGCTCCGGTAAGTACTCTTACTGTAGTTCCTGCTCGGATATGAATGTCATCTCGTCCCCCTGCTGCGATCGAGCCAAGAAGCTGCAGCCGAACCGGCATATCCGGTGTCGCCCCGGCCACTTCACTCGAAATCACGGCATATCCGTCTTTGCGCGAAGAATCTGTCCCCGGTGAGTTTATAAGAGAATAAATATCAGAGGCAGCTATTCTGTCCACGCTGTCGTTCAGCGAAACGTTTTCAGCAACCATGGGCTTTATGTTTTCCTGTAATAGCCGTAAGGCTTCGTGCAGGCCTACTACTATCTTTCTCATATCGCTATATAAACTCGCATCAGAAAGGAAATTAATCAACAACAAACATGATCATCGTCGAGCGTCTTTTACTTCTTAACTTGACATATAATCTATTATGAAATAGAAAGTGTACGGAAATTGTACTAAATCAGGAGGTAATATTATGGATGAGATCACCAAGATTGCTGTCGAAGATTTCGAAAAGAAAGCGGATGGCTCCTGGATTGTTGCTAAGAACTCAGATATTATTACAAAAGCCGGTAATGTAATCAGATTGACACCAGGCATAGTTCTCAAGAAGGGCCGCAAACTCTGGGAGCTCGACGTTGTGGAAGTGCTCGATAAGGTGAGTTCGAAGTAGGACTGCACAAGCTGAAGACTCTCCATCGATGCAGTTCTTGAAACGAATAGATGTCGGTAGCAGCCTGAGCTCTGTGAGCCGAGATACCTTGGCTAGGCGCTGCGATGTCCCTCTGTTATTGCGAAGAGCATACGTGATCAGGGGGTGGCAAGAGGGGGCGCCTCCGCTTGTGCAGCGGAGGACATGCGAACACTCAGGTAATGGAATGTGGCGGGCGTGTTATCACAGGAAGTTCCGAAGCGCACGCAAATTTAAGTAACAAAATTCAGGATCACGAAATAGCAAACCCCCCGCTTTTTCAAGCGGGGGTCTGGTATAGGTGATTTGGTTGTTGTTTCAGCG
>CAYYLU010000079.1:4486-11044 GCA_964472475.1 uncultured Syntrophus sp. | reverse complement strand
CCCTATACTTATCCGGCATTTTCTTGACTCTTCTTTCGGCTTCGAATGCATATGCTGTCTGGAGCATGCGGGCTTCTCCTAATGGTTTTCCGATGATCTGGAGGCCGATCGGGAGGTTGTTGCTGTCGAAGCCGCAAGGCACCGAGACTGCCGGCAGGCCTGCCAGATTGACGGGTATGGTGCATATGTCTGAAAGATACATCGTAAGCGGGTCTTCCACTCTTTCGCCTATTTTAAAAGCTGTCGTGGGCGAAACGGGTGTGACAATCAGATCACATGTTTCGAAAGCCTGGTCGAAATCCTGTCGTATCAATGTTCGCACCTTGCTTGCTTTTCTGTAATACGCATCATAGTATCCGGAAGAAAGCACATACGTGCCGAGTATGATTCTACGCTTCACCTCGTTACCAAAACCCGAAAGTCTGGTTTTCTTATACATGTTAATTATATCTTTGCCCGTCTGTCGCACTCCGTACTTAACGCCGTCATATCGGGCCAGGTTTGAGGATGCCTCAGCGGTACAAATAATATAATACGTCGCGACGGCATACTCTGTGTGCGGCAAGGATATTTCTATCGGGATTGCCCCGAGACCCTCGAACAGCTTTATTGAATCGAGTATCGCGTTCTTTACATCCTCCTCCATGCCCTCCACAAAATACTCCTTTGGGACGCCTAATCTCATGCCCTTAATATCCTGCCCCAATAAAGCTGTGTAATCAGGAACCTCGGCCGGTATAGATGTGGAATCCAATACATCGTGGCCGGAAATTACATTCAGCACGGCAGCACAATCCGTTACATTACGGGCGAATGGTCCGATCTGATCAAGCGACGAAGCGAATGCGATTAGTCCGAACCGTGAGACCCTGCCGTACGTAGGTTTCATGCCGACTACTCCGCACAACCCCGCAGGTTGCCTGATTGATCCTCCCGTATCGGTGCCCAAAGCAGCGGCACACAACCCCGCTGCTACTGCTGCCGCGGACCCGCCACTTGACCCACCCGGAATTCTACTCAGGTCCCATGGATTTCTTGTGGTTTGAAAAGCAGAATTTTCCGTTGATGAACCCATCGCAAATTCATCCATGTTGAGTCTTCCAAGGTGGATGTATCCTGAATCATTTAGTTTTTGGATGACTGTCGCATTGTAAGGCGGACGGAAACCACCGAGTATCCTTGATGCGCAGGTGGTCTCGATATCTTTTGTGCACAGTATATCCTTCATACCGAATGGAATACCAAGAAGTGCCGCGTCTTCATCGTGCGCGATCCTTCTGTCTGCTTCTCTTGCCATTGAGAAGGCGTAATCATCCGTGGTTCTCAAATATGAGAGGATTTCACCGTCATATGCATTGATTCGATCAAGATAGAGCCTGGTAAGTTCTGTTGCACTTATCTTCTTTCCTCTCAACATCTTTTTCAGTTCAATGATTGTCTTGTCAAGAATACTTTCCATATACTGTCCTTTTGTTGAGTCGTTGGGTCTGTCGGGTCATTAAGTCATCGGGCCGTTGGGTCATTGGGTCAGTTTCTCCATCTCCGAACTCCGAACTAATAACTCCGAACGCTGTTCTCTTCTCTGTCTCCGAACTCACCTGTCCCCGCAAGGGTGGAACTAATAACTCCGAACGTCTTTGTCTCCTGTGCCTCTCAGTCTTCCACCTCTATGATGGGTGGAACTTTGAAAAATGAGCCTGATCGATCGGGAGCATTCGCAAGAGAACTGTCGACGGGGAAGGAGTCCCTTACAGCGTCTTCTCTTAATGCGCACTCCACAGGAACGGCATGGCTCGTTGATTCTATCTCATCCGTGTTGAGTGCATTCAGCGTATCCATATACTGCAAAATGCTGTCAATCTGCACAGTGTAATGATCTATTTCGTCAGGCTCCAGATCAAGTCTGGCGAGATGCGCCACATATTCAATAGTCTCTTTGTTAATCTTCATCTGGTGTTCCCTCCATAACGCCTGGGACGTTATCTTCCCGGGTTGCTATGCTCTGATACTCTGGAGCATGCTGCGGCTGACCAGAAGCTTCTCTTTCTTCGCCTGCAGTTCGGCAAAAGCCGTCTGGTTCTTCGCTATTACTTCAGCCGGTGCTTTCGATATGAACGCTTCATTGTTCAATTTTTTGGAAATCTTTTCGCTTTCCTCATCGATTTTCCCGATCTCTTTGTCAATCCTGCCTAACTCTTTCTCTACATCGATGATATTTTGAAGCGGCACAAAGACCTCAATGCCTTTATAAACGCCGACAGCAGCGTGCTCAGGCGCAGCTCCGTCACTGAATGTTATGTTTTCTGCCTTCGTCAATTCTTTAATGTAATACTCATATGACTGGAGCAGTCTTGTGAATTCACCGGAGCGGATAACTGCCTCTATCTTCACATTTGGAGCGATACCGGTTTCTCCACGAATGTTTCTCATGACATCCACAACTCCCATGATCGTTTCCATTTCCATCTCACTTCCATCATCAACCTCCGACTCCTCAAAGACGGGGAAGTGAGAAATCATGATGCTTTCTGATTCATGACCCGGAAGTCTTTGATAGATTTCTTCAGTTGCGAACGGCATTATCGGATGGAGCAGCTTAAGAATCTCCGTTAAGGTCCGGTAGAGGACTGATTTTGTAAACGCCGTATCGAACATTTCTACTTTTCCATATAAGTTCGGCTTGATCATCTCAAGATACCAGTCGCAGAATTCTCTCCAAATGAATGTGTAAAGTATGTTCGCGGTATCATTGAAACGATACTCCTGTATGCTTGCACGGACTTCTTTGATGACCTTCTGTGCCCTTGAACGAATCCATCTGTCCGGGAGAAACGGAGATATTCCCGACGGGGATGCCGGTTTCTCTTCTCCCATAAGCATCAGCGACAGCTTCGACGCGTTCCAGACCTTGTTCACGAAATTGCGTGATCCTTCAATCCTTTCCTCGGAAAGCAGCACATCGCGGCCCTGGGCCGCAAGCATGGCGAGCGTAAAGCGGAAGGCATCAGTGCCGAATTGATCGATGATAACCAGCGGATCGATAACATTCCCCTTTGATTTACTCATCTTTTTGCCTTCCGCATCACGGACGAGGGCGTGTATGTATACATCTCTGAAAGGCACGTCGTCCATAAATTTGAGTCCCATCATTATCATTCGGGCAACCCAGAAAAAGAGAATATCAAAACCCGTGATCAGTAAAGACGTCGGATAGAATCTCTTCAGGTCTTCTGTAGAGTCGGGCCATCCAAGGGTCGTAAACGGCCACAGCCCGGAAGAAAACCAGGTATCAAGAACGTCCGGTTCCTGCCGGAGATTTCCGCCGCACTTTCTGCACGCTTCGGGCGTATCTACTGATACGTGCACCTCATTGCATTCATCGCAATACCACACGGGGATTCTGTGGCCCCACCAGATCTGACGGGAAATGCACCAGTCTTTAATATTCTCCATCCATTCAAAGTACACCTTTTCCCACATCTCAGGGACTATCCGGACTTTGTGGTCCCGCACGGCCTGAATTGCCGGCTCCGCGAGGGGTTTCATTTTTAGAAACCACTGCAGTGACAGAGAAGGCTCGACTATTGTTTTGCAGCGGTAACACTTGCCAACCCCGAGATTGTAGGGTTCAAGCTTTTCGAGTAAGCCTTTTCCCTTTAGTTCCTCAACTATTTTCTCCCGGCACTCAAATCGATCCATGGAGGAGTAGTGCAGGGAGTTTTCGTTCATCTTTCCATCTTCATCAATGACACGCACGATCTCCAGATTATGTCTCTTCATTATCTCGAAGTCATTCACGTCATGGGCCGGTGTGACCTTCAATGCACCAGTGCCGAACTCCATGTCTACATAGCTGTCTCCGATGACCGGGATCCTCTTGCCTACTATCGGAAGGATAACGTCCTGTCCGACATATTTTCCGAACCTCGGGTCTTTCGGGTTGACAGCGACTGCCGTATCGCCGAGCATTGTCTCGGGACGTGTTGTGGCGACTGTAAGGTGACCTTCGCCGTTGGCCAGGGGATAATGTATATGATAAAGAAAACCTTTTGTGTCTTCGTGTTCTGCCTCGATGTCTGAGAGCGCTGTTTTACAACGCGGACACCAATTGACAATATAGTTATCTCTGTAGATAAGCCCTTCATTGTACAAACGGACGAATACCTCGCGCACTGCACGTGAGAGACCTTCGTCCATTGTGAAACGCTCACGTGACCAATCACACGAGCAGCCCAGCCTCTTCAGTTGTTCTATTATCGTGCCGCCTGATTGAGATTTCCATTCCCAGACACGTTCAATAAAGTTGTCACGGCCGACGTCGTCCCGATGAAGTCCCTCTTTCGCGAGTTCCCTCTCAACAACATTTTGCGTTGCGATACCAGCGTGGTCCATTCCGGGCAGCCACAACGCATTATATCCATCCATCCGGTGAAAGCGTGTGACGATATCCTGAAGCGTATTGTTGAGGGCATGTCCCATGTGTAATGAGCCTGTCACATTGGGCGGAGGGATGACCATAGAAAATGAAGGTGCGGATGGACTCTCTCCGGCCTTGAAATAGCCCTTTTCGGACCATAATGAATACCATTTTTTTTCAATCGAGTGAGGATCGTATACTTTTTCCATCAGAACTCCCTTATTAAATGAAAATTTCCAATTATCAAATCACAACAAACGAACAAAGGGCAACCGCTATCAGAAAACAGATTTCCAATCCGTGATTTGGCTGCATTATCAAAACACAATAAACAACAAAAAGAAACCGGTGTTTCCTGGAATTTGCAATGTGATGATTGGAGAATCAGCTCTCATATCGGAATATTCCAGGGCAGCGGTAGAAAGATCTTTTCAAAAAGCGTAAACGCATAGCGGTCCGTCATGCCGGCGATGAAATCACACACACAGGTTTCTTCAGTGTCGTAGAAATCAGTTCTTCCTGTTTCTTCCAAGAACGCGCCGGGATTTGACAGAAAATACCTGTACAGGTCTTCAACAATACGCGAACATTTTATGAAATCCGAGTGCACGGTACCGCTCTCATACACACGTTCGTAGAGAAAATTTCTTAATTCCTTTATCGATTTTTCCAACTCGCTGCCGAAGTTCAGGTCCAGCTTCGCGCTGGATAGCGTCTCTGAAATAACGCCATGGACCATTGTATTAATTCTGTCGGAGACAGTATGTCCGAGAAACTCACGAACATCCTTCGGCAGGTCCTCTTCAGAAATAACATCGCCCCGGATTGCATCATCTATGTCGTGATTCAGATATGCGATCACATCGGCGATACGGACGATTTCCGCTTCCTTCGTAAGAGGTCTGTTTTCTTCTCCCCTTATGACAATCTCTCCTTTTCCTTTTGAATGAGATACAATACCGTCACGGACCTCTGCGGTAAGATTGAGCCCTGTGCCATCGTTTTCCAGGATATCTACAACCCGGAGGCTCTGTTCATAATGCCTGAAACCGCCCTCATGGATACGATTGAGCACATCTTCTCCGGAATGGCCAAACGGTGTGTGGCCAAGGTCGTGCCCGAGAGATATCGCTTCCGTCAGGCTCTCATTCAGAGAGAGTGCCCTGGCGATAGTGCGGGCAATCTGCGATACTTCAAGGGTGTGTGTAAGCCTTGTCCTGTAATGGTCACCTGCGGGGAAGAGAAAAACCTGTGTTTTCGATTTCAACCGTCGAAATGCCTTGCAGTGTGTTATCCTGTCTCTGTCGTGTTGAAAAGCCGGACGTATGTCGCACTCGGGTTCATACTTCAATCTTCCGAGACTGTTTTTGCTCTTCCGGGCGAACCGCGAGAGAGTCAATTCTTCTTTTTCCTCTAAAGTTTCCCGGATGTTCATGGCGTCAGCTAACTCATCAATTTAGCACAAGAATAGTGTTATTTCAATTGACACAAGGAAGTATGGACCTCCCGTCCATTCAGGGCAGGCCATTTCAGAAACATAGCAGGATTTCTGAAGTGAGATCCTTAGAGAGATTCGTATGGTGTTCGATTGCTGGATTGAACGGCGATGTATACGCCGTTTTCTTCTTCAGTATGCCGGACGATATTGCTTCTGTGGTTGACGTGCGACATGCCGTTGGATCCAAACCGGGAACTTTGTTTTAACGTGTTGCAAAATACCCTGGATATTCATATTATCTAACAAACAAATATGTCCGGAGGCGGGAAATGGCTCTTATCGATGATCTAAGACAAAAAACAGAAGCAGGACTAAAGACTCTCAAAGAGACTGCACAGGATCTCGCATTTACCGTGGAAAAACACGCAGTCATGGGAAAGAAGAAGTATCTCGACAAGGCCAGATTAGAGAGAAAGATACAGACACTTAATTGCGAAATAGGTGAATATGTAACAAATTTGTTCACCTGTGAAAAGACGATTGACAGGGACGATCCGTACATAGGGGAACGTGTGAGTGAGATTGGCAAGCTGCGCCTCTCGATAACGCAGCTGGAAGAGGAGATTGAGACTATCAAGAAAACACAAAATGGAAAGTACGATGTCCAGCCATAGGTGCAGTGGAAGTATGGAACAACGCTCTG
>CAYYLU010000079.1:0-4386 GCA_964472475.1 uncultured Syntrophus sp. | reverse complement strand
AACGTTCAACACGTTTTCCGATTTTTATTGTCTGCCATGATTTCCGCTTTCGTATTTTCGATTTACGGACTTCGAACCTGCAGCATTGAACCACGAACTTCCTTTACGTTACAGGTATTTTTTTATCAGCACTTCAGCTATCTGCACAGCATTCAGGGCGGCACCCTTTCTGATGTTATCAGCAACTACCCACATGTTCAGGCCGTGTGCAATTGATTCATCCCTCCGGATCCTGCCGACAAATGTCTCGTCCTTACCTGCTGCCTCAATTGCGAGCGGGTAGATCTTCTTTGATGGATCATCGACGACCTTCACGCCCGGCGCTTTACTGAGTATTTTGCGCGCATCGTCGGGGGACAGGTCTTTTTCGAATTCAACGTTTACCGATTCTGAGTGTCCATAGAACACAGGCACTCTCACTGTAGTAGCAGTTACAGCAATACCGTCATCCTCCATGATCTTTTTCGTTTCGTTTACCATCTTCATCTCTTCTTTGGTGTAGCCGTTCTCTATGAAGGTGTCGATCTGGGGAAGACAATTAAAGGCAATCTGATACGGATAAACGTTCACGTCTATTTTTTTGTTTCCGTAGATTGCCAGCACCTGCTGCTCAAGCTCGTGAATGGCCTTTTTCCCTGTTCCGGATACGGCCTGATATGTGGACACCACGACTCTCTTTATTTTAGCGGCGTCATGCAAAGGCTTCAGGACGACGACCATCTGAATGGTGGAACAGTTCGGGTTTGCGATGATGCCTCTACTCTTATAATTTTTTATTGCATGCTCATTCACTTCAGGTACCACCAGAGGAATATCTTTTTCCATTCTAAAGGCGCTCGTATTATCTATGACAACACACCCGCTCGCCGCGGCAATCGGGGCAAATTTGAGACTGACCGATCCACCCGGTGAGAATAGACCGATATCAACGCCTTTAAACGAATTTTCAGTTAATTCTTCGACTTCGATTTCCTGGCCCCGGAACGTTATTGTCTTGCCAACGCTTCTGGAAGAAGCGAGAAGCTTCAGTTTTTTTACGGGAAAATTCCGTTGTTCCAAAGTTGTGATCATTTCGTTTCCTACTGCTCCGGTAGCACCTGCGACAGCGACAGTGTACTCTTTCATGTTAAGCCTCCAGTTGTCTCTTTAGATATTCTATCAATCCACCTGAATTGATGAGCTGAACCATAAAGGGTGGAATTGGTTTAGCCTTTCTTTCTTCTGTACGTATCCTGATCGTTCCTGAGGTGAGGTCCGCTTCAATGACATCTCCGTCTTTAACCATATCGAATATATCCGTTTCCAGGAGTGCGAGTCCCTTGTTAAATGCATTGCGATAGAAAATCCGGGCGAATGATTTCGCGATGACAAGAGGAATGCCCAGCGCCAGTATGGCAATCGGGGCGTGTTCACGAGACGAGCCGCACCCGAAGTTCTGCCCCGCAACTATAATGTCTCCAGACTTTACCTTTTTGCTGAAATCGGGAGCCAGTGGTTCCATACAGTGGCTGCCCAGCGTAGCCGGATCGGTATGCGCAAGATACTGCGCCGGAATTATGATGTCTGTATCTATGTTGTCTCCGAACTTCCAGACTCTGCCCTTAATGATCATATGACCTCCTCAGGATGGGCGATACGGCCCTTTATCGCCGTTGCCGCGGCAACTGCCGGCGCGGCGAGGTAGACTTCACTCTGCGGATGGCCCATTCTGCCGATAAAATTTCTATTCGTTGTCGCGACTGCCTTTTCAAATTTGGCAAGCACTCCCATATGACCTCCCAGACATGGTCCACAGGTCGGAGGTGATATAACGCATCCGGCGTCCAGGAAGATTTCGAAGTATCCCCTCTTCAGGGCCTCTCTGTATATGACCGGTGTGGCCGGAATGATAATGGTGCGCGTGTTCGCAGCACATTTCTTTCCTTTCATAATACCGGCAGCCGTTTCAAGGTCTTCAATTCTGCCGTTCGTGCAGGAGCCGATGATCACCTGGTCTACATTCACATCGGACAACTCTGCAGCTTCCTTTACATTCGAAGGAAGCGAAGGGCATGCGACCTTCAATCCAATGGAAGCGGCATCAATGTCGTATACTCCCTGGTACCGTGCATCAGGATCACTCTCGTAGATGGTAAAGGGCTTCTTCCCGTGCGCCTTCATGTAGGCAATTGCTTTTTCGTCTGCCTTGAAAATACCGTTTTTTGCCCCCGCCTCAATAGCCATATTGGCGATTGTGAAACGTGAGTCCATTGATAGAGCGGCGACCGCATCTCCGTCAAATTCCATAGCTGCATACAGCGCTCCGTCCACCCCTATCATGCCGATGATGTGCAGGATCAGATCCTTACCGGTTACCCACTTCTGCCATCTGCCGGTGCAGTTGAACTTTATTGTCTCGGGTACTTTGAGCCACGTACGTCCGGTGACCATCCCGTACGTTATATCCGTACTTCCCATACCGGTTGAAAACGCGCCCAGTGCACCATACGTGCAGGTGTGGCTGTCCGCGCCGATTACGAGGTCTCCTGCCGTAACAAGTCCCTGTTCCGGCAACAGTGCGTGTTCGACGCCGCACGTGCCGCCTTCATAAAAATGTGTAATACCGTACTGCTTTGAGAACTCCCGTATCTTTTTACAATTCTCTGCAGAGAGAATGTCCTTGTTCGGCGTAAAATGATCCAGGACAAAAACAACCTTTTCGGCATCGAAAACCTTTTTCGCCCCCACCTTATTGAATTCCTCAAGAGAGAGCGGCGCGGTAATATCGTTTGCCAACGCCAGATCTATACGCGCGTCAACGATTTCTCCCGGTTCCACCTTGTCTTTGTCCGCGTGGGCAGCGAGAATTTTTTCGGTTATTGTCATTCCCATCTAATTCACCTCAGACTTTTTTTTCTTCACATACTCGAGCCTGTTGAGCGCATTGATATATGCCTTCGCACTGGCCACGATAATGTCAGTGTCTGCGCCTTTTCCTATCGCGATCAGACCCTTTTCTGACAGTTTCACGAACACCTCTCCCTGCGCATCCATATCCTGCGTGATCGAGTTGACGGAGAATTTCTCGAGTTTGCTGTTTGTCTTCACCAGCTTCTTGATGATCTTGAAAATGGCGTCCACTGGCCCGTCGCCGAAGCCTGCCTCCTGATACACAGTGCCGTCAATCTCGAGCTTTACCGTTGCGGTCGGGATCGTCATATTACCGCAGCTGACATTCAGGTATGCAAGTTTGTATCGTTCGGGAATCTTGTATACCTCGTCCATTATGATCATCTCGATGTCTTCATCGTAGATGTTTTTCTTCATGTCGGACAGCGCTTTCAAACGTTTGAATGACAGATTAAGTTCTTTGTCGTTCAGGGCATACCCGAGCTGCTCTATCCTATCCCTGAATGCATGTCTGCCTGAATGCTTTCCAAGTACCAGGGAACTTTTCGCTATGCCCACTGATTCCGGCCTCATGATTTCGTACGTCTGTTTCGATTTCAGCAGACCGTCCTGGTGAATACCTGACTCGTGTGCGAACGCGTTTGCGCCCACGATCGCCTTGTTTGGCTGCACGGACACACCTGTAATCGAACTGATGAGTCTGCTCGTCGGGTAAATTTTTTCAGAGACAATATGCGTATCCGCAGGAAATATATCTTTTCTGGTCCTCAGTATCATTGCGATTTCTTCTAATGCTGCATTTCCGGCACGTTCTCCAATCCCGTTGATGGTACATTCCACCTGTCGTGCCCCGTTTTGAATTGCAGCTATCGAATTAGAGACGGCAAGTCCGAGATCGTTGTGACAATGGACACTGATCACCGCCTTTTCAATGTTTGGCACGTGTTCGACGATATAACGGATGAGACTTCCGAATTCTGCGGGTATCGTATAACCTACCGTATCGGGCACATTGATCGTGACAGCCCCGGCGTCTATTACTTCCGCGAACATACGGCAGAGATAGTCCCAATCACTCCTTGTCGCGTCCATGGCGGAGAACTCGACGTTCCTGGTGTATTTCTTTGCGCGCTTGACCGAATCTACTGCTATTTTCAGGATTTCGTCTCTCGTCTTCTTAAACTGGTATTTCAGGTGGATATCGGAGGTTGAAATAAACGTGTGAATACGAGGTTTCGCCGCCACCTTCACCGCCTGCCATGCCCTGTCAATATCTTCATTATTCGCGCGCGCAAGACCCGCGACCTCGCAGTGTTTAAGTATAGACGCTATCTGCCGGACTGCGTCAAAGTCCCCTTCGGATGCGATGGGAAAACCGGCTTCGATGATGTCAACGCCGAGAGCCTCAAGCTGTCTCGCGACACGGAGCTTCTCCTGCGTGTTCATGGTATTGCCGGGTGATTGTTCTCCGTCTCGTAACGTTGTGTCAAAAATGTA
>CAYYLU010000078.1:0-11595 GCA_964472475.1 uncultured Syntrophus sp. | reverse complement strand
TCTGAACGAAACTCTTTTCGGGACGGCACCCTTTTCTGAACACAAGCAGCATCCCGCGCCAGCTTGTCACAATTTCGCGGCGCTGGTTGATGACCTCCACCTGTGTTCTCAAAAGTCCCCGGTCCGGTTTCGAAAGTGAGGGTTTGGTTTCCAGAATGGTGACGCGAACAGACAAGGTGTCCCCCGCCCGCACAGGCAAATGCCAGCGGAGTTGGTCTACTCCGGGTGACCCTATTGCTGCCCCTCTCGGGATATAATTTTCTACAAGAATGCGCATTGCCATGGCTGCTGTGTGCCATCCGCTCGCAACAATACCCCCGAATTTGGTTTGCTCTGCGGCTGCAGGATCAATATGAAACGGTTGAGGGTCGAATCGACGCGCGAATTCAATAATATCTCTTTGGTCTACCGTAACTGAGCCGAATTCATAAACCGATCCTTCGCAGTAGTCTTCGAGACAACGTTCTTTAACGGGAATATCCAACAAAGATCGTGTCACATAAGCCTCCACGATAAAGTCATACATGGTAGTAACACAACGAGAGCGTGTTGGCAAGTTGGCCAGGCAACTAATTCGTCTGCGAATAGTACCTATTTGTCATGCAATGAGTAAAGCGTGCAAATAACTGTCTGCATTTATAAGAACATGCAGTTCTCGTATCATATGAGGCTCTTGAAACAAGGTCAGGTGTTTACGCTCATTCGCTCGCGGATCATTTTCAATATAACGAACGACTCGCGTTCGCGCTCCTCCAGGGAGCCCACGATATAGCTGATTGTCTCCTTATAATCGGGAATGAATATTTTGGAAAGTGCGTTACACCGCCGCTGTGTCTTGCGCAATTCCCCCGCGAGCCTCATCACTGTATTTTCCAGCTCCGCCAGTTCGGCAACAAGAGAGAGTACCTGAATGAAATATTTCATCACGAGATCAGCGGCAACAGGATTGCCTACCACACCGAATCGTGCGTCAGCGATTTCGGTCCGGGTAGTTACAGCCGGGATTTTCATGCCCATCAGACGTTGATTTGCTATCTCCAGCAGGTGCTCCATCCTGACTGCCAGCGCTATCTGGTCCAGCTTCTCTGAGCCTCCGTCCAGTTGGGCTTCGCGCAGTGCGGCGAACGCCTGTTTCAATGCGTCACGAATATTCTTCTCCGCCTTTTCGGCCCGATCCAGGCGGCTCATCAGTTCAAAAATGAGAATTTGTCTCTTCTGCTCCAGAAGGTCGTAACCTTCCTCGGCGAAGGCGAGCTGACGTTTCAGCAGGAGCAGGTTTGATTTTGTGGGTGCCATTTGCAGTTTTGGCACGGTACCTCCCCGGATTTACAGATCTGTTGCGTCCTCTCTTTCAAGCCCTGCATCTTCCGCCGTTCTGTAGTGCTTGTTCAACAGGGCATCGCTGACCCTATGCAATTCTTCCCTGGGCAAGGCTGACAGTACGTCCCAGCCCAGTTCCAAAGTTGTTTCAATTGAACGGTTCTCGTATTCACCCTGATTGAGAAAACGTGTCTCAAATGCTTCTCCGAATTTCAGGTATTGCTTGTCAAGCGGGCTTAATTCCTCTTCTCCGATAACGTCAGCCAGGCCGCGGACCCTTTTCACGTATGCGTAACAAGCGAATAACTGACTTGCAAGAATTGGATGGTCTTCCCGGGTAAAACCCTTACCCACTCCGTCTTTCATTAACCGCGAAAGGCTCGGCAGACCAGCGATCGGCGGGTATACACCTCGTTGAAACAGGTCTCTGTCCATAACGATCTGGCCCTCAGTGATATATCCGGTCAGGTCAGGTACGGGATGGCTGATATCATCGGCAGGCATGGTAAGTATCGCCATTTGTGTGATTGATCCCGGTGAGCCTTCGATGCGTCCTGCGCGCTCATAGATACTTGCCAGATCGGAGTAAAGATAACCCGGATACCCCTTCCTGCCGGGAATTTCTCCGCGAGCGGTGCCAACTTCGCGCAGACTCTCGCAATAATTCGTCATGTCCGTCAACAGAATGAGTACGTGCTGGCCGCAGTCAAAGGCAAGGTGCTCCGCAAGCGTAAGCGCAACACGAGGAGTCATAAGACGCTCCACACTTGGCGCATCGGCAAGGGAGAAGAACATTGCAGCGCGTCCAAGCGCACCGGACTCTTTGAAGTTACGTATAAAGAACTCCGCCACATCATGTTTTACACCCATTGCCGCAAAAATTATGGAAAATTCGACCTCCTCCTCAAGGAGACATGCCTGACGAATTATCTGAGCGGAAACACGATCGTGCGGTAGTCCATTTCCAGAGAAAATAGGCAATTTCTGACCCCGCACCAGCGCGTTCATACCGTCAATAGCAGACACTCCTGTTTGGATAAATTCCCGTGGATAACGCCGTGCATACGGGTTGATAGGCATGCCGTTCACGTCACGGCGCTCAGAGGATAATGGTGGCGGCCCTCCATCTGTCGGCCTGCCCAGTCCGTCAAAAACCCTGCCGAGCATTTGCCTCGAAACGTTTATGCAAAAGCTTTCTCCCAGGAAACGGGTACGGACTTCTTGCGTGGATAGCCCGGATGTGCCTTCCAACACCTGCACGACCGCTTGATTATCAGAGATATCAAGAACGCGTCCCAGACGCGGCATACCCGAAGGATCTAATATCTCCACCAGTTCATCATACCCGACATCCCGGATTTTCTCTACTAAGACAAGAGGTCCATCGATGCGGCCCGCCCCTACATATTCAAGTCCATGGTCTTCAACCACTGTGTCCGCATTAATCATGGGAACTCCTCGTGACATGGTTTTTTGCAAGCTCGTCTAATTCATTCCGGACTTCCTGACCCAATTGTTCAATCTTGTCCTGTTCCTCATTGCCGATGGCAGACTTGGCGCGTACCAGGCGAGCGATGCAGCGCATGGAACGGACATCTGACAGCGGAACGCCATTTTGGATAAGTTCTCTTGCCCTATTATAAAGGTCAAGAATGATGCGGATAATGGAAACCTGCTTCTGCGGTGAGCTATACATGTCGTTTTCGTCGAACGCACTCTGTGCCAAAAAGCCATCCTTAATGATCTCCGCTATAAAGAGAATCAGCCTTTGCACCTCTGGAAGAACGTCCGGACCGACAAGCTTTACGATCTGCTGGAGACGGTCTTCCCGCTGAAGCAGGGTGAGCGCTTCCGTTCTGAGCTCAGTCCAATCCGGGGCCTGCTTTTCCCACCACGCCCCGACATCTTCAGTGTACTCTGAATACGAATGCAGCCAGTGAATAGAAGGATAGTGGCGGGCATTTGCGAGTTCCGTATCGAGCGCCCAGAAGCATCGGATAAACCGGCGGGTATGTTGTGTTACCGGTTCTGAAAAATCACCACCGGGCGGGCTTACAGCGCCTACTATGCTTACGGACCCTCTATCGCCGGCAAGTGTGGTTACTGCTCCACCGCGTTCATAGAACTGGGCAAGACGGGTAGGGAGTGAGGCAGGAAAGCCTTCTTCAGCGGGCATTTCCTCCAGACGCGCGGCGAGTTCACGAAGGGCCTCAGCCCATCGGCTTGTTGAGTCTGCGAATACCGCGACGTTAAGACCCATGTCTCTGTAATACTCGGCCAGCGTAATTCCAGTATAAATAGATACTTCACGCGCTGCAACCGGCATATTCGAAGTATTGGCTATCAGTATCGTTCTTTCCATCAGAGGAAGTCCCGAGCGCGGATCTTTCAACTCAGGAAATTCCCTCAACACCTCGGTCATCTCATTGCCCCGTTCGCCGCATCCTATGAAAACTATGATTTCCGCGTCCGACCACTTTGCTAATTGATGCTGTGTAATTGTTTTGCCTGTGCCAAACCCTCCGGGAATAGCCGCCGCTCCGCCCTTGCCTATTGGAAAGAAGGTGTCAATGATGCGTTGCCCTGTTACTAAAGGTTCCGTAATACGTAGCCTTTCACGGATAGGACGTGGAGTACGAACAGGCCAGCGCTGGAGCATGGTGATGTCGTGTGTTCCATTGCTATTTTGTACCCTGGCAATAGTATCCTTCAGGGTATAGTCTCCTTTTGCCGCGATGGACGTGATAAAGCCTGAGATATTCGGTGGTATGAGAATTTTGTGATTTACAAGGGATGTTTCTTTTACAGCGCCTATGATCTGTCCGGCAGTTACCTCTGCACCGTCTTTCAGGAGAGGCTCGAAGCGCCACTTCTTCTCCATGTCCAGTGAATCGACCTTTTCGCCTCTTCTGATCCAGGCCCCGCTTTTTACCTGAATACCGGGCAGGGGCCTTTGAATACCGTCATAGATATTCCCGACAAGTCCAGGGCCAAGCCACACAGAAAGCGGCGCGCCGGTGCACAGGACCTGTGCACCGGGTTTCAGCATTGTACTGTCCTCGTAAATCTGTATGGTAGCTTTATCGCCGATGATACGTACCACTTCTCCAACAAGACCGAGTTCACCGACTTCGACGACTTCGTACATATGCGCCGATCCCATTCCTGAAGCGGTGACTATCGGACCGCTTATTCGCATTGTTCTCTGTTCTTTGGTTGTGCCGGGTGTATTCATGGCTTGTCTCCTGTTTTCGCACCGGACGCAACGAGGGAAGCGTCTAACGCAATTCTTTGTCGCAACTCCGGCCATAGACGGTTAAGACGTGAGAGCAAACGGTTGTCCCAAAACTGACGGCCGACAGAATCCTCTATAATGGGCCCGCGTCCTGAAAAGTCGGCGTCGTATGAGAGAACGATTTCCAGCGGCGATCGGTGAACACGATTCTGAATGTCAACGGCCAGTCCGTCATTGAATGCATCCTTATCTTTTTCCGATATGTGGATTGTGAATGCGTCCCCCTCCATACGGCTGATTGCATGGGCTGATAAGGCTACAAGTGCTTCACGATATTCGGCATCATTCGGTGAAAGCAATACTTGTTGCGATTCTGCTCTGATGTTTTCCAGCAGTGATTCGATTCTGGACGATCGAAGCCTTCCCGCTTCGACGGAAATTGTTGAAAGTATCAACTCCTTTCTTCGGGCTGCGTCCGAACGGGCCTGATTCAGTGCGTCGTTCCTACCCCTTTGGATCTCCACCCGCGCGGCACTCAAAAGGTTCTCGGCTTCCTGTTTTGCCTTACGAACTATCTCTTCACTGGCCTGTCGTGCCTCGGAAAGGATGGCTTCCTGTAGCACTTCAATGGAATTATCCGTTGCTGCAGACATGTAGTCCTCCTTATCCGACGCTTATGCCTACTGCCTCCTGTACAAATTGGCGAAGGCTCTTGCGGCCCGGGAAATCACCGCTGGGTCCTGGAATCTCCACAATCAGCGGCCGGCTTCTTCCAAACCGAATCGCGTTGATCTTGGAGCGGACAAGCGAAGCCGTCTCCTGACTGATTATGATGATGCCATAGTCTGGATTGGCTGCGGCCATGTCGATTGCCGCTGCTGCCTCGTCGATCGTCGTAGCGGCTTGTCCTGATACTCCGGCCATTCGAAAGCCGCGCACAGTATCTTCATCTGCAATGCAAAAAAATGTCATCGCGCCAACCCTAAATTTTTTGGAGCAACATCATGGAGATCGCAAAGCCGAGGACAGCAAGCCCTTCTGCCAGGGCTACAAAGAGGATACTGCGGGTCAGCAATTCAGGTTTCTCCGCGGCGGCTCCCAGTGCTGCCGATCCGATCCGACCGACAGCATATCCGGCGCCCAGGATACTGACTGCAATGGCGAAAGCTGCAGCAGCGCCCAGCCCGATGGCCTTGTTTGCAGGTGACACCTCTGAAACCCCGCCCGCTTCGGGTTGAGCGGCAAATATCGGCAGAGCAATGAGCATCATGAGGAATACCAGTCCTAAGGCAGACCACAGAGAATCCTTCATACAGCACCTCCAGTTGACTTTATATTTTTACAATGGGCATAAACGAGATCGATCATGACTCACCCGTCAGTTACTCCGGTTCAAACGAAAAGGCTCAAATCGTTTTCCGTCACCGGAAAAGAACTTTCCGAAGAATTCATAGTACTCGAGACGAAGCGCCTGTACTGATGCAATAATTCCTTCGAGCACAATGGCGACCAGATTACCCAAAACAATAATGAGAATGCTGAAGAGTGTGCCCCCGTACGTAAAATGCCTGACCTCTTCAGCCACCATAAACGCTGCGACGAGAAGGGCGGCATGGCTCATTGCGTACGCCGCCAGACGGACGAAGCTTATTGTGTTGGCAAGATAGCTCAAAAGAGCTTCGAAAGCTTCGATGAAAGACTCAAGGACGGCGCCGATCAGTTTGGCGCCACTAGTTTTCCGGTGGTGTTTTGTGTTGTCGTGCAGATACTCCAATGGCTCTTTAAGTATCCATCCGAATATCGGTACTCCGATAAACAGAATAGACAAGGGAAGCATGAGACCGGCTGATTGAATAGCCTTGCCTTGTAGGAAAAGGGCAAGAGCTCCCCAGTAGAATAACAATCCCGTGAGGCCGAATTTATCGAGCAGCGCACCGAGCGGATCGCCACGCCGGAAACGATTGATTACGTTGAGGATAAGCCCAATACTAATCATGATAATTCCCAGACCTATTGCCCCGTACATCAGCTTCATGGGGTTGCCCTCGAGAGGATCATGCCAGAGCGCATACCTCTTGAAATGCTCAAGACCAAAAAAACTGCCGTAAACACTTCCGAATATGATGGATGAAATGCCTCCGGCAAGAAGCAGTATACCTCCGTCACGAATTGAATCATTTCGGGCAAAGAGCAAAGCTGAGATTCCCAGTGCACACAGTACAGCGCCGTGGCCGACGTCGCCGAACATCATACCGAACATGATTATGTAACTGAGTGCTACCAGCAGTGTCGGCTCAAGCTCCCTGTAGTTGGGGAGGCCGTAGGTCGAAACCAGCATCCCGAAAGGCCGCAGAAGACGGGGGTAGCGTACCAGGATTGGCACCTGAACGCTTGTATCGTTATCCGGTGGTGCCATATCCAGCACGAATCTTCCTGCTGTTATTTTGTCCAGCCCTCTTTTAATCTCGTCCGACTGATCTGCCGGTACCCAGCCATTGATTAAAATGGTCGATTGACTGCGTGGGAACGCAATTCGTGCATTTAGGAGAAGGCATTCGGCCCTGACAGACTCTACAATTTGATCGATTGTCCGTTCGAATTCGACTCCGGATTGCTTCAGTTCCGCGTTGAGAAGATCCAGTTCTGCACGTGCCCTGGATAGTTCTTCCCGTTTTTCTTTATAAAAAACATCCGCTGTTTTCCCCGGAGCCTTCGGCAATTGATGATACTGAAAACCAGAATTCTGTAACAGGTCGCCAATAGCCGTCCTGTTCCTGTTGTCCGTCATCACTAGTATTGATTGCTGCCCCTTCAGCTGCGCAACAGGTATCAGGGCGCCGCCCGCACCAATCTTATTCTTCAGCCCGTTCAGTTTATCTACCGGTATAGTTCCTGTCACAAAGTGCAGAAAAGAAAAACTATCCTGCTCGTCCAGCGGTATACCAAGACCTTCATACCCGGACATCTGATCACATTCAGCCGATAATTGATTTATCGCTCTCAGAAGTTGTCGTCGGTGTTCTATTTTGTGACGAACGTGTTCTTCTATTGCCCCGGCTTTCTGTTCAGCTTCTTCCATCGTCAGCCGCTTTATCTGCCATGCGGCAGGTTTAGGCTGTATTTCCAGTGCTTCGCGGAGTGTTTCAACAGTCTCCAGAATGCGATCACACCGGGCATGATCAAGGCTGTAGTCATCCGGTGCCAGGGGAGCGGTTTCCGGGCCTGCAGGTGTATGAATTAATTGCACGGCACCTGCTTCTCCCAGAAAATCAAGCAGCGGTCTTTCATCTTTTCTGAGTACAATCGCACGTAAGTACAGCATGGGTGTGGGGCTAAACATAAGCTGCCTCTGATGGACTGTTTGCTATCAGCCGGTTGCGTATTGCGTCTACGGGCATGTCAAGCTTTATTGCCTCCGAAAGCGTGATCAGGTTAGCCACCTCGACCATCCGGATACCTGCATAGCCGACTACGGCCCCTAAACCCATGTGGCTTTCACGAAAAGCGTGGTTGGACAAGCGCAGAAATCTCTTCCAAGCCATCCTTTCCAGGGTCTGTATAACGAATTGTTCAGGGGTATCATCCATGGCATGCTTCATGGACTGGTCTATCACGTAACCAAAAAGCCTGTTGACGGATGTCCTTGGATCGGAATCATGGAGCATTGTGTTAAAAAGGTCGCGGGATATCCTGCTTCCAATTACGTGAAACTGCATCAGTAAGTCTGATGAAAACGCATAATGGTATTTGCCCCTCATGGCGAGCATTACATGGAAAATGTCAATGTACTGATCTATTACAGGTCTTATAATCTTTTGCTCGTCGCTGCCCAATCTGTTTGCTCGTGAAGACAGCTCCCGGAAATAACTGCTGTCAATAGCTGTTTCAAAGTAAAAAGCACGGGCGGTCTCATCATTAGACCTGACGTTCTTTTCAAAGGCTGACCGGAGAGGTCCCTTCGGAATTATCGCAGCAATTTCCGGAACAGATCCCGGCAATACGGTCAGCTCGGAAAAGAACGTTCCAGACGCTGTTACCATATGCTTCTTCAGTTCTTCAATGGGGGATGCCGTAATGACCGCCCGTACTAAAAGCTTAAGGTTCTCCACATCAAATCGTGTAAACAACCAATCAACAAGCGAGGCCTCTTTACCCTTCAGGCATTGTGAGAATCCAGCCAATTCGCTCGCAAGCACTCCTACTAACTGTCGTTGAAAATCTGTTATACTGTCTGCTTCCGCTTCAGGAAGTACAGCCTTCATGAAATCCTGGAGGTTCCGTATGTGAGACAGGGATTCAAGATGTTCTTGTTCGGCCAAACGGCTTCGACGTCCATGCAGACGCGCCGTGAGGAAGCCGATATCGTCTACCGTTTGGTGTCTCATTCAGGTATCCTGATTCGTCATCGACCGCATACCTTCCGTACGACTATTTCGGCAGCCGCTGTCATATATGCATTATCCAGATTTATCTGGTTTGCGATTTCGGCAGATATTTCCGACAGCCTCTGCTGTTTCTCCTGTTCGCCTTCGCGCACAGCCTCTGCTATTATGTTTTCGATTTCTTTACGTGTCTCCTGTCGTGAGGCCGAGGCCAGTTCATCAGCTTTATCCCGGGCTTCCCGGAGAATTCTGTCTTTTTCCGAATCGGCTTCACTCAGCAGTCGTCTTGCTTCAGTCTCCGCAGCTAATACTTTTTGCATCACGTCCTGCATGGTGGACTCCTTATCCTTCAGGGGCACATGTCAATTCGTTGAGCGTGACCAAAAACATCCGCTCCCATGTGCAGATTGTTCTTTTGCTGTCTCGATGACCCGGACGAATGGGCCATTTGACCAAACCACTTATTCTTTGTTGTAAACTTTTTAAATGCTGGGGGTTACGGACCGGTTTTGTATCGCAGTTCTCTTTGCCGCCATACCGGGAACTGTCTCTGTTGCAGGAGACACTTTTTTTCATAATCGAATCACTCTAAGCTTCGTCGTGATCGTTACGCGCCGTCTACATCAGATAACTTCCAACGTCTGAAAAGATTCAATACAGCCAAATTACCCTATTTTTTAATTATAGCCTGTTTTATTGCAAAGGCAAGTGACAAAAATTTTTTTTAAAGATTTACTTTATTGTGTATACTGGAGACTATGTCTGAAATATTGAAAACATGGTGGCTGAAAAATGGTGTTATAGTCAAAATAGTCGATAAATCACTTCAGACCGGTCCGGATGTTTGGAGCGTCAAGTTGTCGATAAAGGCGACGATAGAGGTGAAGACATATTACATAGATGATTTACAGGATACTGTTGATTATTTAGAAATCCTGCGAATGATCCTCCCGTCTGCGGAGTACAACCGGGAAATTGTGAAATCGAATGTACAATCCGTTAATCTCGAGTCTGAAAAGGCTTTTCTTCTGGAGGCATTTGAGCGAGATGCCCTTTTCTATTTTGAGAGAGAAGATTTCCCGCAGCGCTATGTGAGAAATCTCTATAAGGAAATTGAAAAGAAGATATCGGCCAACAGGGCTATTAAGAAGAAAAAGAGTGACGAATTCCTGTGACCCCATGAGGAGGAACTTATGGCAATGAACGTGGAAATAAAAGATAACAAGCTTTTTATCGAAATCGATCTACAGGACCCGACTCCGTCAGCGTCGGGCAAAACTCTCGTGATTGCCAGCACCAGGGGCAATGTGGTTACATCTGCCCAGGTGAACGGAAAGCCGGTCACCATAGGATTGAACGCTTACATAAAACCGTAAGTCTGTTGCTGTGCTTCTGCCGCTGTATTTATGAATCCACTGCGTTTCTTAGTTCTAAACTTGAGAGTTGCTGCCACCCTGCACACCCGGTGCAGGCTTGAAACTGAAGGTGACAAAAGTCATCAGTCTATCCTCAATACGTGGGTATGGTTATGTACTTACCTGCGCACGTAAGGTCAATGAGTGAGTGGAATTTGTATATGGATTATGATACAAAAAAATACAACAGATAAAGATAAAATAGCGACAATAAGGGAGAGCGGGTAGGGCTCATCAATGGATATCAGGCAGAAGGCCTCTTTATTTGCGATTGCATCGGCACTTCTTCTTACTGCGAGCAAGTTTTCAATCGGGCTTATGTCCGGATCATTGGCAGTCATCTCATCAGGTCTGGACAGTCTGCTCGATATCTTTATGTCCGGAATGAACTATATTGCCATTCAGAGAGCGGCAGTGCCGCCGGATCGAGAGCATCAGTACGGGCACGCAAAGACTGAGAACATTGCTGCCACAGTGCAATCGTTGGTCATTATCGGCACAGGCGGAATGATTCTGTATGCCGCGATCAACAAATTCATCCATAGAGAATCCATCGCCTATTCCGGTTTTGATTTTGGAGTAATGGTCCTTTCACTGTTATTCAGCGCTGTAGTATCAACTGTGCTTCGAAAGGCCGGTGAAAAGACAGATTCGACGCCTCTGAAAGCGGACGCATTGCATTACGCGAGTGATCTATATTCCAATTCGGCTACTATTGCGGCGATCATTGTGGCCTATTACACGGGCAGGACATTCTTCGATCTTATCTTTTCTGTGATTATTGCTTTGTTTATTATCTTTTCCGCCTTTCGGATCTTTAGACAGGGCATAGGCGGTCTGATGGACAGCAGCATCCCCCCTGACGTGGAAAATAAGCTGCAGGAAATGATCTGTGCTCTGCCATACCCTTATGCAGGCTATCACAAGATGAGGAGCCGTGTGGCGGGAAGCAGAAAGTACACAGACTTCCACCTGCTTGTTTGCCGTCGTGAAAACATAGGGAACGCTCATGATCTTGCTGAGAAGCTCGAGTCAAGCATGGCCAGAGAAATTAACAACCTTGACATCGTAATCCACATTGAGCCATGTCAAATCGATTGTGATATGACTGAAGAGAACTGCACGGTGGAGCGAAAACGCAAGTAGTCCCGCTCTGGCATACATATAATCCAGACGTGATTGTCAACTTTAGAGTTCCCTGTTGCCGGTTGGCTTATTTTGCACATCACCGGTATCACGTCTC
>CAYYLU010000077.1:0-11812 GCA_964472475.1 uncultured Syntrophus sp. | reverse complement strand
CTAGAGTTCTATCCTGGTAACGACGCCGTGAAGTTTGTTCGGGGGGAGATCCTGAAATTGTACAAACGGTGGAGCGAGGCGTTTCAATATTGAGAATATTTTCCAGAAAAAATTCCTCGTCGTTATTTCTTCAAGGCCATAAAAAATACTTTTTTCGTTAATACCTGCGCCCTTCAAGAGTTTTTCAACATTGACAATTTCCATGTACCCCATCTGTATCTCAAAGGTCCTCAGCCCGGGAGCAAGTTCTTCTTTGAAAAGACTGCGTACCCCGAATGGTTTATCCATTGTGGTAATTGAAACAATGACGTTATCTTCATAAATGATGTTATTCATAAACATGGTATGGACAATGTAAGCCGGTACCTTCTTCATATCTCTTGCAAAGAAAAGTGCCGTTCCCGTAATCTTGTTCAGATTCTGGTACAGCTCATTATAGCTGAGGAGAAAGACATCCAGTTTCAGCGGCCGTATTTTGTGATAGAGCTTCCTTTGACCACCGGTATATATGAGGATTGTCGCGAAAGGAATTGCAGCTATAATAAGAGACCAGTATCCTCCATGCGGTATTTTGTATGTTGTTGATGTGAGAAAGGCCAGATTGATCAACGTTACCAGGAAGGCAACCAGGGCCTTGTAATGTTCTTTTCTGAAAAGAAATATCGTCGTGATCAAGCTTCCGGTCAAAGTCATATCGCCTGTCACGGCAAGCCCGTATGCGGCTGCCAAACTGCTGGATTTTCCGAACTGGAACATAATAAAGAGAACCGATATGAGCAGGAACCAATTTGCAAATCCGATGTAGATCTGAGACCTCAATTCTGTCGAAGTGTGCTCGACTTTGAACATCGGCATCAAACGTGTGTTGATACCCTGATAGATTACGGAAAAAATGCCACTGATGATCGCCTGTGAAGCGATTACCGTCGCAAGTATACTCAGTATAAGGAAAGGGACGTAGATGAGGACCGATTGGCGTAATACCATCCCAAAAAGCACATGTGAGGGAGCGTCTCCCTTTTGCATCACAAATGCCCCCTGTCCGAGATAGCACAGAATAAGGGCAACAAAAACGAAGTACCAGGCCCTGATGATGGGCTTTCTCCCGAGGTGGCCCATATCTGCGTAGAGAGTCTCCGCACCTGTCGCACAAAGGATGACTTCAGAGAGCACAAAAAACCCTGCCAGACCGTTATTGTACAGAAACTTCATTGCAAAGAACGGGTTCAGAGCTTTCAATACTGATGGTGTCTCGATGATCGAAATAAATCCTGATATCGCTATTGCGAGAAACCAGATCAGCATGACCGGACCGAAAGCTCCCGCGACTTTACCTGCCCCTTTTTTCTGGAAATAGAACAAAACGATTGCGATGACGCCCGCTATGAGGATAAGTGTCAATTGTGGGGTCTGCTCAAATCCCGGGATGAGCAGAATACCTTCAACGGCACTCAGTATACTAATCGCGGGTGTGATTACTCCATCGCCCATCAGGAGGGATATTCCGATAAAGGTCAGTATCGTGACAAACACTGCACTCCTTCCGGATTTCAAGAGGCGGATTAACATGCCTCTCAATACTATCGTGCCGCCTTCGCCGTTTTCACCGAGACTCATGGCCAACCAGGCGTACTCAACTGTGACCAGAATTACGAGTGTCCAGGTAACGAGCGACAGAACGCCCAGAACATTCTCCGGTGATGGTTTCAACAGAAGAAAAATTACAGACAGAGTGTAGATAGGGCTTGTCCCGATATCTCCGAACACCAATCCGAGTGACTTGATGATATCACGTACGTCGGTCAGACCTGGACGTCTGTGCTGCAGTTTGATCGGTGAGATGTCGGACGTCATTCGGGGTTATGTTACTCCGTAATGAACGAATTTTCAATCAATTTAATGTCACACGGTTGGAGAGGGGTGGACCTATTGGTGGATCTTACTTTCTCATCAAGACAGGTAGAGAGAGAAATCAGCCCGGAGAGGGGGGGGTACTCCGGGCTGAAAAGATAGGGAGGAATTGTATGAAATGCCACAAGTTGAAGATTCCGGGCTTCAACGAAGTTTGTGGCGCTGGATCTTGCCTGTTGCCGTCATCGGCATTTCCTTGAGGAACTCTATCTTCCTCGGGAACTTATACGGAGCGATGCTATGCTTCACAAAGTCCTGGATATCCTTTGCGAGATTCTTTGTCTTCTTGAAGCCTGATTTCGGTACGATAAATGCTTTTGGTTTCACCAGGTCATGTTCGTCCCGGTAAGCCACGACAGCGGCCTGCAGGACAGCAGGGTGGGCGAGCAAAGCATCTTCGACTTCAACCGGTGATACCCATATGCCACCGACCTTCAACATATCGTCACCACGGCCGCAGTAGTAGAAGTAGCCTTCTTTGTCGCAGTAATACTTGTCACCCGTATTGAACCATTCACCAAGCATGGACTCTTTTGTCTTCTCATGATGACGCCAGTAGTAGGCTGCTACGGATTCGCCTTTTATATGAAGTGTTCCAACCTCTCCGGGCGGAAGTTCTGCACCGGAGTCGTCAACTATCTTTGCGGAATAGCCAGGCACGAGCTTGCCGGAGCTTCCGGGTTTTACGTCGCCCGGGCGGTTCGATATGAAGATGTGCAGAAGCTCCGTGGAGCCTATCCCATCCATAATGTCCAGACCGAACCTTTTCTTCCACGCCGACAGAATTTCCTTCGGGAGTGCTTCGCCGGCGGATGTGCAGAGTCGCAATGATGAGAGATCATATGCACTCGTATCTTCCAACTGCAGGATGCTTGCGTACAATGTCGGGATACCGAAGAAGACAGTGGGTTTGTATTTTGTGATAGTCTCGAGCACTGTCGCGGGTGTTGGTCTCTCTGAAACAAGAACTGCTGACGCGCCAAGCCCAAACGGGTAGAAGACGCTGTTTCCCAGCCCGTATGCAAAAAAGAATTTCGAAGCAGAGTAGAGCACATCGTCCGACGTGAGATTCAGTGTGGAGCGCGCGTAATTATCGATACATGTGAAGACATCATGCTGCAAATGGACGGCGGCCTTAGGAACACCTGTACTTCCGGACGTGTAATTCCAGAACGCCTGATCGTCGACAGTTGTATACGCGACGTCAAGTTTGTCGGAACAATGATCGATGAGATCCCAGAACGAAATATTTCCGTTTCGTCTTTTATCGAAAACTACTACTGTATTTCTCAGATAGAGCAGTTTGTCTTTCCATCCGAGGACTTCATCCTTATATTCTTCGTGTACTATGAGGACCCTTGCCCTGCTGTTATTCAGCAGAAGTCTGTAATCATCCGCATTGTACATATAGTTTACGGGGATCGGTATTGCGCCTATCTTGAGGGCGCCATAGAAACTCGCAACTGCCTCGGGAGAATCATTCATCACAAGCATCACGCGATCTTCCATGTGTATTCCAAGGATAAGCAGTGCATTACCTACTTTGTTGATAAGGCGTTGCATATCACGAAACGTGTACGTCTGGTCTTTATAAAAGATCGCAGTCTTGTCACCAAAACCCTTTGCAAGCGTGTCGTCAACGAGTTTGCTCGTAATGTTGTAGTATTGCGGAATGTGTTTTTCGTATTTATACTTTCTTTCCACTGTCATTTCAATCGACATGACAATTAATTATGCATTTGGCATGCCAAATTGCGTGTCAATATTATCAATAGGTTAGGAGAACCGCTAATTTAGTAACTGCCGAATATGACAGATACGTCTGGCATATGTGACAGATAGATGCTATTCTATCGTATGTGATAGCTACACGGAGGATTGATGAAAGTTGACGAAGGCGAGTTCTTCAAAGAAATGACGCTCAGAATATGCGGCAGTCTCGATCTCGAAAAGGCACTCTGGCATTGTCTATTGTACGTGAGTGAGGTAATCCCCGCCGATGAGATTAGTCTCACAATCTATGACCTCGAGATGGGTGTTCTCGAAAGAGTTGTCACTGCTGATGCCACGGGTGGAGTACTCTGCAGTGATAAGGTGCATATGCCGCCGGCTCTAAGAAGGGAGCTTGATGAAGTGGTGCGCTATCCGCGGGTCAGAAGGTCCAACGATGCCCTTAAAGATCCGATAGCGAGCAGAATGGCGAGTGCATTCCGCTGGGGGGATTCGTCTGTCATTATCGCCCGCCTGATCATCGAGGGGAAATTCGTTGGTTCTCTGATCATCAGGGCGAACGGCAAAGGGCGGTATAACGAAGATCACGAGAGGCTCTGGTCTTCAATTAATGAACCGGCAGCTATAGCTTTGGCAAACAGCAGACAGTATCTGGAACTGCTGCGTCTCAAAGACACAATCGCAGACGACAGCCGCTATTTTCAGCATGAGTTGCGAAAACATCACGAAGAGGAAGTTGTAGGTTTCCACACAGGCCTTAGGAACGTTATGGATCAGGTTCTGAAAGTTGCTCCGCTTGCCAGTCCGGTGTTACTTCTGGGAGAAACAGGCACTGGCAAAGAAGTTATCGCCAACATGATTCATAATCTATCCCCGAGGGTGTCGGGGCCTCTCATTAAGGTAAACTGCGGTGCCATACCGGAAGGGCTCATAGACAGCGAATTGTTCGGACACGAAAAAGGGTCATTTACCGGCGCCATTTCACAAAAGAGGGGAAGATTTGAGCGGGCGCACGGGGGCACTATTTTTCTCGATGAAGTTGCTGAACTGCCTTTACTTGCTCAAATCCGACTGCTAAGGGTGGTCCAGGAGAAGGAAATAGAGAGGGTTGGCGGAACAGATCCCATCAAAGTGGACATAAGAGTCATCTCAGCCACGCATAAAGAACCTGCTTTGCTGGTTCAAAAAGGTCTGTTCCGTGAAGATCTGTACTATCGTCTTGGGGTGTTCCCTATTCACATCCCGCCTTTGCGGCACAGGAAAGAGGACATACCCGCCCTGGTCGAGCACTTTGTCAGAGAAAAAGCGAGGGAGATGGGGCTCATTACCCGTGTTAAGATGACGCCCGGTACAATGGATAGACTTATCGAATATGATTGGCCCGGAAACGTCAGAGAAGTGAGTAACGTTGTTGAAAGGGCGCTTATTCAGTCGAACGGTCGAACTTTGGATTTTCATGAAATAGCCGGCAAGGTTTTTCACGATTCGGCGCTGCCTCAGAAGCAGACGGAGACTGATTTCAAGTTGACGTCTGTTGAGGCCCGTCATATCAGGTATGTTATGGACTTGGTGAACGGGCGCGTCGAAGGCGCCGGAGGTGCGGCCGAACTCCTTGATCTCAAGCCCGGGACTTTACGGCACAGAATGAGAAAACTTGGAATCGCATTCGGCAGATCGAGCTAACCTCAATATAATACATTTTTGTTTCCGTCTGTTCGCTTGTGCAGATACAGTCTTAGATAGGCAATGACTGCCACATACAAAAACGCGAGGCAGAAAAACATTATGCGATAACCCGTGAGGGGTATAAGAAGTCCCATCAGTACAGGCCCGAGTGATAGACCGGAGTCGGTTAACACTCTCAAGGTACCGACGGCCGTGCCGCCTGAGGAGCCTGCATTATCCAGAGCATACGCCATAGTAGCAGGAAAGAAGAAAGCGGACCCGGTGCCCCACAGCATACCAACGAAGATAAACATGGGAAGAGTTCTCGAGAAAGCGAGGAGAATCATTGCCAAGGCTGAAACAGACATGAAGGTGATAATCAGCCGCTCTTTTGACCATCTGTCAAGCATTCCTCCACCTGCTATTCTACACAATACAAGCATAAAGCCGCTTGCCGAAAAAAAATACCCGGGGTTCTGAATTCCGGATTGCAGTGCATACAAGGGAAGAAAGGCAATGATAGCTCCCCATATGAAATTGCAGACAAGACTCATGATTGCCGAGGGAATGATCCTCCAATCAATGATGCGTGCAGTCTCCGCTGCGGAATCATCGAGTGACGATTTATTCAACGTTCTCCTGTTTACTCTGGATGCAAAAAATAGCGAGATAATACACAGACAGATACAGGTAATGAAAAGTGTTTTAAAGCTGAATCGGTTTATCAAAAACATCCCGAAATAGGGCGCAATGGCCAGTGCGAATGTTGGCCCAAGGAGAAAATGCCCGATAGCCCGTGCCCGATTGGCGGCTGGCGTGATATTGATGACAAAGGCAAGCGCGGCAGTATCCAGACAGGCAAAAGCAGCTCCCTGGAAAAGTCTGATTAGAAAAATGGACCAGAATCGTCCAAAAATAAGTAATGCGGCGAATGTTAAAGCAAACAACAAAGCGCCGGTGAACATAATGAGTTTTTCAGGATAGTATATAAGCAGCCTGCCAACTATCACCCTGAAGACCAATGATGAAGCGCTGAAAACCCCGATGAGTATCCCGATCTCTCGTACGCCGGAACCAAGACGTTCAAGGTAAACGGGCAGTGTAGGCATTAACGTGTAAATTGCACCTAGAAATGTGAAAAGGCACAAGAACCCATACATAAAATCGCGGGTAAAAATGGGCAGTAGTGATGTTTGAGGCTTATTAGTCTCGCGGTTCACGGCCTTAGTATTTCATCACCTGAACGATCTTTCAATATAATTGTTGAGGATATTACCCCAATGAATGTATCAAACACGAAGCAGACAATGCCCTATTCACCTCTCGTTTTGGGTCATACAAAGTTGAGGGCGATATGAAGCGCCGTATTGTTACGTACCATACATGCTCACTCTAGCTCGTCCAAAAGGTCCCTATACCGAGGACAAGAGAGAGGACTTTCGGGGAGAACACTGCCGCCGTACCACGCATGATTTGGAAACGTAATAACCTTCCGTATTGGTGGGAATAAGTTTATCAGTCTTATGTTGATCATCCGGAACGGCAGGTTCTAGAAGGCTGGACCTGCTCCCGTCCCTGATAACTGCTTGATCTCATCCAGAGCTTCATGAATCGTGTTAAATCCCATGTGCCGCCCGTACTTTTCAACCCACCCGGCTTTAGCTGTCAAATCGCGCACCGGACCTTTCATCGCGGCAAAAAGGAATTCGACACCACGATAACGATAGGCTTCCATAATTTTTTCAAGGGTATCAATGGCAACTCCATCGATATCATTTACCCCCGACAGGTCCATGATGACCCATTTGAGCGTCTTTTTTTCTCCTATGGTCTGTTGGAGCATGTCTTCGAGAAAACTCATATTGGCAAAATAAAGGGAGGCATCGACGCGAAGAATAAGGATGTCCGGATACGTTTCTCCCTCGGGATACCGTTTGATGTTACGGAATATTCGCTCCTTTTGCAGATATCCCAATTCGGCAATGTGAGGATGGGCGCTCCGCCAGACAAAGATAAAAAGGCTGAAAGCTACACCGGTTATTATTCCTTTTTCGGTCCCCAGCAGAAGGGTGGTAAAGAAGGTCGCCACCATCGTCCATCCATCGATGTGCTTCACATGAAAAAGATGTTTTGCCTCTTGTATGCCTATTAAACTTGTCACGGCAACGATAACGATAGCCGCCAGTGCCGCTTTGGGCAAATAGTAGAACAGAGAGGCGAAAAACATCAATGCGAGGAGAATGACCAGGGCACTGGTGATCGATGCAAATCCTGTTTTCGCACCAGCCTCATAGTTGACGACTGTCCGGGACAGACCTCCGGTAACCGGAAATGCGGAAGAAAGCGAGGCAGTTATGTTTGCGAGGCCCAGACTGAGCAGTTCCCGATTTGCGTCGATCTTGTATTTTTCGCGGGCGGCAACCCATTTTGCAATAGAAAAGGACTCCATAAAGCCGACAAAGAGAATGGTCAGAGATACCGGCAAGAGAGCCAGAAAGGATTCCTTATCCATCGGTGGAATCGAGAAGGAAGGAAAACCGTGGGGTACGTGACCGACAATTGCCACGCCGAGACGGTCAAGATGGAAAAGCCAGGTAGCTGTAATGCTTGCTGCAACCACCAAAAGAGGAGCAGGGAAGCGGGAGCCCTTCATTTTCAGGAAACCCATAAGGGCAATGCTTGTCAAACCGATTGCCATTGTAGCCATATCGATGTTTTCCGCCTGTCGGCTTATACCTACGATAAGATGCAATGCGGAATGCCCCCCGGGGGAGTCAATACCGAGAAGATGATGTACCTGGCTCAGGATTATGATGATGGCCGCCGCCGATGTAAAACCGCTTATTACGGCACCGGACAGAAAATTGATCAGAACCCCTGCGCGCAATAAACCCATTGCAAGCTGCAAAATACCGACAATAAGGGCAAGGAGAAAGACGAGCCCGAGATATTGCTCCGAGGCTGGTTCCGCAAGACGGGAGACACCTGTAAATACCAGCAGAGATATCATGGCAACCGGTCCCACGGCAAGTTGTCGGGATGAACCGAAAATGGCATAGATTATGAGGGGAAACACGGAGGCGTAGAGCCCCATCACGGGAGGCAGCCCTGCGAGCATGGCATAGGCCATCCCCTGAGGAATCAGCATAACAGCAACGATGAAGCCTGCCGAAAGATCGTTCTTGAAAGTTCGTATTGTGTAGTCGCGAAAGTGTTCAAAGGCAGGGAAAATTATGTGACTCATGTTTCTCTTCTTGCTCCCTTGCGATCACCAACAACAAAGAAAATCCGAATCACGGTTACCAGGCTCGTAAAGAAGGATGAAGGAACTGGTTCCGTGACGGGTGACGGTCTTTAAAGGCCTGACATTTCAATAGCAAAAAGCAAGGCCGATATGCCTATCGCGGTCGGCACGATGACCCACCATTGGTTTACTTTCAGCAGCTGCGGAAAAGTTGCCTCACCAAAATATCCAACGTTAAGGATCTTTTGTTCCAATACAGGGTAGAATTTTGCGAATAACCCTGTGCCGATGAGTATACCGGGAATACCGCCGAACAACACATCAAGGGATCCCTCCCCGACTGCTCCTGCCATAGTTCCGGGACAATACCCCAGGATACCGAATCCCACACCGAAGATAAGCCCCCCAACGAGAGAGGACCCTATAGACCCGGGTTTCGGGTGGAGTGCGACCATCCCGGCCTTACGAAGTAAATGAATGCCTATCATTCCGGTGACTACGGCTGACAGCATGATTTTGAGAACGGTAAAATCAGTAAGAAGAAGTTGCCCGATGATAATATTGTACTGTGTGACCCCGCCCTTCTGAAGTAAAAAGCCGAAGATAATGCCAAGACAAAAACCGATGGCCAATTGAATACCTTTTGATTGGTGGAGGGTTCTTAACATCCGGACAACTCCTTTTCTTCATTTTAGAGGACACGAAAGAGAAAAATGGCTGTGATAATGCCGCCGGCAAAGAATGATGCTGCGGCAAGCCAACTGCTTGCTGCAAGCTGCAGGGTCCCGCTGATTCCGTGACCGCTGGTGCAGCCTCCTGCCCAACGTGCACCGATTCCAATTACGATTCCCCCTGCGAGCGAAAAGATCCATCTCAAAGCCGGACTGTCTCCGAAGGCTGACCCCCATTGCATTGGGACCCAGACCATCCGAAGGGAGTCGGACAATACAGCGGAGAGGAAGGCTCCTGCCAGGATACCCACCATGAGCATCCATTCCCAATCGATGGTTGGGGGAAATTTCTTGTAATAGGCCTTCTCCATGGTGATCTTTCCGCGGAACAGTTTTTCAATCATCCCGCTTGTTCGGGAAAAAGCGGTTGAAACCCCTATTGGTTTGTCGGAGAGGAGAAAAGCAAACCAGCTGATGACTCCTATTCCAATGCCCACTGCATAAGGGGACCATTGCTTCATGTATAACCATTCCATAGACACCATCCTTATCTGCTATATATTTCAGGGCTATTCATCGTCAACCTCCTTACGGTACAGAGGAGTATGAGGAGCGGCACAGAGCAGGCATTCCATTCCCAGACCGGCAGCGTTGTAACCAGTCATACCTCCAGCCACATTGGAAACATCTTCAAAACCGTGCTGTTTCAGCAGACTTGCTGCGAGACTTGATCTATGGCCGGTACTACATATCACCGCAATAGGTGACTTCGGATCGAATTCAGTGTAACGGCTTCGTAAATCGGGAGCAGGGACGTTGACAGCACCATCAATATGACCTGTCTTGAATTCTCCATCAGCCCTCACATCAATGATTGTGAGGGGCGCGCCGGATGTTCTTCGTTCATGGAGTTCCTGCGCGGAAAGCTGGCCGGTATGACCTGTCGGAAGTCCTGCCTTCGCCCATTCGAACATACCGCCCTCAAGATAGCCGATTGCACGATCGAGTCCTACTCGCCGCAGGGCAACTGCTGCTTCGAATGCCTGTTCGGGAGTTGCTGAAACAAGGAGGATGTTCTCATCAGGAGGGACGACCCACCCGGAGAAAGTGGAAAAATTACCCCCGAAGTCAATATGATAGGCACCCCGCACGTGTTGTCCACCAAAGGCGTCATAACTTCTGATGTCGAGTACCGAGGCATTCTTTTCTTTCATTTTCTCTGCGAAAGAGAGGGGGTCTAACGGTGCCGGAAAGGCCAGATCTTTTTCCCGGGCAGGCCCTCTCCTGTTTATCTCGCTGCATCGGCTGAAATGATCAGGAGCCTCGGGCATATCGGTTGTCAGAAGACGGATAAATTTGTCTTTTTCTTTTGTTAAAAAGGCATAATTATATTTTGTCTCATATCCGATTGTGCTTGTCCTTTTTGCGGACATTGATCTGCCGCACAGAGAACCTGCTCCATGTGCCGGATAGACTTCGCAGAAATCAGGCAATTTCGCCAGTTTATCATGGAGACTGTGAAAGAGTTTTGAGGCAAGTTCCATTGCTATCCCCGGAAAGAGGTCCGGGCGACCCACATCCCCGACGAAGAGAGTGTCACCTGTAAAGACCGCAGCGGGTTCTTCACCACGTGAATAATCTGTAACGACGTAGCTGAGATGTTCCGGTGTATGCCCCGGTGTTTCGAGAACTTTTATCTCCATGTCCTCGATCTTGAAAGTATCGCCTTCAGACAGGGCAATATGATCAAATTCACATTTACCAGATTTTGGCACGTAGATTTTGGCACCCGTCTTTTGGGCAAGGTCGAGGTGACCGGAGACAAAATCAGCGTGGAGATGTGTTTCCAATATGTGGGTAATCTGCCACCCTGAAGCCTTGGCGGCGTCCAGATAAATCCCGACGTCCCGACGGGGGTCAATAACAGCACAAGTTTTTTGCCCTCCCATCAGATAGGAACTATGTGCCAACCCGCCCACAAAAAACTGTTGAATAATCATTCAGTTCCTCCTTTCTTGATCATCCTATTCTCTATGGAAACATTAATTTGCAAAAAGAATATTATATAACACAATAAGGTCCGGTTTCGTGATTCCACAGGAACTGTCTGAAACAACAAATGGCTTATACAGATGAAGGGATTATATCTTTGTATCCGCAGACTGTCAAGGCTCCGTTCACCGTCCACCCAGCGAACGGAGCACCTTATTTCGGCATGAAATGATCGGGCTGCATCGTGACGCTTGAACTCATTTAGCCTTAATTGTTATCAGCCACAACGATGAAGGTTCCGCTGAGGAATGTGCAGTCTCACTCCGTTTCCACGGCCATAGCGTTTCAAAACGGTCGCGCTCCAGATTCACACGTGCACCGGGGAACCGCTTCAGTAACGAAGTAACGACGAAGAGAGGTTTCATTCGCTAAAAGGGGAGAACCCCCTGACTGTGCCTCGAAGTTGGCTTCCCATTTGATTGCCATGTTGTGCATGATTTCAGATTTATTGCTTTCTTTTCAAGGGGAAATAAAATTTGGTATTTAATGCCCGGGACGGGGCTTGAACCCGTACAGAGCTGAGCTCCGAGGGATTTTA
>CAYYLU010000076.1:0-12016 GCA_964472475.1 uncultured Syntrophus sp. | reverse complement strand
ATCGCCTGCTGATTCAACATTAGACTTCAGAATGGATCCATATTGGACGCGTTTACCATAAAGAAGATCGTTACCGCGCTATTTCTTCCGCCGGGTTTTGTTATCCTTCTTCTTTTTTTCTGCACAGCGTTCACTAAGGAAAGGCTAAGAATTGTCCTGGTATTCATCGCGATCGGTATTTACATACTCAGCATAAGCCCGACGGCCAGCCTTGTGATTAAACCGCTTGAAAGCGCGTACTATGATCAGCCCGTAGCCTCCGGTTTGAAGGATTTTGACGCCTACGTAATCCTGGGAGGCGGTATAGTAGAGGGTGCCAAAGACCCGGCAGGCGAAGGAGCACTGAACAACTCCTCTCTTGCAAGATCCATAGCAGCCCTCAGATTGTACCAGAGACAACCGAAGACTATTGTTTTTTCAGGAGGAAGTATTCTTGGTAGAACTGCCGAGGCTGAGATAGCAAAGAGGTTTTTAGTTTCCCTGGGAGTGCCGGCGCACGACATCATAATGGAAAACAAGAGCACAGATACCTATGAGAATGCGAAATTTACGAAAGAAATTGCTGACAAACACAAACTGAAAAGAATTATTTTGATCACGAGCGCAGCGCATATGAAAAGGGCACATCTGCTCTTCAGGAAACATTTCAAGGAGATTGTGCCATATCCGACGGACTACAGGGTACCAACAAAAAAATACGATTTGCTGGATTTTCTGCCGTCAGCGGGTAATATAGAGGTGATCGAGATCGCCGTAAAAGAGTATCTTGGCCTTTTGTTTTACCGGATTACGCTCTGAATCTGTAGGGGATCACATCATCTATCGTTTTCTCACCCAAGACCGCCATTAGTAATCGATCCACTCCGATAGATACGCCGCTGTACGAATCATTGATCGTGTCCAGGGCTGAAAGAAATTCCTCATCGACAGGAAAGGTGCGGTTTCCGCAAGACTCACGCGCTGTATTATCCGCATGAAAACGTGCCCTCTGTTCTCGCGCATCGGTCAATTCCGTATAGCCGTTTGCAATTTCGAGTTCGCCGATGTACAGCTCGAAACGTTCCACCTGGTGAGGATTGTCATCCATGGTCTTTGCCATCGTGGAAATAAACGCCGGCCAACCGGTTACGAAATACGGTGATTGTTTCGGCAAAGCCGGCTCGACCTCCTGGATAAACAATTTGAAGAAGAGAGACTCCAGCGTGTCTGTTGCGTCCATTCCCCGAAAGCCCTTATTGTGTATCTCGGTCAAAAGCTCATCTTTGGCCAGGCCAAAAGGATTGATACCGGTTTTCTGAACGAAAAGAGACTTCAGATTATACCTTTCAAAACGTGTCTGGTACGAGACGCCCCCATCCGGAAGCAGGTTCCTCGCGATGCGGGAGACAAGCTCATTCGTCTCATCCATCGCGTCTTCGTAATTGCCCTCGCGATACCATTCCAGCATCGTGAACTCAGTGCTATGCACCTGCTGGTACTCCTCTAATCTGTAGACTTTGCATATCTGAAATATCCGTTGAAGTCCTGAAGCGAGCAATTTCTTCATACCCATTTCCGGAGATGTGTGCAGATAAAAAGGACCCGATTTACCTGAAAATACCTCAAGAGGTTCAATATTCGGATCGGGCGCGGAGGTTCTCATAAGATTGGCGGTTTCGACTTCAGTGAAACCCTTTTCATAGAAAAACGATCGTATACTCCTCAAAGATTTACATCTTTTTTGTAGAATATCGCGTATGTGCGTTTCGTTCGACATAATTGCAATTTATACTTCAATTCAGTATACTTTGTCCACGCTTACGGAGAGGTGACCGAGTATGGCCGAAGGTGCTCGCCTGCTAAGCGAGTGTACGGGTTAAACCGTACCTAGGGTTCAAATCCCTACCTCTCCGCCACTTATATTCCTGAATCCTTTGATGTTCGAGAATGTTATTGTAAGAACTTACCTAAATGCGAAATCAATCTAACCCTCAAGGCCAAATCTCCAAGCACCCGTCCAGAATCTCCGAACCTGATGCATTGACTAAGCGGCAGGACGCGAAGCACTATCAGTTGATAATCATCGGAGGTGGACCTGCCGGTTTGGCTGCAGCGTATGAAGCGACTAGCCATGGTTTACGGGTCCTGGTACTGGAGGAAAGAGAAAAGGTGGGTGGAATTGCCCGCACTGAGCAGTATAAAGACTATCGCTTCGATATCGGCGGTCATCGTTTTCTCACGAAAGACCCGACAATCGGAAAGCTGTGGAACGACATGCTTGGGAAGGACTTTCTGAAAATATCGAGGCTCACAAGCATTTATTACAAGGACAAGTATTTCAAATATCCTATAGAAGTTTTTGATGTGATCAGAAAAATGGGCACCGTTGAGAGCATAATGACAGGTCTCAGTTACATAAAGGCAAAATTGCGACCGCTCCCGGAGGAAGAGACCTTCGAACAATGGATTTCAAATCGTTTTGGCAGTCGTCTGTATAACGCTTTTTTCAAAACATACACGGAAAAAGTCTGGGGCATTCCGTGTAACAAAATTCAGGCAGAGTGGGCATCACAACGCATTCGCGGACTTTCTGTAATCAGTGCTTTGACGAACGCCATTTTTGGAAGGAACGACATAAAAACACTCAGCACTGAATTTGATTATCCCAGTCTCGGCCCCGGAATGATGTGGGAAAAATTACAGGGTGAGATCGAACGTCGCGGGGGAGACGTATTGTTGAACACAAAGGTTACGGGCTTTCATTCAGTGGACGGACGTGTTGTGAGCGTTGACACCCGGAACGGGAAAGGCAAACACACTGTATCCGGAGATTCTTTCTTTTCTTCCATACCGCTTCGCAGTCTGGTCCATCTACTTGATCCTCCCGTGCCATCTGAGGTGCATGAGGCTGCAGAAAAACTTCGCTACAGGGCATTCATGATCGTGGCGCTGGTTGTAAACCAGCCGAAAATCTTTCCGGACAATTGGATTTATGTCCACAGCCAGCATGTAAGGGTAGGGCGTATTCAGAATTTCAAGAACTGGAGTCCGCAGATGGTTCCGGATCCCTCAAAGACCTGCCTGGGAATGGAGTTTTTTTGTGATGAAGGTGACGACCTTTGGACTATGCCTGATAAAGAGTTAATTGCCCTTGCTTCAAGAGAGCTAGAAATACTCGGGTTGGCAAGAGCTTCCGATGTGGAGGATGGTTCCGTCGTTCGACAGGCGCATGCGTATCCGGTGTATGATCCGGGTTACCGTGAAAGACTGCTGATTATAAGAAGATTTCTTGAGGGCGTGGATAATCTGCAAACGATCGGCAGGAATGGCATGCATCGTTACAACAATATGGACCATTCAATGCTCACGGGCATTCTTGCGGTCAGAAATCTGACAGGCGAGAAAAGTGACCTGTGGCAGATCAATACCGATTCTTCGTACAACGAGAGTTGATTCAGCACGCAGACGCATTCATTGGGGGAAAGCGTGATAGAAATGTCAGTCATTATAGTGACTCCTGATACGTACGCATCTGTACGGCGCCTGATGTCGCGATTAACCATGCAGAGCGTCAGACAAAAGCTGGAAATCGTCCTGGTGTGCCCTGACGCGCGTCTGCTGAATCCCGACCTGGGAGAACTCCAACATTTTGCAGGTACAAATGTTGTGGAAATGGGGAAGATTCCCTCAACCTCACCGGCAAGGGCCGCAGGTATTCGCGCTGCAAAAGGCCCGATTGTTGTGCTGACGGAAGAACATTGCCTTCCTGATCCGGATTGGGCTGAAGCGCTCATAAGAGCCCACAGAGATTGCGGGTGGGACGGCGTTGGACCCGCCGTTTTGAATGGTAACCCCCATTCTGTTACGAGCTGGTCGAACTTCCTTCTCGAGTATAATGAATGGCTGTATCCTCATCCCGGAGGTCAGGTGCGCCACCTTCCCGGTCATAACAGTGCCTTTAAAAGGGACCTGTTGATTCATTATGGAGATCAGCTCGACCTGATGCTTGAATCGGAGACCGTTCTCCATTGGGAGATGACGAGAAAAGGGCTCAAACTCGCCATAGAGCCCTCAGCCAGAACAAGGCACCTCAACTACTCTCTCTTTTTTGCATCAATCATCTTGCGCTATCGAATTGGAAAAGTTTTCGGCGGCTTGCGAGGCAATGCCTGGTCTCCTGCTCTCCGGATGCTTTACGCCATCGGCTCTCCTTTGATTCCATTCGTACGCCTGCGGCGCATTCTTGCGCAAATGCTGAAACCCGGTCGTCCTCGTACACTCATACCAAAGGTCCTGCCGTCTCTTACCCTCTTTCTTCTGTGCGACGGTCTCGGCCAGATGGCCGGATACATTTTCGGCATGGGAGATACTGCTTCAAAAATAACGGAGGTCGACTTTTACCGCGAGCGATACATGAGCCCCCGGGACCGGGCAGAGCTCCAAGAGAGTGACAGCGTCTTTAATAGTAATTAGAAAACTATGTCGAATTCCCCGGAGCGTTCGAAGACTGATCTACTCAACTACACGCGGGACAGGACGCAGCACAAGTACTCCAGCCTAACCATCCACTCCTTCCGCGGTGGCATCGTGACGCTCAGTTCCCAATTCATCAAATTTGCTCTTCAACTCGGATCGGTAGCGATACTGGCCAGAATACTGACGCCTGAGGACTATGGGCTATTCGCGATTGTTATAGCTGTGGTGGTTTTCGGCAATTTTCTGAACGACATGGGCCTGCAGATGTCCACGATACAACGTGAACTGGTCAGTCACGAGCAGGTGAGCAATCTTTTCTGGGTCAATACCGCCAGCGGGACAACTCTGGCAATGGTTGCTGTTGCGGCCGCTCCGCTGTTAGGCAGGCTTTATCACGAACCACGATTGACCGCCATGCTCGCGGTGCTGTCTCTTATTTTCATTGCGAACGGCCTTGGGAATCAGCAGCAGGCCATCATGAAAAGGACAATGCGTTTCGGCACAATTGCCTTAATTGAGATGGTATCGATGGCAGCGGGAGTATCAGTTGCAATCATTGCAGCCTTTCGCGGCGCGGGATACTGGGCACTTGTATACATGCAGGCAACCCTTAGCGTTGTGAATGTAGCAAGTATCTGGTTTGTGAGCAAGTGGCGTCCCGGCTTACCGGACCGTTCTACCGACGTCCGTCCCCTGTTGCGTTATGGCAGACACCTCATGGGCCTCGGTATTCTTGGATTCGCCTGCCGTAACATGGACACGCTGCTCATCGGTTGGTACATTGGAGCGAGTGAAGTAGGGTTCTACTCGAAGGCATACCAGCTTCTCCTGATCCCGCTTCTTCAGGTTGAACTTCCTCTTGCCGGTTTCGCGCTTTCCATCCTCAGCCGTGCCCGGAGGAAGACTGAAGATTATCGCAATCAATACATGCGAATCGTGCTTCCAATTGCGTCTATAGGCATGGGAATAATCGCTTTTCTTTTCGTCGAGGCTGAAAAAGCAATCCTTGTCATCATTGGCCCACAATGGTTGTCAAGCGTTCCAATCTTTCGCGCGCTTGCACCGGCAGGGTTTGTGGATACGTTTCTTCTTACCCTTAACTGGGTGCTCATGTCGTTTGGAGAGACAGCCAGGCTGTTCCGTTTATCATTGATAATTACAATTCTGACTCTCACGGGGTTTGCGGTTGGGCTGCCGTGGGGAGCATTCGGAGTTGCCGTTGCCTACAGCATATGCCGGGTTAGTTTCACGCTTCCAATCATACTGTACGTCTCTCGCCATTCGCCTCTTTCTCCGCGTGATTTTTTTCGAATACTCATGAAACCTGCAATCGCGTCTGTCGCGGCAGCCGCAGGACTGGCCTCACTTTCCGGCTTTTGCGCTGCCGGGAGTACACTGCTTGCCTTGGTCGTGCACGGTTTATTGTTCCTGTTTCTTTATGGTTTGGTATGGCTTATAATGCCGGGTGGCAGAGGGTCGTTAACGGAGATTCTACGTTTGCTGAAGACAGTTTTAAGAGGAATTCGGGACTAAAGCCCGCAAGATGATGGAGACCGCGAACCTCACTTTTTCGATCATCATACCGACATACAACAGGCCGGAGATACTCTCTTCCTGTCTCGAAACATTAGCAAAGCTGGAATACCCGCCTGATCTTTTTGAAGTGATCGTTGTAGATGATGGAAGCCCTGTGTCACTCGCATCGGTGGTCGAACCGTTTGCAGAGAAGATCAGAATTGTACTCCTTTCCAGAAAGAATGGCGGACCTGCAGCAGCGCGCAATTCGGGCATCGCCGCCGCGAAAGGTAAGTACCTCGCTTTCACGGACGATGACTGTATGCCGGACCGATGTTGGCTGAAAGAGCTTGAGCTGTGTTTCGAGCGCAACCCAGCGGTAATGGTAGGGGGCAGGACCGTAAACGCCCTTGTTGGTAATCCATATTCAATCGCGAGCCAAATGATAGTTGATTTCGCGTATGCGCATTATAATTCTGATCCCTTGAAAGCGCGGTTCTTTGCCTCTAACAACATGGCAGCTCCCGCTGAAGCTCTTCGCGGAATAGGGTGCTTCAATCCGGTGTTGCGTACGGCAGAAGACAGAGACGTGTGTGATCGTTGGGTAGCCTCGGGAAACCGTATGGTACACGAGCAAAAGGCAGTCGTGTGCCACGCACATAATCTTTCCCTGATGCAATTCTGGAGGCAGCACCTGAGCTACGGTCGGGGGGCGCTGAAGTTTAATCGGGCGCACGCCCTGCGGTCTCCCGAAAGTTCAACATTTGAAGCTGGTTTCTACGCAAGATTACCCGGATACATATTGAGGGGGATTTCGCGTGTTCCCATGAAACAAACACCAATTCTCCTTAGTTTGATGATTACCTGGTTTGTTGCCAACACACTCGGTTTTATGTTAGAAACTTTACGCTACTTAGGGTTTCCGCGCAATCGCGTGGAAGCCCGGGACAACTGACGACCCCGGGAAAGCCGGAGCCGTGAAGTCAATCTTTCTGTTCCATAGAAAAGGAAACATGTGAAAACATCTGAACGCAGAAGGGGTCTGATTCGCGCCCCAAAACTTATCTGGGACATACTGTTCAGAGGGCAATACAACTTTATTTACGATCAGATGCCTATTCGCCGGGAGGCAATGACCCTGCGCAGGCGTATTAACCTCCTGAAGGCCGGCATGAACTTTGTATGGAGAGCTGATAAACCGTGGAGTTTGCCGCTCCACGTCCAGGTTGAACTAACCAACTACTGCAATCTTCGCTGTCCCGTGTGTCCAACGGGCAGTGGTGTGATTGAGCGTAAGCCTTGTGCGATATCTCCGGCTCTTTTCGAAAAGTTCATGGAAGAGGTGGGGTCGTATCTTCTCACTATGTCACTGTGGTCGTGGGGTGAGCCGCTTCTGCACCCTGAATTGCGGGAAATACTCCGTATTGCGGCCGGACATTCGGTAGTGACTTTTCTCTCTACCAATGGACAGAATCTGGACGATGAGAAGGTGGTGAAGGCCCTCCTCGATTTTCCCCCGACATACCTCATTGTCGCTATAGATGGATTGACCGACGAGTCGAATTCCAGGTACAGGATTGGCGCAAAACTTGACCGTATACTCGCCGGAGTGCACAGGATAAGAGAAGAACGTTCATTCAGGAACCAGAAACTGCCGATACTGCACATGCGCTATATGGTCATGAAGCACAATCAACACGAGTTGAGCGGTGTGGTCGATTTTGCGAAGGATAAGGGATTTGACTTTCTGACATTTCGAGAACTGTGCCCGGTTGACGTTCCCTCGGCAGACGCCCTGTTTCAGGAATTCATTCCTGATGACCAGCAGTATCGTGGTTACGACCTGAAAGGAAATGTCCGTGTCCGCAGGAATGATTTCATTTGCCAGCACCCTTTCTGGTTTCCTTCGTTGTTTGCTGACGGAACTGTAGTTGCGTGCACAGAGGATTACAATGCCGATCACGCTTTAGGGGTATACGGGAAGGAAACGTCAATGCATCAGATATGGCACGGGGAAAGAGCTCGGAAAGTGCGTACGATAATCCGCAAGAACGCCGATGCCCTCAGTTTTTGTAAAAATTGTCCCGAGAGAGATAGGGGTACAACCGATTCGAGTGTGGAGGCGGTTTTTCTGAATGATCATATTCCACGGGTAATCTCAATTAGGGAATGAGCGTAAATGAATAGCGGAGCGCCGATAAGAGACAAACGAAAATCAAAGATCCGCTTGGGTATTATCGGCTGCGGGAAAAGCGCCCGTACGATTCATTTACCTGCCTTGAAACACGTGAATTCAATCGAGGTGATCGCGGCTGCTGATACAAACGGGAGAACCCTCGAGACAGTGGCGGAGAAGTTTTCTATTCCGGGAAGGTTTACCGATTACCGTGAGCTGCTGAACCGGCCTGACGTTGATGCTGTTGCCGTGCTGACACCTCCGGATTCGCACATGGAAATTGGTCTTGCCGCAATGAAGGCCGGGAAGCACGTCTTCATGGACAAGCCCCTTGCCGTTGACCTTGATCACTGCGGAATTCTCACAGAGGAGGCTCGACACGCAAAGGTCACGACCATGCTTGGTTTTAATTTCAGGTGGCACCGGCTCCTCAGGCGTGCCCGTGACTTCATCAGAAGCGGTGGTCTGGGGCAGATCAAAGCAATACAGAGCGTCTATACTCACTGGCACCCGGGAACGACAGCCCAGCCATGGCATGGGAAACGTGAGTACGGAGGTGGCGTGCTCCACAATGACGGGGTTCACCATTTCGATCTGTGGCGATTTCTTCTGGAGAGGGAAGTCTCCGAGATTTTTTCGATCAGTACTCCTTCCGAGTTTTTCGATGATGAAACCAGTGCCGTCACTGCGTGGATGGATGACAATATTATCGCAAACGGCGTATTTTCCTTCGGCTCAACTCCTGAAAGTATTATCGACGTTTACGGGAGCGCGGGCAGGCTGACAATTTCCTGTTACTGCTTTGACGGATTCAGATTCCTTTCGAATCAGACATATGCCGGAAGTATGGCGGCACGTATCGGAAAAATAGTAAATACGATCAAAGACCTCCCGGAGATCATCCCGGCGCTTATTAAGGGGGGGGATTTTGTGTGCGCATATCAGGATCTATGGAACCATTTCGCTGATTGTATCATTACAGGAAGGCAACCGGATTGTACTCTGGAAGATGGGAAGAAGGCTGTTGAGATTGCGCGTGCTGCAATCGAGTCTGTTATAGGAGGAAGAAAAACTACCATCAGACCCTCCGGAAATACAAGTATATAGAGACAACTGCATGAATTATGCTGTTCCTGTGGCATCAAAAACCCTCGTAGGCCGCCGTTTCTGTTTTTCCTTCAAGAGAATGGAATTTGTTTGCACCCGTGTTTGGAATGCACGGTTGTATGCATCGCTTGAGAGTCTCAGAAATCCGGTGTGTCAAAAAAAGAAGGCTTTTTATTCTACCGGTTCCGAGTTCATACCGGGGGATGTCTTAATGGACGACCCAGATCTGAAGGGAATTTTGTTCGGCGAGGGACACAAGGGGTTGCATCATCATCTCCGTGCGGGTGAACTGAAAGGATTCCGATGTGGAGACCGTGCCCTCAACTCTGCCGGCGCGGTTAGGTCTATGCCGCGCACGCACACACGGTGGAGGGGCGCGGATTGAGAAATTTATACAATTCTGTAATCGAGAGCACCATTAGTCGATCATTGATATACCACAGGAACAGGATCATGTTTTGGGCCGTCTGCTGCATGGTCCCGGTGGCTGCACTCAGGTTGGGATACGAATTATGGCGGCTGGTTGGCATGTCGGGTCCCGGTGGCGCTTTTGACCTGGTCTTACGCTATGACGAGGTCCAGTGGTGGTTCGCCGGTGAACTGATGAACAGGATATCACAGTGCCCCGGCTATCCTCCTGCAAGTTATGTTTTTCTCTGGCTGCCTCTTGGATGGCTTAGCTTGCCACTCGCCCGGTTATTCTGGGCTTTAAGCTCTCTGATACTGCTTGTGGTACTCATCCGCTATTTTCTTAAAGAGAGTGGAGCTGGATCGAGGCTCGAACGTGTATTTCTTACTATGACATTCCTCTCAGCCTATCCGTTAGCGGTCACAATAGGCAACGGGCAACTGGGGATTCATCTGTTTACTGCAGTTATCGGTGCGATCCTGCTTACGCGACCGTCACAAAGAGTGTGCCTTCGAAACGATGTGATTGCGGCTGTCCTTTTTCTCGCCGGGTTAACAAAAGTGAGTTTTGCCGCACCTTTTTTCTTGATTCTTCTTTTTGTACCGGGACGGCTGCGCCCGGGCGCTCTCGTGCTTACCGGTTATATATTTCTGACGTATTTTGGGGCCTTATTTCAGCCGTATACGGTGCCGGAACTCATAGGTCAGTTTATCAACTTCTCCTCTTCTCCCTCTGCGGCGAAAGGCGGGGCGCACCTCATCAGAATCCTCAGCATGTTTGGATTAGCCTCTCTTGGACCTTTGATGTCTGTCGCGATTCTCATGGCTCTCGGATTGTGGGTCTGGTTGCACCGAGGATCCGATCTGATAATTCTTATGGCGGTAACAGCAATAGTGGCGCGTCTCTTTACATATCACAGGATGTACGATGACATACTAATTTTCTTACCCATGGTGTTGCTCTACAGGATATCGATGCGGTACAAGACAGATGAAAAAAGAAGTATTACTGCCGGAATGCTGTTTATGTTTGGATGGATTGGCCTGGAAATGCCCGCGACCCTTGGACGCATGCCGTTTCCCTGGAATCTTCCGTATGATATAGGACAAACGATAGTGTGGACAGCTATGCTCGTTTTTCTGCTGTTCCACGCCGCAAAAGAGAAATCCGCAGTTCAGAACTTGAGGAGTGTGCAGTTGTGAAATTGTCCGTGATTATTCCGGTGCACAACGGTGGTGAGGAGTTCAAGCAATGCCTTGACGCGCTGTACCATTCAGAGCGGGTTGCCGACGAGATTATTATTGTTGATGATGCGTCAACAGATGAAACAATCGTAAACGCGACGGCAGCAGGCTGCAAGGTGGTGAAGTTGGAGGCTCCACCGCGAGGCGCAGCACGCGCCCGTAATGCGGGAGCACTAGAAGCGGATGGAGATACTTTTGTCTTTATTGATGCGGATGTGGCTGTTCATGAAGACACGCTCGGACGAATAGAGGCACACTTAAAGGGACATCCTGAAGCAGCGGCTCTCTTCGGTTCTTACGATGACAAACCACCAAACCGCAATACTGTCTCTCTCTACAAGAACCTTCAGCACTATTATGTCCATCAAAAAGGAAGAAAAGAGACATTCACTTTCTGGGCGGGATGTGGCGCTGTCAGGCGAGTTGCCTTTACTGAAGCGGGTGGTTTTGATGAAGCGCGTGCGAAGGGCGGTCGTCCGCTCATGGAGGATATTGAGTTTGGAATGCGTATGGTCAAGAGAGGACACATCATTATGCTGTTCCCGGATATCCAGGTAACCCACCTCAAGAAATGGAATTTAGCAAGCTGGCTTAGAACGGAAATATTCAACAGGGCGATACCGTGGAGTAAACTGATCGCTACAAGTGGCAAAATCCCCAACGACCTGAACCTGGGGATGAACAGCAGGATCAGCGCATTGACCGCGTGGTTACTGCTCTTTTTTATCATAGGGGGGTTTTTCTCGCCGATGGCGTGGATTGGTGCGGTTTTTTCAATCTTTACCATTCTTGTGCTGAACGGCAGCTTCTATCTTTTTCTTGGACGAAAAGGCGGTGTTTTCTTCGGTATCGCGTCGGTGGGCCTCCACATCATTTATTTTCTTTACAGCAGCGCTGTCTTTGGGGCTGTGGCTGCATGGTACGGCGTGTTTCGAAATACGACAGAGAGAAAATAGAGTAGCTGCAACGGACGGTTTATACAGAGATGTGCAGCAGCCGCAATCCTCCGAACGCAAATGGGTGGGCTTATACGGTTTTTTGGAATAACCAAATGACAAAGTATTAAGAATGGAGTATATTTCGGCTGATGTCCAAAACACCGTTCTCTTT
>CAYYLU010000075.1:8490-12155 GCA_964472475.1 uncultured Syntrophus sp. | reverse complement strand
CAGGCCGAAATCTGTCAGAAGCGTGATAATACTGGACATATTCAGAGCAACCGCGAAACAGGGGCGGGCTTATGCGGGAACAGCATTCGAATGAACTTCCGAAAAGGTTTTTGTATGATACCCTTTTCGGTAATAAAAGACGTAATGAATCTCTGGGGAGTTACGTCGAAACCATAGTAGCGTGCCTTCACGTTTTTAACAGTAAGGAGTGTGTCGCCGAGATATTTTACTTCTTTTCCATCTCTTTCCTCTATGGCAATATGAGATCCGTCGGGAATGTTGATGTCGAATGTCGACACCGGTGCCGCAACATAGAAAGGTATTCCATTTTCGTGAGCGCACAGGGCCAGCATGGATGTTCCTATCTTGTTTGCCGTATCTCCGTTTGCAGCAATGCGATCTGCGCCTACGATCACCTTATCTATTGCCTTCTTCGAACACAGGATGCCCGCATGATTTTCGGGCACCAGCTCGACGGGGATACGCTCCTGCGTCATCTCCCAGACGGTAAGGCGCGCACCCTGCATGTACGGTCTCGTCTCCGTGGCGATCACGTTGACTCTTTTACCGGATTCATGTGCGGCCCGGATAACTCCTAGAGCCGTCCCGTAGCCTGCAGTGGCGAGTGCGCCGGCGTTGCAGTGCGTGAGAATAGTGTCTCCGTCCCGTATGAGCTCCGCGCCGAAAAGCGACAGCATGCGGTTGTTCTCAACATCTTCTACATGGATATCCATCGCGGATTTCAGCAGGATTTCCAGCAGGTCTTTGTCGCCTTTGTGTTGCTCGTATGCCTCGTGCATTTTCTTGAGAGCCCAGAACAAATTTACAGCGGTTGGTCTGGTCTTGGCAAGTTTCCGAACAATACCCGCGATATTACGGCTATTCACCTGCTTCCCTTGTCGAACAATATCCTGTGCTCCCAGAACAAATCCATACGCAGCGACAACACCAAGGAGCGGAGCGCCCCTTACTGTCATGTTGTTAATTGCAAGGATCACGTCCTCAAGGCTGCTGCACGGCACGTGAGTTTTCTTGAAAGGCAACTCACGCTGGTCAAGCAGGTACAACGCCCCGTTCTTCCAATATATATGGTCCGTCATTACTGCTATTCTCCCTTGAGCCGCTTCAAAAGGAGTTGGTTCAAAAGCTTCGGATTGGCCTGTCCTTTTGTCTCCTTCATTACCTGCCCCACGAAAAAGCCCAGCAGCTTCTCCTTCCCGGCCCTATAATCCGCAAGCTCTTTTGGTGAACGGGCGAGTATTTCATCGATTTTTCGGACTATCGCAGTTTCGTCGGATATCTGAACAAGCCCTTTTTCCTGGACAAGTTTCCTTGGGGAAACACCTGTTTGGTAAATTTCGGGGAATATATCCTTGGCAATCTTATTGCTGATTGTGCCTTCCTTGACGAGCGACAAGAGTTCAGCCAATTGCGCCGGTGGAACGGGAGAGTTTTTCGGAGACACATTGCCTTCTTTGAGCTCCCTGAGTAATTCCGTCATGATCCAGTTGCTGACTGTCTTCGGCTCATCAGGGAAAAGCTTTAGCGTATCTTCGAAGTATTTCGCAAGATCGTTATCGGAAGAGAGTATTTCTACGTCATATCTCGGAAGATTATACTGTTCAATGAACCTCTCCATTTTCTCGGAGGGTAGCTCCGGCAGTGTCTTTTTTATTTCTTCGATCCAGTCATCATCTATCACAAGCGGGAGCAAGTCAGGTTCAGGGAAATAGCGGTAATCATGGGCCTCTTCTTTGCCTCTCATCGAATACGTGACTCCTTCATCAGCATTAAAGAGTCTTGTCTCCTGAACAATCCGGCCGCCTTTTCTTATGATCTCAATCTGTCTGAGTATTTCATAATCAAGGGACTTTTCAATATGCTTGAATGAATTCAGATTCTTCATCTCGGTCCGGGTGCCGAGTTCGTTCGATCCTTTCCGGCGCACGGACACGTTGGCGTCGCATCTGAAACTGCCCTCTTCCATGTTTCCGTCACATATTTCGAGATACAGCAAAATATCGCGCAATGCCTTCAAGTATATTACGGCTTCTTCCGGCGTTGCTATGTCAGGCTCTGACACGATCTCGAGCAGCGGAGTGCTCGATCGATTATAGTCGACCATACTGTAGGAACTCGTCTCAATTGTATTCTCGTGGACAAGCTTACCGGCGTCTTCCTCCATGTGCACCCGATTGACTCTGATTCGTTTCTTTCCCTCTTCCCCGAAAACGTCAATGTATCCGTTCGTACAGATGGGTTCTTCATATTGCGAAATCTGATATCCTTTAGGAAGATCGGGATAAAAATAGTTTTTTCGGGCAAAAATACTCTTTCTGTTTATGCCACAGTTAAGAGCTAATCCCAGCTTAATAGCGAAGTCGACTACCTTTTTGTTAAGAACAGGGAGGGCGCCCGGCAATCCCATACACGTCGGGCAGGTATGGCTGTTCGGCTCTGCACCGAATTCCGTTGAACACCCGCAGAATATTTTACTCTTTGTCAGAAGATGTGCATGCACTTCGAGGCCCATTACACCCTCATAATCGCCATAATCCACAATACACCTCGGCTTTTCTGTTATTGTAACACCATGAAAATATACACCAGTTTCAGTGGCTCTTCAAAAATATATTATCACAATCCCAGGATAGTTTGTCTTTTCACGTCAATTTTTATATGTTAATAGGAAATTTTGCACGAAAGGGGGACACATGGATGAAAGGGTGATCGATGTCGTGAGAAGGGGGAACAACTTCAAGGGCGCGAAGTGGATTGTTCTTGCCATCATTTTGCTTGTGATCATTCTTGCGCTTAATCCCTTTGTTATCGTTGGTGCGGGTGAAAGAGGCGTGGTGCTTACCTTCGGAGCCGTCCAAAAAACCGTTTTCAATGAAGGGCTGCATCTGAAAATACCCCTGGTGCAGAAGGTCGTCAAGATTGATGTTCGGGTACAAAAATCACAGGTCGACGCCGAGTCTGTCTCGAAGGACCTTCAGGACACTCACTCGATTATTGCTATCAATTATCACGCTATACCCGAGATGGCGAGCTGGATATATCAAAATCTCGGAGCACAATTCAAAGAACGCATCATTGATCCTGCTGTTCAGGAAGTTGTAAAAGCGGTTACGGCGAGGTATACGGCTGTTGAGTTGATCACGCAGCGGGAAAAAGTGCGCACTGAGATTAAGGAGTTCCTCAAGCAGAGACTCGTCGGCTACAATATCGCTGTTGATGATTTCTCCATTATTAACTTCAAGTTTTCTCAACAGTTTTCAGCCGCGATCGAGTCAAAACAGACAGCGGAGCAATTCGCGCTAAAAGCCCAGCGGGACCTTGAGAGAATTAAAATCGAAGCCGAACAGAAGGTGGCACAGGCAACAGCCGAGGCAGAGGCGCTGCGGCTTCAGAAAGCGAACATTTCACCCGATTTGATAAAATTGCGACAAATTGAAGCCTCTATGAAAGCAATCGAAAAATGGGACGGTCATCTTCCAACGGTCACCTCTGGTGCAGTACCGTTCATAGATGTAAAGAGCTTTGAAGAGCAGAAGAAGTGAGCGGAGAATAGGCGCAAGGTTAAAGGCATTGAAAAAGAATGAAGAGGGAAGGAAGAGAAATACGAAATGATGAAAACATTAACGCGAGCGAATTTTGAATTG
>CAYYLU010000075.1:2399-8390 GCA_964472475.1 uncultured Syntrophus sp. | reverse complement strand
AAAGGGAAAAGACTGCAAATACAAAAGAAATGGGTACAATTGTCTCAGGTATCACCCTATTTGATCAAGGCTATTATTATTGCTGAAGATGATAAATTCTGGTCTCATCGTGGATTTGATGTGGATGCTATACAAAAAGCTCTGGAGAAGGACCTGGAGCAGGGAAAGTTCAAAATGGGGGGTAGCACAATAAGCCAGCAGCTGGTCAAAAACCTTTACCTTACACCTGCAAAAAATCCATTGAGAAAGCTTAAGGAGGCGATAATCACATGGCGCCTCGAACAGGCACTTACAAAAAGAAGGATTCTGGAATTGTATGTTAACGTCGTCGAATGGGGTAACGGTATTTTTGGAGCGGAGGTGGCTTCTCAACGTTACTTTGGGAAGCCGGCATCCCTGCTCACTGCTGAAGAAGCATCAAAATTAGCGGCTATCCTTCCCAACCCGATCCGTTTCAAGGTAGACGGGAGCTCAAGGTATACGGAGAGAAGATCGAGAATCATTTACAGTATTATGGTAAGGCGCGGCATCGTTATACCTGATTACGAAGAAGTAATCAGTGGGCCTGAAGGAGAGACAGAAAACACAAACCGTGACAAATCCGCGGATGAATCCAATTCCGAACAAATCAAAGAGAATGTCGGACAATAACGTGAATCCGATGAATACCTCAGCTTTTCCAGACGAAAGCAGTATCCCGCAACAGCACCGACTGAAGAAGTCTATTGTCCAGCGGGAGTACCTATCAGGGGGTGAACTGAGAATCTGGCATGGCCCATGTCAGAAAGTGTATTCTCCGATAAACATGTGGCAGGATGGTCGCCTTGTGTCCCGAGAAATTGGCGAATATCCCCTGCTCGGAAAACGTGCATCGCTCGAAGCATTGGAAGCGGCACGCTCCGCATTTGGAAACGGGAATGGTCAATGGCCCGCGAGTCAGCTGGCGGAAAGAGTGGCGTCTGTCGAACATTGTCTTTCAGCAATGAATGCGAAGCGTGAAGAAATTTCCCGAATGATCATGTGGGAGATAGGCAAGACCTACACAGACTCGCTAAGGGAATTTGATCGCACGATTGAGTACGTGAGAAATACGATTGCAATACTGCGGGAGGAAGAACGGCTGACACATCGGCTCAAGCCTGAGTCGGAAATCATAGGAAACACAAAAAGGGTCGCTCGCGGGGTAGTATTATGTGTCGGTCCCTACAACTACCCGCTCTATGAGACATTTACATCTCTGGCGCCTGCACTGCTCATGGGGAATACAGTTGTATGCAAACCGCCGCGTGCCGGCGCCCTTCTTTTCAGGTTCCTCCTTGAAATATTCCGGGACTGTTTCCCGGCAGGGGTCGTGAACCTGCTTTTCGGTAGAGGTGAAGACTTGTTCCCACCTCTCATGGCATCCGGCCACATCGATAGTCTTGCGTTCATCGGGACGAGCGCGACCGCCGATTATCTGAAAAGGCTGCACCCAAAACAGCATCGATTGAAAACCGCGCTCGGGCTGGAGGCAAAAAATCCCGCTTTAATATTGCCAGATGCCGATCTGAGTATCGCTTGCAGAGAAGCTGCGCTTGGCGCTCTTGCTTTTAACGGACAGCGGTGTGCCGCCCTCAAGATATTTTTCGTACATACAGACATTGCGGATGAGTTCATAAAGCGACTTGCGGAACAAATCCTTCTGTTCAAATGTGGCATGCCCTGGGAAGACGATGTGTTTATTACGCCGGTCGTTGATGCGGACAGGATCAGGTACTTGAAACTGCTCATTGATGACGCCTGCGAAAAAGGTGCCGCTGTCATGAATACAGGAGGTGGCGCATCTGAAGGGAATCTCTTTTACCCGGCTCTGCTCTATCCCGTTGATGAGCACATGAGATTGTATCATGAGGAACAATTCGGCCCGGTGATACCCGTTGTGCCCTATACCGACATAGAGACACCCTTGAGATATATCAATGAATCGCGTTATGGACAACAGGCAAGTATATTTGGAAAGGACAGTGCTGCAATCTCCCGTATTACCAACATTTTTGCCCATCAGGTAAGCCGGATTAATATCAACTGTAAATGTCAGAGGACTCCTGATTCGTTCCCTTTTTCCGGAAAGAAAGATTCAGGAGAAGGGGCTTTGTCGGTGAGAGAGAGTCTGGATGTGTTTAGCGATGTTGCCTGTGTAGCGGCGCGGAGTACTCCCGGCGACCGGGATTTGCTCGAACATATCTTCTAACTGCCGAAAACACGAACAAGGTCCTGAGATAGATCGGACCTTGTTCGTGTTTTCGGAATTCAATCTATATATTCACGGCATTAAGGAACCCAGACGCTGTGAGCCGGTACCCATTTCCCGTTTACCCACTGACCGGCGACAGTTACCCACTGGCCTCCAGCCTGGTTATCATAACCACTGTTTCCGTATGTTGTTGCCTGTGGAGCGTAGACGGGTTCCGAATACGCTACTTCTCTCTGAGGCTGCCGTGTACTTATCAGGTTACCTATCACAGCTCCCAGTGCGATACCACCGAGCACCACACCCGCCACCAGCAGCGCGTCATTACCACGCGATCTTTCATGGTAGACTTCCGGATGAGAGGGATATCGGGTGGGGTACGGTGTCCGCGAGTATCCGTAATAATCACCTCCGTTGCGGGTATAACGGCCTGCATATCTGTCCCATGATTGACTGTAACCTATTGTTGGGCTAACGAACATGAATCCGACCACAAGCACCAGTACTGTCACCATTACTTTCTTCATATCTGCCTCCCGGACTTTGTTAAGTGCATCTTCATGTCTCATGTAAATAGCAATACCTGTGCCAGGTGTATCGCCTTCCTGTATGTCATTGTATTTACATTGTTTCTCATGAATGCCTTGATTTTTACAAGCCAATATTTCAATCATGAATGTCGAATTATTGAGAGCAGTTCGACAATTGCGTCGTCATTTTGCGTTCCCAAAATATGGCTGCCAATCTATGAGAACTCCGGGAGTTGTTGGCAGACCACAAGCGCGACCTCGATAAAGAAGACGGCAGACTGATAAAGCTTCTCTTCGAGGACAAGGGACGTTTCGGGAGAACATCGGATACTCCTCATTGTTGGACGCCGTTTAGGGCCAATGCCCCGACGCCTCTGATATTGGACTTACGGCTCTCTTTGCGCTTTTTCCCGGTGTGCTGAATTACCGAAAGATCTGTTCCCTGATGTGTGTTCCAATCGCATCTACGGCCTTTTGACCCGGTTCAAAAACAGAAGCGAACATCTGCCAGCAGTGAAACATGCCTTCCCATGTATTCAGGATAATGCGTGCACCTGATTCTTTGGCGGCTTCACTAAATGATACTATATCATTGAAAAGCAGTTCATGTGATCCTGCCTGCAAATATATTTCGGGAAGTCCTTCCAGGTTGCCGAAGAGGGGCGATATGAGCGGATTCTTGATGTCGTTGTCCCGCACGTAAACCCGTCTCGCAAGGTCAAGTACTTCGGGCCGAAGCCAGTCGTTTATTCCGCCGCTTGTATTGTGTGATGAAGCAAGGTTGACAGCAGGTGACATACATATGATGCCGCCGGGCAGTATGCAATTCATGTCACGCAGCTTCATGCACATCGAAATGGCAAGATTTCCACCCGCGGATATACCCACAGGCACAATGGCAGAGGGACTGATTCCCGAACTAATCAGCCATTCGAAAGACGCGATGCAGTTTTCAAGTGCAACTGGAAATGCGTACTCCGGTGACAAACGATAATCAATGCTCAGTACCGGCATTGAGGCAGCGTATGACAGTCTTCCACACAGCTCCAGATGGTCCTCGGTACACCCCACAACAAAACCACCACCATGGAAGAAGAGGATGATCTTGTCGCGCGACGCCTGGGGTCCCCAAATCTCGAAGGCCTGGATTTCACCGATACTGATCGCCTCTATATGAACCTCAATGTCAGATCGAAACTGCCGGTGGAACGTCCTCATATTGTCGCGGGCTTCTGTTATCGATTTTACTTGTCTGGTGTTTTCACTGTGTATACGCTCCAGCAATTCGCTGGAAGAGAGTTTGTTCATGGCATGTATTCTCCCGCACTCCCGCTTTTTTTTCAAGTAGCACTCCGAGACTTTTCTTCTGCTCTGCACCGGGTCCGCGTGCTTGAGCAGACTCTGACTTGGCGGGGGCCTTCATTTCGGATTATACTCTTAGATATTTGGCAGAATCGCAAAAGGTGATGATATGAACAGCACAAAGAAAATACAATTCATAATCAATGAATCTGAGAGTACGTTTCTTGACCCGCGAAAGGATTATGCTCCCACCACTGCAAGGTTCCAAGTTCGGGTTGATCCGTTGACCGGGAGGACAGGCCATTTCTCGCATTTTGGTGCAGTAAGACAAGCAAAGATTGACTACGATTCTTACAACCAGCCGGAGAAGAAAGGCTTCTGTCCTTTCTGCATGGAGAACAGATACAGAGTCACTCCGAAATTTCCGGCTGACATCTTTGTGGAAGGCAGGCCTGAACGGGGCGAGGCAATGCTCATCCCGAATCTGTTTCCCTATGATATCTATAGCGGAATCATGGTTATGGCAGAGGAGCACGTGGTGCAATTGTCAGAATTCAGCAGAGAAAGATTGACCGATGCATTCTTGCTGGGATTGGACTTCTTCAGAAAAATCCGGAGCGTAAGCCCGGATCTTCCCTATTACCTTATGACATGGAATTATATGCCTCCTTCAGGCGGAGGGCTCGTCCATCCCCACCAGCAGCATTTTGCCACACTTCATCCGGGTAATCAGTTCATCGATGAAATCGAGGCTTCCGAGCGGTATTTCAGAACTAATCATACAAGTTTCTGGAAAGAATACGTAGAGCATGAATTCGCGCTCGGCCGGCGCTACATCGCACGCGTCGGAACTTCACACTGGCTATCATCATTTGTTTCATTAGGATCCCTGGGCGATATATGTTGCGTGTTTGACGATGCGTTCTCATTGGATGACCTGCACGATCATCACATTGATGATCTTGTTTCCGGGCTTCTGAATGTGTTCCGATATTACGAATCAGCGGGACTTTTTAGCTTCAATGCGGCGCTTTTCATCGGCCCTTCACGCCAGGAGTTCTTTCCCTGTCATTTGAGAATTACTCCCAGAACATTTCTTAACACGAGAGATTTTGCATCGGACACCAATTTCTTTCAGACACTCCTTTCCGAACCAATATCTGTGCTACTTCCGGAAACCCTTAGCACCGACGTGAGACCGTTCTTTTAACATGTTTGACAGAACGCTCATTTCTGCTATAGTTAATCATGCACCTGCCGCTCAAGGATCTTGTATTGCGCAACAGAAGTTACAGGCGGTTTTACTCTGATAGGCCTGTAACAACCAAACAATTGGAGGAACTCGTAGAACTCGCCCGTCTTTCTCCGTCCGCTGCAAATCTCCAGCCCTTGAAGTTTGTGTTGTCCACTACTCATGAAAAGAATGAACTCATCTTCTCCTGCCTCGCATGGGCCGGATATCTGAAGGAATGGCCAGGACCGGAGGTATCAGAGAGGCCCGCCGGGTACATCCTGATTCTGGGAGACACAGGAATAACAGGAAACTTCTGGTGTAACCACGGAATAGCCGCTCAGAGCATACTGTTGGGGGCAGTGGAAATGGGACTCGGCGGCTGTATTGTTGCTGCTATAGAGCGGGAAAAATTGCAGAAGCTCCTGAATATTCCGATGCAGTACGAGATCCTGCTTGCGATTGCCCTCGGAGAGCCCAAGGAGCGTGTAGTCCTTGTTGAGGAAAAGGATGGAGAAATAAAGTACTGGAGGGATGCTTCCCAAACCCATTATGTGCCCAAACGCCCCCTAAGTGAAATTATCCTCGATCTTTGATATTCTTTGAACACACTCTTTAAGCTTTTTTTGAAAAATCCTGCATATCATTCTATTATTAGTCATCACTGTTGGAGGTCTTAATGGCTGCACGGGTGCGCA
>CAYYLU010000075.1:0-2299 GCA_964472475.1 uncultured Syntrophus sp. | reverse complement strand
GTGCGCAGGACGTTTTGACTAAACTGCCGCTTACAACATCGTTTAATGAATGGGGCGACGAGTTTTATTTCGAGATTCCCGTCAGAGATACACTTGATGAGACTGCAACCACGCATGTTCACGTGGGAGATATCGGTTATTGGCCTCCCGGAAATGCGCTTGCTATCTTTTTCGGACCAACGCCATTAAGTAGAGGAGAGGATCCTGTACCCGCCGGTGCAGTTAACATAGTAGGAAAGATTACAGGTGATGCAACCATGCTGAAAAGCGCAAAGGGGGCCTCAGCAATTTCATTGGAACAGATATCGTGAAGAACAGATGTCTTAGGGTTTGCGTTCCTGTTGCCGACCTGCGCAAGCGACCTGTGGACCGCAGCTACCTGGATGAACGCGACGCGTTACAGGAAACACAGGTGCTTTGTAACGAAGTGCTCAATCTCGTCGATACACGAGATAAATGGTGTTTTGTAGAAGCATCTGAGCAGATCAGAATAGATGCGTCCGGCACCACTCGCGGTTATCCGGGCTGGATCAGAAAATCGGCAGTTGTTGAAGTTGGTAGCGAGCCTGTTTACAACGCCGTTGTCAAAAAGGTTCGCACAACTGTACGTGCAGAACCATCTCACGAAGGGGCAATACTGGAGAAGCTCCCGCTCGGCGTACGGCTCACAGTTGAAGAAAACGGCGACACCCCAGATTGGACAAGAATGCAGTTATCGAAGGATGTTAGGGCATGGATATGCACTGACCACATCAGAACGCTTTCAGACATCCGCAGCGAAGAGCAGGTGAGAGAGAACCTTGTAAACACGGCGGAGCTTTTCATTGGAATGCCTTACCTGTGGGGAGGAAGAAGCACGTGTGTGACAGAAGATGCGGAGCGTACCGGAGGTGCTGTATGTGGTGTGGATTGCTCCGGCTTGACAAATCTTGTATACAGAGCAAACCTGATAGATGTTCCCCGTGATGCTGCCGACCAGGCACGAGTTTGTGCGCATATTACATTTGACATGCTGAAACGGGCCGATCTGGTCTTTGTATCTGCTGAAGGTGTTCCCGGGCAAATTGTACACGTCATGTTGTCTCTTGGCGGAGAGGAGTTCATAGAAGCCGCAGAAACGGGCAGTTTCGTGAGGTGCTGCACGTTTGAGGAAAAATACGGCTTCACAACGAGCGAGCTGAGAGTACAACATTGGAATGTGAGCGGCAGAGAAATTTCCTTCGGCTCAGTTTTGAGATGATAGGGAATTGAGATGATCACAGTCAAGTCAGTACATTTTCGAAAGATAACGCGCCCATTGAAGATTACCTTTGCCACTTCTCTGGGGGAAAAAAATTGTATCAACAGCATCATTGTTACAGTACATCTGTCGAATGGACTCTCCGGGTCCGGAGAATGTCCAACAAGTTTTACGATGAAACAGGAGACAATTGAAAATATATGCCGAATCGTCTCTCATTCGTCCGCGCTGTTGAAGGACACTGAAATTGCATCGTATGAAGCGCCGCTCAAGCGCATCCGGATGCTGTATCCCTCCAATCCGATGACAGCAGCGGGAATCGAGTCCGCTCTTTTTCGTGCATACCTCGAAACCACCGGTATGGATGAACACACATATTTCGAAGGTAAGGCGGGGGCCATCAAAACCGATCTGACTATTCCGTTTACAACAGATTTTGAAAAGCTGGAAGTATGGCTCCGCTACGCCCGTCTGCATAACTTTGATACGTATAAAGTGAAAGTGAGTGGAAATTATTCTGACGACAAAACGCTCATCACGAGACTGTGCGACCACCTCACAGCTGCTGGTGACGACTTCAGAATACGTCTTGACGGTAATCAAGGGTATTCCGTTGCAACAGCGCTCTCATTAGTAGACTTCGTCCGCAAAAAGAAATATCCCGTCGAAGTATTCGAACAGCCTATCAGGAAGACTGATTATAAAGGTTTGCGCGAAATCACCCGCAAATCATCCTTGCCCATTATTCTTGATGAGACCGTAAACAATACCAACGATCTCGCCCGTGTAATTGGTGAGAATGCCGGTCACGGAGTTAACATAAAAATAGCCAAGAGTGGAATAGCGGAATCTCTGAAGTTATATAATATGTCAAAAGAAAACGGCCTGAGACTCATGATCGGATGCATGACGGAGACTATGATTGGTCTATCGACGGGCATATATTTTGCGGCAGGAAAGGGAGATTTCGATTATGTGGATCTCGATTCCATACATTTCCTGAGACACAGGCAGGCGTACGGCAACATACACCTAGCAAATGACACGTATCTCATTTCC
>CAYYLU010000074.1:7613-12217 GCA_964472475.1 uncultured Syntrophus sp. | reverse complement strand
TCTGAATTCCGGGCGCATAGCAGGAGAACAGGCTGCTGAATTCATGTCAAAACGCATCACTACCTGAAAGAACTGCGGTTCGGAATCGTCGGTGCTTTCATGAAGCCGGGCAGCTCTGGAAATCGAAAATCGTTGCGAGAGCTCATTAATGAACACTGAAAGAGGTAAACATCTCACATGTCAGCGCTGCGGCAACTGCTGCCACCTGGATATGTCTGCCTACGTCTCTGCCGAAGACATACGGAGATGGGAGCTGGAGGAGCGCCACGACATCCTTGCACATGTCAGAGCTAACAATGTGGGCTGGTCAGACAATGGATTTGCGAACGGGTTTGGTTCGAACATAAATAACTGCCGTATGAGCTGTGTATATCTCGAATGGGAGGATTCGCTGTCGAGATGCGGGATCTACGAAACGCGCACGAATGTCTGCAGAAACTACATGCCCGGATCATCCGACCTGTGCCCTCAGTTTCACCGCAAAAATCCGGAGAATACGTGAGTGCCGCACGGTTACATTGTCTGATGAATAAATACCTATACGCAAAGGAGAACATCTTATGACAAACTTCACGACATCCAAATACGTCAGAGAAGCGCCGGCACGAAAACCGAACCACAAAGAAGTCACGACTATGGTCCCTACTCTCACCAGTGATGAAACATTCGGAGCCATGGGATTTCGAACATACTGGCAAACGATTAAGGTCCCTTTTACCATGGCATCCGAACCTCACAAACATGATTTCCCGCAATACCTGATGTTTTCTTCGCTTGATGCAGATGATCTTATAAACCTCGGCGGTATCGTCGAAATCACCTTGAGTGAAGATGGCAAACATATGGAGACACACACCATTACCAAGGCTACAACGATTTACATACCGGCAGGCCTGTATCACAATCCGCTTGTGTTCAAGAAGGTCACGAAGCCGATTCTTTTTATGGACCTGTATTTTGCGGATAAATATGAGAGAAAATAAGGACCCGCGAACCTCACGAGGAAGATTAACCGGGCGAATGACGGGAAAGAAGAGGGCAGGAAGGTGAACCGTGAACATCCATGCCCTTGTTGAACTGAATAAGCTCTGGGAACCCGTAAGGCGCTATCTCATACAGCAGATACTTGAATTATATGGCCGGAAGCGCGGGGCAATCTTAGAGATCGGCCCTTTCTCCGGCATTCTGTTTGATCTTGCGCGACTTCAAATGGATTCCTCTTTTTACATGGCGCTGTTTCCCCCTGAAATTCTCTCAACGGTTCGCGAAGAGGCAGCACTGCTGGGGCTGAAGGATGCGATCACCATAAAAGCAACCACCGGGAAGCTTTCGGATATCCCGGCGGAAAGCTTCGATCTTGCAATATTCAGAGGCGCCTTCTTTTTCCCTTCTCTGTTCCGGCCTGACCTCACTGCCATATACCGCATTTTGAAACCCGGGGGCATCGCATTTGCGGGAGGAGGATTTGGTGTGCACACGCCATCAGACCTGATAGAAAGCATAGGGAAACGTTCGGCCGATCTCAATAACCAGCTTGGCCGCATCCGTATTGGAAAGCAGGACCTGCTGTCCCTGATTCAAACGGAACGCCTCGAACAACACTGCGAGATCATAGAAGATGGCGGCCTATGGGTCGTACTGAGAAAGTAGACTGTTATACAATCACGACGAAGACATTCCGTGGTTTGGGAGTGCTGAATTGCCCTTTACCTTTCTTCAGAAGGAGTGTTAATCTACCCAAAACCAAATGAGACATACGCATTCAGAAACGGAGGACGCATGGATTTCATACAAGCAATTGGAAACGCCTGGAAAGAAAGAAACAGCCTTGTCTGTGTAGGGCTTGATTCGGATATAGAAAAGATCCCCGTTGCCCTTCGGAGCGCGCGCAATCCTCTTTTTCAATTCAATAAAGCCATCATAGATGTAACCGCGGACTTCGTATGTGCGTACAAACCGCAGATCGCGTACTATTCCGCGGCAGGCGCTGAAGACGACCTGAGAATGACAATAGAGTACATACATCAATACCACCCCGGAATTCCCGTTATACTGGATGCGAAAAGAGGGGACATAGGCGCGACGGCCCAGCTGTACGCGCGGGAGGTTTTTGATCGCTTTGATGCTGACGCGGTGACAGTTAACCCCTATATGGGTTCAGACACGCTCGAGCCCTTTCTCTCCAGACGTGACAAGGGTATCGTTATTCTGTGCCGCACATCGAACCCCGGGGCGCGGGATGTACAGGACCTTATCTCAAACGGTAGGAAGCTCTACCAGTTAATTGCGGAAAAGGCGAGAGACTCATGGAATCACAATAACAATGTCCTGTTGGTTGTCGGTGCCACTTATCCGGAAGAACTCAAAGAGATACGTGCTATCGTCGGGGATATGCCTCTTCTGGTACCCGGGATCGGGGCACAGGGGGGCGACGTCAAAGCCGCTGTAACGAATGGCAAAACAGTTGCGGGGACAGGCATGATTATTAATTCATCGAGAGGCATCATCTACGCCGGCCGGGGAGACGGTTTCGCGGAAGCGGCAGGTAAAGCCGCCCTCGAGCTGAGAGACGAAATCAATAAATACAGATAGAGACGTAAAGGCGGGTCACAGCTCATGGCCCTCAGCTCAGAGGATAGATGACTACTACATAGCCTGCGGCATCTATAAGTGATCCCGGGCGTTGCGGCAGAAAATGCCCATCACTGGATTCCTGCATACTTTGTTCCCTGTAGCGACGCATCGAACATAAGGCCTTTTGCATCAAAAACGAAACCTGCGATCGGGTTACTAAGGGCAATGATATCAAAACGTTTTTTGTTTCCGACGCCAATCATAACCACGTTGCCGTCGACAGCCACTTCCCGGCCATGCAATTCTTGAAAATAACGGGGGGCCGGGTCATGAGATGACTCGACATCATTGTCGGAGAATTCCCGAAGAAAACGACACAAATGTTGTGGTTCGATGGGGATTCAGACGAATAATATAATGGTTTACAATACTTACGGTTAGCAAATGTAAGGCATCGATATTGCTGAAGGAGAACATGAAGGCATTTTTAGAATTCGAATTGCTTAGGGAGGAAAGGGATGAGAAACCTTATAGTCGGGTCAATGTTCCTGATCTTAGTTGTTGCTGCCCCGCTTCAATCTATGGCACGAGTCGACATCAGCGTAAATATCGGTTTGCCACCACCGATTGCGTTTGTGCACCCACCGGAAGTCATTCCATTGCCTGAAACCGAAAGTGTTTACGCGGTACCGGGGCTTGACATAGATCTTTTCTTTTGGAACGGCTGGTGGTGGAGGCCCTGGGAGGGACGTTGGTACCGTTCCCGTTATTATGATCATGGGTGGGTGTTTTACAGCGGAATCCCCGTCTTTTACACGCACGTGGATCCCGGATGGAGAGGGTATTACAATAACCGCAATTGGCGAGGCTACAATTGGATCTACCGTCCTATACCGCATCGTGATCTGCGGAGAAATTGGCAAAGCTGGCACAACGATCGTTACTGGGAAAGGCATAATAACTGGGGTGTCCAGAGCTATCCAAGGCCCCGGCCACGAAATAAACAAAATATGGCTCCTGACAAACGTTTCCGGCCGGAGCCTCCGCGTCCACATAACGGGATACCGGCTAGATAGCATTAATACACAACAGATTGACGGAAACGCGTGGACTCCGTCAATCTGACTCACCTCTTCAACAGTCGGCGTGGTGGCTGGATTATAGACCCGACTTTGGAAAACCTTGATTCAGCGTTTTTCCTGAGCTACTCTTGCCCATGAGTCCCTGAGCGCAACAATACGATTGAACACGGGAGTGCCCGGTTTCGCATCTTTCTCGTCCATGCAGAAATAACCGATCCGCTCAAACTGATAGCGACTCCCGGGCGGTGCGTTACTGAGGCTTTCCTCTACGAAGCAGGACGTGAGGGTCTCCAGAGAAGAAGGATTCAGGTTGCCCGTGACATCTTCCGCAATAATTGCGGGGTCCGGCACCCTAAAAAGCCTGTCATATAAACGCACCTCGGCCTTGAATGAGGATATGGCGCAAACCCAATGGATCACACCCTCGACCTTACGACCGTCGGCAGGTGCTGCATTCCTCGTCTGAGGATCATACGTGCAATGCAGCTCTGTGATTTCTCCGGTTGAAGGGTCTTTTACAAGGGATGCGAATTTTATTACATACGCATTTCTCAGTCGCACCTCACGTCCCGGGGCAAGTCTCTTATACTTCCTGGGCGGGTTCTCTTCGAAATCCTCGCGTTCGATGTAGAGTGTCCGGGAAAAAGGCACCGGCCTGCTTCCCAGGGCGGCATTCTGCGGATGGTTTGCACACTCTATCTGTTCAGTCTTTTCTTCAGGATAGTTGTCAATAATGAGCTTTACAGGCCGCAAAACTGCCATTGCACGGGGTGCGCTTTCGTTGAGATCGTCACGGACGCAGCTTTCCAGAAGTGCGATATCCACGAGGTTCTCATTTTTGGCAACACCGATAGTCGAACAAAATTTCCTGATTGCCGCCGGTGTGTACCCGCGCCGTCTCATGCCGGCTACGGTGGGCATGCGCGGATCGTCCCATCCGGAGACAGA
>CAYYLU010000074.1:3912-7513 GCA_964472475.1 uncultured Syntrophus sp. | reverse complement strand
CGATAGATCACAGGGTCGCGCATGACGACATTCGGAGATGTCATGTCAATCTTTGCGCGAAGTACATGTGCACCGTCCGGGAATTCTCCGGAACGCATACGCTGGAAAAGTTCAAGATTTTCTTCGACGGTCCTGTTGCGGTACGGACTCTCCCTGCCAGGCTCCGTGAGTGTTCCTCTGTATGCGCGTATTTCGTCCGCGCTCAGACTGCACACATATGCCTTGTCCATCTTGATTAAACGAAGAGCAAACGCATATAACTGCTCAAAATAATCCGAAGCGTAAAAGAGCCGGTCATTCCAGTCAAATCCCAGCCAACGGATATCGTTCATTATGGATTGCACGTATTCGAGTGATTCACCGGCTGGATCGGTATCGTCCATCCTCAGATTGCAGGTGCCGCCGTATTGGGCCGCTATGCCGAAATTGAGGCAGACTGATTTTGCGTGCCCGATATGGAGATAGCCGTTGGGCTCCGGCGGGAAGCGCGTGGCGACACGGTTTGCGTGTATTTTCCGGTTTTCTTCGCTTTCTATAATGTCACGGATAAAGTCGGTAGGCGCAGATATGTCGTTTGATGCCATTACTCAACACTCCTGTATCCCGATGTTTCTGTAGCTGACGGGAATGATTGATATTACATTGTGTACCACATACGCTTGCCGCTTTCAAGGAAAGTTGATAAGGTTATGGCAGGATTTCGTCTGTTCCCGGCTCATTGTTTCAAGTCCGGAAAGCTTACGGATTCCGCTGTACAAAAACGGTGTGCTGCGGAACCCACGTGCCGTCAACCCATTGGCCGGGGACAGTTACCCACTCGCCTGTTCCACTGTTGTTGGAAGGAGGATTGGAACTTGAGTAAGGAGGTGGTGGTGGAGGTGCGGGTGTTGCGTATACTGTGGCTCCGGGCTGCACATATACAACGGCCGGTTGCGGGGCAGGCTGTGCAGGACGGCTGATGGCGCTCAATATCAGCGCTCCTGTAAGCCAGGTTCCCGCAATGATTGCTGCCGGACCCCAACCGTAGTGAACGTGCACCGATGGATGATGGCTGCCCCACGAATAGCCCGCTGAAGGCATAATCATGGATATCGACAGCACCACTGTCAGGATAACCAAATACTTCTTCATATTCCAATTATAGCATTTTTTTAAGACGCTGTGTAGCGGCATATTATTCTGATACAGTCTTTGAAAACTGCAATTTCTATCGGGCTGTATTCATGAGTATTTCCACTAAGTTGCTCCCGGTATGCCGGTAATCTGTTGTTGATAAAGCGTGTACCATGTGTTAGAAGTTAATTGAGACTAAATTACCTCTATGCCGAACGATTTACTCAGGAAGATACCAAAAATCGACTCCATTCTGTCTCATCGGGATTGGGACCTCATGAAAGTCTACCCTCAAGAAACTGCAAAGGATGCTTTGAGGGAATACATTGAACAGTTAAGGACCGCCGTGAAAAATGGTGAAGTTGATGCGATACCTCCGATACACCTAATCATAAGAGAGGCGCAGAAAAGAGCAGCAATCATGACCGAGCCGACCCTCAAGCGGGTGATCAATGGTACTGGCACGATCATCCACACAAACCTGGGAAGGTCGCTGCTCGCAGATACTGCCATACAGGCGATAATAAACGTTGCATCCTCGTATTCAAATCTTGAGTATGACCTGATTGAAGGAGCACGGGGTGACCGCTACGAACACTGCCTATCAATATTGAGAAGACTCACGGGTGCGGAAAACGCTCTTGTTGTGAATAATAATGCCGGTGCAGTATTTCTTGTGCTCAATACGTTGGCTGATGGTAAAGAAGTGCTCATTTCGAGGGGAGAGCTTATTGAAATAGGCGGTTCTTTCAGGATACCGGAAGTAATGAAAAAAAGCGGTTCTATACTTAAGGAAGTTGGTACGACCAACAGGACATACGTCACCGATTATGAGCGTGCAATAAATGAGAATTCGGGCCTTATCATGAAAGCTCACACGAGCAATTACCGCATCAGAGGTTTTACGCATGAGCCTGCTATTGAAGAACTTGTCGACCTCGGCAGGAAGTACAATGTGCCTACGTTCTATGATGCGGGTAGTGGCTTATTTTATTCAATGAAAGGCGCAGGAATAGACGAACCTCTTATCTCACACGAAATATCGAAAGGTGTCGACGTTATATCCTTCAGCGGTGACAAACTGCTCGGGGCTCCTCAGGCGGGTATAATCGTCGGAGAGAAACACCTCATAGATGATATGAAGAAGAATCCGATGGCGAGGGCGCTGAGACCTGACAAATTCACACTCGCAGGTCTCGAAAGCACGCTGCTTCTGTATCTGGACATGAACAGGGCAAGAACTGAAATTCCGACTCTGCGTATGATCCATGAGGACATTACGGTCCTGAGACGCAGAGCACAGCGCCTTTTGAAAAAATTGAATAGGCGATGCTTCGGTGTGACTGTATCCGTAGAACAGCTTAATTCAGAGGTTGGCGGTGGCAGCCTGCCTGACGTCGTTATCCCGTCTTATGGGATAGCCATTCAGCCCCGCGCAATAAGCGTCGAAGCCCTTGAACAAAGATTGAGAATGCTTGAAGTGCCTGTCATAGGCAGAATAGAAAATGGCCGTTTCGTACTCGATATGAGGACTATTCAGAAGGAAGACGAAGCCGTACTTCTTGCCGATTTGGAATCCGCCACAAAAGATGCCTGATAACTTTCAATTTGTATGCGAACAGGAAAACGTTCGTCTTGATGTTTTTCTCGCGGAAAAACTTGCGCTGACGCGTACGAAAGTAAAAGACATGATCGAACAAGGCCATGTACTGGTAAATGGTAAGGCAGCGAAGCCTTCATTCACGGTTAAAAAGACTATGAGCATTGCAGGCGACATCCCTGAAGAAGAACCTTTAACTCTTGTCGCTCAGGATATACCGCTCGAAATACTCTACGAGGATGATTATTTTCTCGCCATTAATAAACAGGCAGATATGGTTGTACATCCTTCCGTGGGACACGCATCCGGAACACTCGTAAACGCTGTTCTGGCATACCTGGAAAAAGGTAAAAGGTCAAAGGTCCGAGGCGAAAGGAGTAAAGACCTTGAACCCATAAGTTTTGGCCCCGGGCCTGATTACCACGACACCCAACACGCAACACCCGATTCCGGCACAATAAGAGCGGAACGTTGCTTAAGATTTATGGCTCCGAACTCCGAACCCGGAACTCCGAACTCGACAGCGGCAGCCGCCGCCCTGCGCCCCGGCATTGTGCATCGCCTCGACAAAGGAACAACGGGTGTGATACTCATCGCGAAGGACTCAAAGACACAGGAGATGCTTTCGGGAATGTTTAAGGAACGTCAGATGAAAAAGACATACAGAGCGATCGTTGAAGGTGTCCCGCGAAGTGCGGAGTGGAGGGAAACGGGGAATATCGGCAGGCATCCCGTGGAACGCAAGAAGATGGCTGTTCTCACCCATGGAGGCAGGACGGCTCAGACAGACTTCAGACTGTTAAAGAAACTGAAGGACTTTGCCTATGTAGAGGCTTATCCCAAAACAGGCAGAACGCACCAGATCAGGGTACACCTTGCGCATGCAGG
>CAYYLU010000074.1:0-3812 GCA_964472475.1 uncultured Syntrophus sp. | reverse complement strand
CTCCATGAAAAAGAGAGAAAGCTTTTTTTGGACATTTTTGCTGTGACGGATGCATTAGTCATGGTTCAGGAACACGGCGATCAGATACACATAATCAGGGGTGCAGAACGTCCGTCGACAGGCGATGGCCTGGTACTCGTCAAGAAAGGAGTCGCAGGAATAATCAAAACCGCGGACTGCATGCCTGTGATCATTGCCGATCCGGTCTATCCGATGGCAGCCATTGTCCACGCGGGATGGCGCGGAACGGCTGTCAGGATCGCACAAAAGGCAGTACGTACGATGCTGGGTTTGGGTGCTGCCAGGGAGAGGATGATCGCGCTTCTCGGTCCTTCAATCCGCTCCTGCTGCTATAAGGTGGGCGAGGACGTTCGCAGCGTGTTTCGCAAGGAAGAGTTTGATGATGCCATTTTCAATGAGGTGAACGGCGATCTATTCCTTGATTTGGCTGACGCGAATAGAAGAACACTTGAAAAAGAGGGTCTAGAGGAAATTCACGACTCGGGACTTTGCACACATCACAATGAAAGCTTTGCATCCTATAGACGGGGTGAGTTTTCAAGGCGTCAGATCAGTTTTGTTTCTCTGACGGATGGAGTATAATTGTTTTCTAGATTGCTCAAACTAAAGATATGAGATTTAAGAAAGAGATTATCTTCTCGACAGCGATAGTTGCCGTCTTCGGTCTGCTGGTTCTTCTCGAAACGACTGTGCCCAATTTTACGCGGTTTTTCCCCATCCAGGATAACATACTCCTCGTTATTTTTCTTAACGTGAATATACTCCTGATCCTGTTCCTGATTTTTCTTATCGCGAGAATTTTTTTCAAGTCGTACATCGAAAGCAAGAAGGGCATATGGGGAGCAGGGCTTAAAAAAAGGCTCACGACTGTGCTCCTTATCGTCTCAATTGTGCCGTCTTTCACCCTTTTTATACTCATAACGGGCTTTTTCAATCAGACGATAGACAGGTGGTACGGCGGCAGGATTGAGAATACACTTGAGAATGCCCTCTCCTTATCTGAGTTCCATTATGAAGATATGTTCCGCAGGTATGACAAAGTGGCTCAGGTCATGGCAACGGAGATCGCGAGAAAGAAGCTCCTGGGGGATGAGACAGCGCTCAGAAGCTATATGCGAAGGAATGAGAAAATATACTTCTTTGAGCACCAGTCAATCCATGATTTGATGGCCAACGCTGTGATACAGGTAAGCTCGCAAAACGACATTGAGGAGCAGCTTGCCGCCAAGACTCAATCGGTCGTCCAAAACGTGAAAATACAGGAGATCATCCCTGTCAGCGACGGCGAGATGATGATCCTGGGCAGATCCATTCTTGATGATTCAGGTCGCCCTGTAGCCGTCTTGTACATCGGTAACAAGATGCCGGTAAGAGGAAAGGAGCGTATTGGCCAAATAGCTTCCGTGACCAAAGAATTTAAAGAGTCACGGGTGATGAAGAAAGTTCTTAAGTACAGTTTTGTCTTTCCACTTTTTCTCGTCACAATGCTGACGATTTTCTTCTCGCTCTGGATGGGTGTCAAGATGGCGAACGAGATCACAGGGCCCATCGAGAAGATAAAGGAAGGAGCGGATATTGTCGCTAAAGGAAAGTTCGACATCAATCTCGAGGCGAAAGGCAAGGATGAGATTGGAACGCTTGTGCAGGCCTTCAATAGTATGGCAAAAGAGCTGCAGGTAGCTAAAGATGAGATTGAAGAGCGAAGACGCTACATGGAAGTAATCCTCGACAACGTAGCTACCGGAATAATCTCGACTGACAAAAATGGCTATATCCTCCTTCTCAACAGGGCTGCACGAAACATTACGGGAGTTGCTAGCTACGAGCCTCAGAAGACGCATCTCAAGGCAGTCTTCGGGGATAATCTCAGGTTGTTCACCCGATCTTTTCTTAAAGATGTGAGACGCTCCGGTGTGGACAGTGTCACAAAGGAATTACGTTTAAACCTGGGCAAGAAGGATACGACATACCTGAGGACATCTTTGACCCCACTCAAGGATGAGGAAGGACGGACGGATGGTTTTATTATAGCGTTTGACGATATCACGCACATCGTTCGCGCGGAGAAACTTGCCACATGGCGGGATGTCGCGCGAAAGATGACGCACGAAATCAAAAACCCTCTGACACCCATCATCCTGTCGGCCGAAAGGATGCGGCGGAAACTCATGTCGCGCTTTGAAGGCGAAGAAAAGGCCATAATGGATGAGTCTACGTCGGTGATCATCCAATCGGTCGAAGATATCAAGGGAATAGTCAACGAGCTGACAAAACTTACCCATGTGTCACAGACGAAGACCATGGAAGACCTGAACCTTATTATTGAGGAAACGGTCGAAGTCTATAGAAGCCTGTATCGTAACATCAACTTCATCATTGAAAAAGACAGATTACCTCTCTTCAAAGTAGACAAGGACGGACTGAGAAGGGTATTGATCAATCTCATAACGAATGCCGTAAAGGCAATAGACAGTGCAGATGGGAAAATCGTTATCCAGACAAAATATGAAAAATCCCGCGGCATGGTGGTTACCAAGTTCTCGGATACAGGAAAGGGCATAGCCAGAGAAGATCGAGAGAAGATCTTCTACCCCTATTTCACCAAAGAAAAAGGGGGTACGGGCCTTGGACTTGCTATCGTGCACTCAATCGTGTTGGAACATCACGGAAGAATTTCTGTCGAGGAGAACGAACCAAGAGGGGCAACGTTCATAATCGAACTTCCGGTTATCGAGGCGTAGACACTCCCGTTCCGAGAGCTATCAGTGATCGCAGTCACAATTCACGCTATTTCCTTTTCCTGGCCGCACAAGTATCCGGTCCAAGTCTCATTGAAACGATTTTTGATTTGCAACTTCCGACACACGATCTGGTTTCAACATCGAACCGCCGCGCGGCACACACGCTCTGCGCCGTGCATTTGCGCCCTTCCTGTGTTATATTATTACTGTAATGAAAACAATTTGTACCAATAAGAAGGCCTTTCACGAGTACCATATTGAGGATAAGTTCGAAACCGGACTTGCGCTCACAGGGACAGAGGTAAAGGCGCTTCGGGAGGGCAGGGGCAATCTGAAAGAGAGCTATGCCCGAATAAAAGATGGGGAACTGCTCCTCATGAACGCAAACATAAGTCCGTACTCCTGCGGCAACATCTACAATCACGAGCCGAAGAGGACGAGAAAGCTCCTCATGCACCGCAGAGAGATCGACAAGCTGATGGGAAAGGTGAAAGAAAAGGGATACACGCTGGTGCCGATATCACTTTATTTTAACGATAAGAACATGGTCAAGCTGGAATTGGCGCTGGCGCGCGGCAAAACGCTCTATGATAAACGTGAGAGCATCAAGAAAAAAGACGAGAAGCGCATGATGGCGCGGGAGTCACGATCACGATGAAGACCAGTTTATCATACAGCAATTCTATAAATCAAAAGGGGGCGACTGGCTTCGACAGGGATGTAAGGGTCAAAGAGGCATGCCGGGTTACTGCTTACCCGTACCCAAGCGGAACTAAAACAACTGCAGACTCTAACGAGTACGCACTAGCCGCTTAAGCCGGCTACATCATCCGGGTCTTCCTCCCGCTTCAGGCCCGAAATGGTGTAAAACTTAGTGGGATAGTCACCCCTGATGCCTATAAGGTGTGGCGAAACCTAATAGGCTGGGACAGGAAGAAACCCGTCAGTAGGTGGTTTCCTGTCTGAGACTTAAAGTACTGACTAAGCATGTAGGCTCTTTGAAGTCTTCTTTTCTGGACGCGGGTTCGATTCCCGCCGCCTCCACCATTT
>CAYYLU010000073.1:0-12235 GCA_964472475.1 uncultured Syntrophus sp. | reverse complement strand
TATATCTCTTTGAGAAAACTAGGGATATTCTATTTCCGATAAGGTATAATGATATCCGTTCGGCTATGGTCCGGATCTCGGGAGGGATAGTATGAAGATGGTTTCACCTGCTAGAATGGCCGCTTGTGACTCCTACGCAATAGACACGTGGGGTATTCCTTCTGCCGTACTTATGGAGAACGCAGGACGAAGCACGTATCGGCTTGTGAAGGAAAGATATCTTTCGAACGGAATACGTCGGATTTCTGTAATCTGTGGAAAAGGAAACAACGGGGGAGACGGATTCGTTTTTGCCCGGTATGCCCTATTCGATGGGTATAAAGTCAAGGTATATGCGACCGGAAGCACCGATGTTATGAAGGGTGATGCGGCATTGAATTCGAGACTTTTCAGTTCCGCGGGAGGAGAGACAATTGTCTGTGAAAGTAACCCTAAGGTCTTGAGAGAAGCGCTGAAAAACACCGACATCATAGTAGACGCTCTTTTCGGTACCGGACTTTCCAAAGAGGTTCAGGGCGTAGAAAGGATGCTCATTGATGCGATAAACCGGTCCGGGAGACCTGTCATTGCCATTGATATGCCGTCCGGCATAGACGGCCGTAAGGGTGTTCCCCTGGGGACGGCCGTAAAAGCCACGCACACGTTCACCTACGGATATGCAAAAACCGGCCAGGCCTTGTATCCCGGCGCCGAATACGTCGGCAGCCTGACCGTCATTGACATCTCAATTCCGAGGATAGTGGAAGAAGCTATCGGTATTGACGGCCACATAATAGATGGTGCAATGATTCGCGGTTTCTTGAAGACGAGATCGGCATCATCTCACAAGGGTACCTATGGGCATGTAGCGGTGATTGCCGGGTCTACAGGCAAGACCGGTGCTGCTCACATGGCTTCGCTGGCAGCTCTGAAGGTTGGAGCGGGTCTGGTTACCCTGGCCATACCGGAAAGTCTGAATGCGATTATGGAAGTAAAGTTGACAGAAGTCATGACGAGTCCTGTACCGGATCGGGGCAAAGGCTTTTTCCCGTTGACCTGCCTGGACGAGCTGAAGAATTTCATAATGGATAAAGATCTGCTCGTAATCGGCCCCGGTTTGTCCCAATCACCAGATACAATGGAGCTGGTAAGGGAATTTGTTTTGACAGCGGGGAAACCGATTGTCATAGATGCGGACGGAATTAATGCATTCCAGGGGCATACCGAACTGTTCAGGGAAATACCGTCTGAAACAATACTTACTCCGCATCCGGGTGAATTTGCGCGAATTACGGGAATGACTCCGCAAGAAATTAACAGTGACAGGATGGCGGCGGGAAAAGAGTTTGTCGAGAAACACCGGGTAAATTTGCTGCTGAAAGGTGCGAGGAGTATTCTTTTTACAACTGATGGACAGATATTCGTGAATCCGACGGGAAACCCCGCATTGGCCAAAGGCGGAAGCGGCGACATCCTGACGGGTTTTATCGGCGGCCTGGCAGCTCAGCAATATACGATACAGCAGGCGTCTATAGTCGCAGCTTATATACATGGCTACATAGCGGATTCATGGCGCGAAGAAACGGGAAGCGATATGGACCTTCTCGCCGGTGATCTTTTGAACGGCATAGGAAAGACTCTGGATGTGCTGAAACGTGGAGAAGAGAGAATTTATATCGAACAGTCCCTCTGAGACGTGGGAGCTTGGTGAACAACTTGGGAGAGAGGCAGAACCGGGGCGGCTTTACACAATACATGGAGAGCTTGGATCCGGTAAAACCCAGCTTGTAAAGGGCATTGCCCGTGGAATCGGCGTGCTCGATTGGGAATATGTTGTCAGCCCCTCTTTTACGATTATGAATGTTTACGAGGGACGTTTTGTCCTTGCACACGTCGACCTGTACAGGATTGGGGCAGACGAGGTTGAGGATTTGAATATGGAGGAGTATCTGCAAAAGGGCATTGTAGTTGTTGAATGGGCTGAGAGGGGAGAATGGTGGAGCGAAGCCAACATTGATATTACAGTAGAAAATGCTGGAGAAAACGAAAGAAAAATTGTTATTATCAAACCGTGAAATATTAGTCTCGATGTCATTGAGTCGTTGGGTCATAGGGTCAAAAGACCCCGGAGCTTGTGGACTCACCCATAATCTATAATTTGGCAGACTCAATAACTCGACGACTCAATGACTCTATAGACCCGGTACGGAGGTAAGCAAAGATGCTTGTTGTTCAGAAATACGGAGGAACATCGGTAAAAGACGTTGATCGCATACGCAACGTGGCAAACAAAGCGATTATTTACAAGAATAAGGGTATGGAAGTAATTGTTGTCGTGTCGGCGATGTCCGGAGAGACGGACAGACTTCTTAATATTGCCCACTCAATCGCGAAATTCCCTGATGAGAGAGAGCTTGATGTTCTCATCTCAACAGGGGAACAGGTAACCTCGGCCCTATTGGCGATTACGCTTAAAGAGCTCGGGTACGACGCCATTTCGTTGCAGGCCGACCAGATACCCATTGTGAGTGATTCGAGCTACGGTTCTGCCCGCATAGCACATATTGAAGAGAAAAATATCCGGGCGGAACTGGAGAAAGGCCGAATAGTCATTGTCCCCGGATTTCAGGGTATAACTGAAGAAGGCGATATAACGACGCTCGGAAGGGGCGGGTCTGATACAACAGCCGTAGCGCTGGCGGCAGCCCTGAAAGCCGATTATTGTGAAATTTATACTGACGTGGACGGAGTCTATACCACAGACCCGAACGTCTGTGAACGGGCCCGAAGGCTCGATAAGATTTCTTACGAAGAAATGCTCGAAATGGCAAGTCTCGGGGCAAAGGTGCTTCAAATAAGGTCCGTGGAACTTGCCCAGAAATATAATGTGCCGATCCTTGTCAAGTCTTCCCTGGTCGAAGGAAAAGGCACTCTCGTATGTAAGGAGGATAACACAATGATGGAGAACGTTGTAATTTCCGGTGTCACATATAACAAGAATGAAGTGAAGATTACAGTGAATAAGGTGCCTGACAAGCCCGGCATAGCGTCGAAAATCTTCAGTGCTCTCGCGGAAGCCAATATCGTGGTTGATATGATTGTCCAGAACGTGAGTCACGAGAGCTACAACGACATTACATTCACGGTAGTTAAAGCGGATGCCAAGAAGGCGCTCAAAATCACACAGGAGATCGCCGGCGGAATCGGCGGCGTAATTGTAGCTGTGGATGAAGATATCGCGAAGGTCTCGATAGTTGGTATCGGCATGAGATCTCACGCCGGTATTGCATCGAAGATGTTCACAATCCTGTCGAATGAAGGAATTAATATAGAGCTGATAAGCACCTCGGAGATAAAGATTTCCTGTGTTATAGAAAGTAAGTACGGAGAACTCGCTGTCCGTGCTCTCCACAAACACTTTGGTCTGGACGCGCAGGAAGTCACGGAGGAGAAGTGAGGGTCGAGTTTTATGACACCACGCTTCGGGACGGAGCTCAGTCTGAAGACATTTCGTTTACGCTGGCGGATAAACTGCGGATTACCGAAAAACTGGACGAGTTCGGAATGCAGTTTATTGAAGGCGGCTGGCCGGGTTCAAATCCTAAAGACCTGCAATATTTCAAAGAGGTAAAGAAGCTGCACCTGAACAGCTCTCGTATCGTTGCCTTCAGCAGCACGATGAAGGCAAACATGGATCCGGACAATGATGAGATCATGCAGGGGCTTATAAATGCAGAAACCGATTATGTCACAATTGTAGGAAAGAGCTGGGACCTGCACGTGAAGGATGCGCTGAGGGTAAGCCTCGAAACAAATCTCAAGATGATTGGAGGTACGATCTCGTATCTGAAACAAAAGGGAAAACACGTCTTTTTTGACGCGGAGCATTTCTTTGATGGCTGCAAACGGAATCCAAAGTACGCGATGGAGGTTCTGGAGACTGCGGAACAGGCAGGGGCAGATGTAATCGTCCTCTGCGACACGAACGGCGGTACAATGCCGTACGAGGTTTTTGACACCGTAACAAACGTGAGGGCCGGAATCAGCGGCCCCCTTGGTATACATACGCACAATGATACGGAACTTGGGGTTGCAAATACATTAATGGCCGTGAGGGCGGGCTGCGTTCACGTGCAGGGTACGATAAACGGCTACGGTGAACGCTGCGGCAATGCAAATTTGTGTTCTATTATTCCCAATGTCATTATGAAAATGGGCTACCAGGGAATAGACAAAGCAAAGCTGCAAAGGCTGCGGGAATTGAGCGTCTTCGTAGATGAAGTGGCCAATCTCATACCCGATAAGCACCGGCCGTACGTTGGTGAAAGCGCATTCGCACATAAGGGCGGAATTCATGTGAGTGCCATACGGCGGAATCCGGAAACGTACGAGCACATTAAGCCGGAGACCGTCGGTAATTCACAACGCGTCCTTATTTCGGATTTATCGGGTGAGAGCAACATCCTGTACAAAGCCAAAGAATTCAATATAGACACGGAAAAAGACCGGAAGGCGGTTAAGGAAGTTGTCCATACAGTTAAAAACCTTGAAATGCGCGGATACCAGTTCGAAGCGGCAGAAGGTTCGCTGGAACTGCTGATCAAGAAGGCCCTCGGTGTGCACAAACCGTATTTCGATCTTGTTGGTTTCCGGATCATCGTTGAGAAGAAAGAAAAGGCCCAGCCGGTTACCGAGGCAACTATCCACGTCAAAGTGGGTGACCGGACAGAGCATACTGCGGCGCTCGGCAAAGGGCCGGTGAACGCGCTTGATAATGCTCTCAGGAAGGCGCTGCACAAGTTCTATCCTCAGCTTAAAGAAATGGATCTTGTTGATTATAAAGTCAGGGTTCTTTCAACAAAAGATGGGACAGGCGCTCCGACCAGGGTGCTTATCGAGAGCAGTGACGGAAAGCGCACGTGGGGAACGGTCGGTGTTTCGGAGAATATTATAGAGGCAAGCTGGAGGGCGCTTGTAGACAGCATCGATTACAAACTGCTCATTGAAGAGGAACAGAGACATTGAAGAAACTTCAAGACGTGACAGACGCTACTGAGAGACTGTCTGTTTTCCGTTCACGGAAAGGTTACAGGAGTCCTTTTAATGCAGTAGGCACATACCGGCTCATTGATGACGGTATTAAGCCTGAAGCTACAGTCATAATTGAGACGGAACAAGAACGAATGCACGAGGCTGCTACCGGTGTGGGGCCTGTAGATGCCCTCGCCAATGTGCTCAAGAAATCTCTTTCCTCAGTATTTCCGGTCCTTGAAAAGGTCAAACTGGTGGATTTCTCGTCCAAGATCCATGATTCACGATCAGGTACTGCCGCAAAGGTTGAGGTTAATATTATATTTGCGGATGAGCAGGCGTTTTGGAGTGTAGTTGCTGTTTCAAAAAATATCAATATGGCATCATTCAGGGCGCTTCTCGATGGTTTTGAGTATGCGGTACTGTCGAAAACTAAGCAGCGGTAGAGTGAGGCTTTCGACCTCACAATAGACTCAGTGCGGCGGCAGATCCTTTATGTACAGGGGGCACGAAACTCATGGGTTCAGAGCAGATTCGGCGAAAAAACGGAAGTGAAGAACAGGTCTTTCACAGCGGGATTTGTTTTCTCAAAGACGGAAGAATAGTCTGGGTCAACGAAGGCGCATGCGAACTGACCGGGTATGCCTTCGAGGAGTTCGTTGGGAAAACACATTTCTTTCTGCTTGACGAAGGTGATTATGAGAGGGCTGAATCGCTTCGAATTGCCGGTGGCTCATTGGAGACATCGTGCAAAACGAAAAGTGGGTCGGGCATAAAAGTCATTATGGAGTATTCTCCGCTCTTTGATTCGAAGTCGGTACTGGCGATTAAAGGTATCAAGCCGGACGGCAGGGATGAAAAAGAGTGGTTTACGATCGGTAAACTTGATTCACTGGCTGTACTCGCAAGGGGAATCGGCCATGACTTCAACAATATCCTCACCATGATTCTGGGCAACGTCTCTCTCTGCAAGATGTATATGACTCATGACAGGAACAAATCACTGGAGAAATTGAACAATGCAGAAGAGGCAATAACACGAGCCAAACAGATCACGGAAAGACTGATGAATTCGTACAAAAGCGGTGGATTGTTAAAGAAAGTGCTGCTTGTAAGCGATTTCCTGGAAGAGGCGTGTCGTTTCGCCGTCAGCGGAGTCGAGACAACATGTGTGTTCGATATCGATGACGATCTTCTGCCAACGGAAATTGACGAAGACCGGATGAAGTATGTTATTGGACATTTGGTTATTAATGGATCTCAGGCAATGATGAATAGAGGAACGATTGTAATCAAAGCCGAGAACGTGCTGATTGACACACCGGTGGATAGTCTGGCGCCCGGTCAGTACGTGAGGATTTCAGTCAGCGACAGTGGATCGGGTATTCCCGGGGAGTATCTGCACAATATTTTCGATCCGGGATTCTCGACCAAACCAGGAGGTACGGGGATAGGACTGGACATCTGCCGGTCCATTGTTAAGGAGCATGGAGGATATATAACTGTCGAATCCTTACAGGGAAATGGTGCCACCTTCAGTCTCTACCTGCCTGTTTTTCAGCCCGGTGTTGTCCTGCACGACGAGATGCCAGGCGGACGCGGGGACCGGGTATCATTCCCGAAAGTACTTTTCATGGATGATGAACAGCCCATTCTTGAAATGATTAGCGATTTCCTCGGGTCTGCAGGATACAACGTGGATCTGGCTGAAAATGGTGAACAGGCGATCTCACTCTACAAAGAAAGACTCCACAACGTGGTTGTCCTTGACATGGTAGTCCCCGGCGGTATGGGTGGAAAAGAGACCATAAAGAAGCTTCTCGAACTGGACAATTCCGTCAAAGTGATTGCCTCTACAGGTTATTCAACGGATCCTGTTGTGAGGGACTTCAGGCAATACGGCTTCAGAGGGGTAATCGAAAAACCCTACGCAATGGAGGAACTGACCCGTCTGATTGATGAGGTCATTGCCAATTAGAGCCAATTTGTATACAATGAAATTCATTTGAATCATTAATGAGACGAATACATGTCTGTCCAGAAAAAAGAAAAACTGAAAGAAAAAGTCTATTCTACAGTCAAAACTCGTATACTGAATTTTGAATTAAAGCCGGGCGAGAAATTTTTCGAGACGGAAATTTCAGCAGATCTTGGCGTGAGCCGCACTCCCGTTCGCGAGGCACTCAACAGGCTGGAACACGAGGGATTGATCAAGAGTCTGCCCAACCGCGGGTACTGCGTTTCTGATGTTACGGCCAGCGAAATTGAAGAGCTGTATGAAATAAGGGAAGCGCTCGAAGTGCTTGCCATGAGGGCGGCTGCCTTAAATGCTTCAGGAAAAGACTGGCTCAATCTCGAGAAAATCATCAAACAGCGGACATTGCATAAGAAGCAGGATTCAAACAGGAGCCATGGCGAATTGTTCCGGGAATCCCACGAGTTCCACCAGGAAATCGCCAGGCTAAGTGGAAAAGAAACCTTGACGCAGATGATCGACATGGTCTCGGACAGGATAAACAGGTTTCAATGGATGAACCTGTTCTTGACGGACCGGGCGGGGCATTCGCGTGAAGAACACATGCAAATCATCAAATATCTGAAGCAGGGTAAAATAGAAGAAGCAGTTTCTGCAAATCAGACACACATACGTTATTCAAAAGACACCATCCTTAATCTCCTTCGCAGAAAAAAAGATCTCTTGTATATCCATTAGGTGTACCACCTCAGCCCTAGCGCGTTTCTTCTTGACAATATTCTTTGAAAGAATGTATACACTAATGTATACAGTAAATATGGATCATAGAACCTGAAATAGCAGAAAGACGGGAGGCATAACCATTGGCTAGAAAAAACGTGGTTCAGAAAATACTTGCCCGCGCATCCGGAAAAGACGAAGTACAGACGGGTGAGTATATTGTTGTGCGCTCTACCAGGCCGGTCACACTGGGCGGAGACACCATGGCGCGTGGACCGTGGCAGATGATGCAGACAGGTGCGAAAAAAGTCTATGATCCAAAAATGGTCAAGATTGTCGTAGGGCATATCGGTGCGGGCGGCAATCCGGTGCTCGGGACTCTTCGCAAACAGTTTCGTGATTGGGCGGAGCAGATGGGTATACCGAAAGAGAATTTTTACGACCTTGGCCACCAGGGTGTTGAACACATTGTTGCAGGAGAAGAATGCTGGGCCATTCCCGGGGAAGTCTATTTTTCAGTTGCGAACGGTCATACGACATCACTGGGTGCCCTCGGCGGTTTCGCCGTCACGCTTTCATATGAATCGGGTGCATATCTCGTGAAAGGCTCCAGCTGGATTCAGGTACCCGGGGTGGCACGGTTCAGTCTCAACGGGGAAACGATGGAAGGCGTTTCCTCACGGGATGTATATGAGTTTGTTCTCGGTCAGATAGGGGCCACCGGTACACCCGGTCAGGTCATTCAATGGGACGGCTCGTATATCGGCAAACTCAATATGGACGAACGTTTTGCGTTGTGCGCAAACGCGCTTTTTTCGTCCGCGTGGACAGCAGTCATTCAACCGGACCAGACAACTATAGACTACGTGAGGGAACGCTCTACTGATTCATTTGAACCGCTCTACAGCGACCCTGATGCCGAATATGCACAGGAAATGTCTTTCGATGTTTCTGTTATAGAGCCCCAAATTGTCCCGCCACCGGAGAGGACAAAGGTCTATCCTGTATCGGCGTATGAAGGTAAGAAATTCAATTATGGCTTCATAGGCACATGTGCCAACGGACGGTTGGAAGATATGCGAACGGCAGCAAGAATATTAAAAGGAAATAAAGTGCATTCGGGCGTGATCCTTAATGTTACGCCGGGTTCAACATTGATCTATAGACAATGTTTGAAAGAAGGTATTCTGGACGTCTTTGCGGAAGCAGGCGTCTTTCTTCCTCCCCCCGCATGTGGCATGTGTGTCGCCGGCGCTAATACCCCCCTGGGCGACGGCGACATATGCCTTTCTTCGGGTACATGCAACTATCCGGGGAGGATGGGAAGCTACAACTCCGAGATCTACCTGTGTTCTCCTGCCACTATTGCGGCATCGGCACTGACGGGTTACATCACGGACCCGAGAAAGATACTGTGATTGTAGGGGCGATGAAGAGGACAATACAATCTCAAGCATATTGCATTGACGGTTTGCTGGATGTTGACTGGGCCATATCACCGATAGAAGATATGTTTTACATTCGGGATGCCACTGTGAATCAGATCAGCGAGGAAGCGCAACTGTACCGGCTGGCTGAACACTGTCTGATAAAGGCTGATCCCGAATTTCGGCAAAGAATAAGAAAAGGGAATATTCTTGTTGGAAACAGAGGAGTAGGATGGGGACATGGTCACGACCACGCCGCACTCGCGCTAAAAGCTTCAGGCATTGCTGCGGTTCTCTGTGAAACGACCGGCGCTAATTTCAGGAGAAATTGTATTAACCACGGACTCCCTATACTGGAAATTCCCGGAGTATTTGCAGAAGTGAACACAGGGGATACGTTGAAAATTAATCTTAACGCCGGTATTGTTGACAATCTGTCGAATGGCCTGCGGTGGGAATTTGAGACATACCCGGAGCCGATACTAAGAATTCTGGATGCCGGCGGCATATATGAACACCTAAAAAACGAAATAGCAGAGGAGAATGTGTCCGGCACGGGACGAAGGAGAAGACATGAATAGTATTCTGCGGGGCAGGGCGTGGTGTTTTCAGGGACTGATGGACACGGATTGGGAGATATGTCCCGTCGAACACCTGCATTCATTCCGCGAAGACCCGAATACAACCTACGAACAGCGCTTAAAGGAATTGGGTATCTATTGCATGACCAAGGTAGATCCCGATTTTCCGAAGAAGGTCCGGCAGGGTGACATCATCGTCGGCGACAAGGGATTCGGATATGGCCATGACCATGATCACGCGTGCATGTCCATCAGGGGAGCGGGTGTATCCGCGGTCGTTTGCGAATCATCGAACAGCAATTTTATGCGCAACTCGATTCATCATGGGCTTGCAATAGTAGAGATCAAGGGGATCTTGAACGAGGTCAACACGGGCGATGAATTGGAAATCGATCTGAGTCGCGGAACAGTCCGGAATATTACAAAAGGGAAGACATTTATGTTTGTAGCCTATCCTGATTTTATCACTGAGATTATCAATGCAGGTGGACTTTACAACCAACTCTCGGAACAGGTTAAATCGGGAGACCATTCAGTCTCGTGAGTATCGAAAACGAGAGGACTAAACAGGACCTCTTTCGTGAAGGAGAAAAAAGAAATGGCAGAAAAGAAGTCTACAATATTGAAACGGCGTATACGGAACGAAAAAGGACTGTGGAATCCGCTTTGTTACGACTGTGTATCGGCACGGATTTTTGACAGGGCCGGAGCCGATTTAATAGCGGTTTCAGGATACGGTATTTCCATGAGCCTTCTCGGACTTCCCGATATGGGTTTTGTCTCGCTCCCTGAACTTACGATGATTACCCGCCACGTGGTTAGCTGCGTGAATACACCGGTAATCGCCGATGCCGACACGGGTTTCGGAAATGCACTGAATGTACTACGCACAACGAAAGAAATTATCAACACAGGCGCTGCCGCTATGCTTCTCGAGGACCAGCTTGCTCCGAAGCGTTGCGGCCACATGGCGGGCAAACAGGTGATCCCCATAGAGGAAGCAGTGGGGAAGTACAAAGCGGCAGTTGAAGTCAGAAATGAACTTGATCCGGATTTTGTAATAGTGGCCCGTACGGACGCAAGAGGAGCGCTGGGCGGGGGATTTGAAGATGCGATTACACGCGCAAACGCGTACCTGGGTGCTGGAGCGGATGTTGCGTTTCTGGAAGGTCTTCTGTCCGAAGAAGAAATAGCTGAAGCAGTGAAAAGAGTAAACGGACCGATTGTGTACAACATGATCGGTATTTCGCCGATCATTCCGGTGTCGAGACTCACAGAATTAGGAGTCGTAATTATCGGTTTTGGTAATGCTCAATGGGCCGCGACAAAGGCAATGTGGGATTATGCACACGATCTCAAAAAACGAGGTATGGAAGCACAAATGGACTATATCCGGAGTGTCAAAGGTCATCCCCTGGAAGAGTTCCATGAATTTGCCGGATTCCCGCAGATGAAAGCAATGGAAGAAAAATATCTTCCGAGAGAGCAAGTCGACGCGAAATATGCGAATACGCTCGGATACAAACCGTTGTGAGCACATGAGGAGGTAGAACATGAGAGCACAGGTAGTCCTGACTACCGCAGAATCGAAGATGCTTCTTTCAAAGGCAATAGCCCGCATGGATGTCGTAAGAAATGCCCTTGCCAAAGGCACAGTGGTCATCCATCCCAGCAGTACGACCTATTTCCTCGTAAAGGAAATTACAGGAAGTGAACCGCAGACAGAACACTGGGTGCTCGGGGCTGTTCTGGGCCAGGGGCTCTGCCGTGCTGCCGGCAAGAAAGGTGTTCATTATAAGTTGGGAGCCCACCTGGATCAAGTAAAAAATATGAAGGTACTCGTGAAGGACTTCCCTTTCAAATGGGTGATTAAGGACGGAGAACTCAAATCCGGAATTCCCCTCGGTGACATAATGGCCGGGATGACACCGGATGACGTGTACGTCAAAGGATGCAATGCTTTGGATGTCAAAGGAAATGTCGGAGTACTGTTCGGCCATTCAGGGGGAGGCACCATTGGATTTGTAATGGCATCTCAGCGCAAAAAAGGGTTCAAGATTATTTGTCCTGTCGGCATCGAAAAGCTGATCCCCGTTTCAATCATGCAGGCGGCCAAAGCAGCGAAACGCACCGAATTTGAGTACGGGATGGGAATGCCGTGCGGATTGATGCCCGTCAAGGGAGGTGTGACGATCACCGAGATAGAAGCAATAAGAATACTCGGTGATGGCGCCAAGGCTGTGCCGAATGCAGCTGGCGGCCTCGGCGGTGCAGAGGGTGGAGTTGTACTCGCGATAGAAGGACACAAAGAACAGGTAGAAAAAGTGATCGGGTACGTAGAACAATGCAAAGGAGCGAAGCTCCCTGTAGCCCGCGCCGTGGAATGCGAATACTGCACAGTCCCGGATTGCAAGTTTCCTGTGGGAAAAAAGCACTGGGCCGGTACCTATTAAAGGGACTTAGATGAAATTTCATGATCCGTGGAGGCTCATAGATGGGATCATTTGAGAGGTTTGTTAACA
>CAYYLU010000072.1:0-12669 GCA_964472475.1 uncultured Syntrophus sp. | reverse complement strand
CACTACCGCGTTCATATCTTGCATATGTGATGGTAGGTTTGGCAGTATGGCAAACATGTCCGGCAGGATTTGAGATCATGCATGACACACACTGTCTGCTCTGTCTCGATTTTGGTCTACGCGTGCTTGATTGGTTCATACTCAACGAACTGGTTAAGTAAGTGACAAATACATGTTTTTTGTGGGAACCGGCTTCCGTACAATCTTTCTCAAAGGGTATGTTGTCCCAACATATCAAAGTGTCTTCACTATTAATTTGCTAACCTGAAAATTGACGTAACCGGCATTGATTAGTGTTGACTTTGGCGTAAGTATACCTTAATATATCCCAACTATAGCGGGGTGGAGCAGTCAGGTAGCTCGTCGGGCTCATAACCCGAAGGTCACTGGTTCAAATCCGGTCCCCGCAACCAAAAATAACGAGGCTAGGTATATCTAGCCTTTTTTTGTTATCCGGTTCGAAGTCAACCGGAAAGCCAACGACTTATTTACATTCCATAACGTTGCGCTCATTGAAGTATTCTTTTTTGTGATTTGTATATTGTGATTTGGGGTTTTTTTGTTACGGGGCGGCCACCTTCAAGCCCCATTTATTGGTTGATCCGGTAACACTCGTTTCTTGCCTGCCCATGTCTTTGCTCGAGCAATGCGCCGATTCCTGAGGGGAGGGCGCAACCATCCTGCTGGTTTATCCTCCTGCACTGGTCATTCCAGGCAAGCTGGTACTGTCCGGTGACATTCTGAAGACAATCCGAGAGATATCTTCTTTTGGATTCAGAGATTTCCTGTATATGTCTTCGCTGCTGTTCAATCTCCTCCTGTAGTTTCGACTCGGCCCTTTCCTTTTGCTCCTTGAGGTCCTTATTGGCCATTTCGACTTTCTCATTGAACTCTCTGCGCCTTCGATCTCTCTCCCACTGCTCTTCGAGCAGGCGTTCCTTTGCTTTTTCGATTTCCTGATGAGTCTGCGCCTGACCGTACCCGGAAAGCTTTGTGTCGGCCCGCGCTATTGCGTCCATGAGTTCCTTATCGTTCATCTGACGTTTTGTTTCGATATATGTCTTAATTTCATTAATAGCTATGGCAAAACCTATACCTTCAATCTTATCGCCGGTAGCTTTCATGAAATTGATCCCGATTACACGTCCATTGCTGTCAATTAAGGGTCCCCCGCTGTTTCCGGGATTTATCGCCGCGTCCGTCTGAATTAGCGAAGCAGTGACATAGGGCAACGACCTTTTGACGGCGCTGATTATGCCTTTCGTAAACGAAAACTGGAGCCCGAGAGGAGCGCCGGCAGCCAGCACAGCGTCGCCTTCGGTGCAGCCATCACTGTTACCAATTTCAAGCGCAGGATAATCCCGTTTTTCTCTTGCGCGCACAAGTGCGAAATCCTTCAATTCATCGAGCGAAACGAGATCAACATCGATTTGATACCCATCTGAAAAAATAGCAGTCGCGGTTCTTTGACGCATGACGTGTGCATTTGTCACAATGTAGCCGTCTCTACTGACCACGAAACCCGAGCCGCTGCTCGCATTGTCAAATTTAATAGTTACTATCGATGGTTTGATCTGTTTGATGAGTTCTGAAGTATTAGTATGGTCCCCGCGATATATACGTGGAGGAGACATATAGCGGAACACTGCATAGAAAGCCAGCGTTATGCAAATAACTGATGCCAATATTAGCATTTTAGTACGAGTGTGTGACACACTTAGCTGATGTGATACATTAACTGTATCGTGTAATATATTATTGTCATAGGGGTTATTGTGAGCATCTATTGCCGCAGGCTTTTGTTTGCTTCTGTGCAACTCAAGAAGGTGGTTATAGCTCTCTAGAATTTCTTTTGACTGTTTCCATGAAACTGCGTTGTTTGTCGAGGCTGTTAAGAGAATGTATGCGTTTTTTATGTCTTCAAGTGTGGCTGATTCATCCAGTCCAAGAGCATGAAGGGATTTTCGGGTTATCTCATCCACGTCTGGTGGTGACCTCTGATCGGGGTGGGAATGCACACCCGATGATTTTACTGTTTCCCGATGTTCCAGATGTTCCAGTAGTTAACATAATATCTATTATCAGTACTAGTCAATATGTCAGGATTTCCCGTACGCGACCCCTCAATGTATATCGGCAGCTCAAGGATTGCTCTTAAGCTGCCGCTTTGATTGACAATATAGTAGCGACGCTGCGTCACGTTCTTCGGATATATTGAACGATAAGATCACCGATCTGGCTTGTACCCATACCCATGTGACCGGCTGAGAGTGATTTAATGTCCTTCCTTATCGCTTGCTGGACGCTCTCCTCGATGAGGCTAGCTGCCGTTTCCTGGCCAAGGAATTCAAGCATCATGCCTCCTGCCAGAATAGCTGCCAGAGGATTGATGACATTCTTGCCCGTATACTTCGGAGCAGATCCCCCGATGGGCTCATACATGGACACACCTTCGGGGTTCAGATTACCACCGCACGCTATGCCCATGCCGCCCTGTATCATTGCGCCCAAATCGGTGATGATATCGCCGAACATGTTATCCGTTACAATTACATCGAACCATTCAGGGTTCTTCACCATCCACATGCATGTTGCGTCTACATGGGCATAATCTCTTGTAATTGCAGGGAATTCTGCACCTATTTCATGAAAAGCCCTTTCCCACAGATTGAAGGCAAAGGTGAGTACATTTGTTTTGCCGCATAACGTTAATTTATTATCTTTATTACGTTTTTTGGTATAATCAAACGCAAACCTGAGGCACCTCTCAACCCCTTTTCGGGTATTAATTGACTCCTGGATTGCCACTTCGTCCTTCGTACCCTTCTTCAGGACTCCGCCCGCACCGGCGTACAGTCCTTCAGTATTCTCTCTGATTACGACAAAATCTATTTCTTTCGGACCCTTGTCTTTGAGCGGCGTGTCCACTCCCTCATACAGTTTTACCGGTCTGAAATTAATATACTGATCAAGCTCAAAACGTATCCTGAGCAGTATATCCTTTTCGAGGATGCCGGGTGTAACGCCAGGATGTCCTATCGCCCCAAGGTAAAGTGCGTCAAAGTGTCTCAATTCTGACAGGACGCTATCGGGGAGCGTCTCCTTTGTTTTGAGGTACCGCTCTCCCCCGATGTCAAATGTCGTGTATTTCAATGCAAACCCCATCTTCTGCGATACGGCGTTCAAAACCTTAATACCCTCAGCAACGACCTCGGGGCCTGTACCGTCGCCCGGTATTACTCCGATGTTATATTCTTTCAACATGATTATCCTCCTGTTTATTGCCATAGTTAAAGGCCTTTTTGCCTATGTCGGTTCTATAGTACATACCATCAAAGCTTATCTGCGATACAGCTGCATATGCTTTATCGATAGCTGCTTCATATGTCTTTGCAAGGGCTGTTACGCAGAGCACCCTGCCGCCTGCCGTATAGTATTTTCCATCCATTTTCTTAGTGCCCGCATGAAAAACCATAACATCTTCCAGTTCTTTGAGTTCGCCCAAACCCGAAATAACCTTCCCTTTCTCAGGATGTTCCGGGTATCCCTTGGAAGCCACAACAACGCAAACCGAAATGCCGTCACGCCACTCGATGTACGGAATTGAATTAAGGTTGTCTCCAGTGCAGGCCATCAGAACGGGAAGAATATCACTCTGCATACCGAACATGATCGGCTGAGTCTCCGGATCGCCGAAACGTGCATTGAATTCAATTACATACGGACGTCCACGGGAAAGCATCAGACCTCCGTACAAGACTCCCTTGTACGTGATGCCCTTGTCTTTCAGTGCGGATATGGTTTTGATCATAATGCTGTTTTTGATTTCGGTCTCGAGGGATCCGGGAATAAAAGGCACCGGTGTGTAAGCACCCATTCCTCCCGTATTCGGACCCTTGTCTCCGTCCAGCAGTGGTTTGTGGTCCTGAGCTGGTAGCATCGGCACTACTGTCGTTCCGTCGGTAAAAACCAGATATGACGCTTCGATTCCCGGAAGAAAAGACTCGACGATTATTGTTTTACCTGCTTCTCCGTAAATCCTTTCAATCATTAAACTTTTGGCGACCTGATGCGCTTCTCCCATATCTCGTATGACATATGCACCCTTGCCGGCGCAGAGACCATCTGCTTTAATGACAAAGGGCGGTTCTATGGAATCGAGATACGCACGGGCACTTCCGTACTCGTCAAATTTCCTGAATGGGGCTGTAGGTACATCATATTCCGCCATTAGTTCCTTGGCGAAGACTTTACTCGATTCTATGCATGCCCCGTTTTTGTCGGGACCAAAAATAGGAATACCGTATGCTTCAAAAGCATCAACAATCCCGGCAGCAAGAAGATTCTCCGGGCCGACGATGACTAAATCGATCTTGTTGACGGTCGAGAAATCTAAAAGACCTTGTATATCCGAGGCCGCAATGTCCACGCATTCCGCTAAGTCAGAGATCCCTCCGTTACCCGGAATTGCATAGATCTTTTTTACATCTTCAGATTTACTTAACTTCCATGCAAGCGCATGTTCTCTTCCGCCGCTTCCAAGTATCAGGATATTCATTGAATGCCCCTACTTTCCAGCGTTCGATAAGTACGCGAAGATCATCTTGTCGTATTCGGAGGTAATCGAGAATACCTTTTTGGCAAGATAGAAACGCAGCTCTTCAGTTGTTGCACCGTTGTTTTTCTTCATGTCTTCGATCACTTTTTCATAGTCATCAGGGTCAACGACAACAGTTACGAATTTGAAGTTCTTTGCGGCTGAGCGGATCATCGAGGGGCCGCCTATATCGATATTCTCAATTGCTGTCTCAAATGTACATCCTTTACTTATGACTTCTTTAAATGGATAAAGGTTTACAATCAACATGTCTATCGGTTTGATATTTAAAGACTCCATCGCCTTCTGGTGCTCAGGATTGTCTCTCACGTTGAGAATGCCGCCGTGTATCTTCGGGTGCAGCGTCTTGACACGACCATCCATAATCTCGGGAAACCCGGTATAGGCACTTACTTCTATAGGATTTGCACCGATGCTCTCCAGATACTTCTTTGTACCTCCGGTCGAGAGTATTTCGACGCTGCTATCCTTCAGGAATAACGCCAGTTCCGAGAGATTGTCCTTGCTGGAAACACTAATAACAGCTCTTTGTATCTTCATGCGGCCTCCTCTTAACAGTTAACGTGAACTTTGCAGTGCTACAGGATAGTTTTACGTTTCTTTTCAGGCTTTATACTAAATGGTGAATAAGGCATTTGTCAATTCCAATTTGCTCAGAAAAGAACCCAAGGGTTTTGCCGGGCGCGTAATTAATCAGTCCTCACGTAAAATATGTCGTCATGAAAGATATAGCTTTTTACGAGACCGCGATTTTCCAGAATGTCCAGATGGTTCTTGACCTTCATGGACGAAATCCCCGTGACTTTGACGATGTCCTCGAGTGTCAGCGATCTTCTTTGGAGCATTTCAAGAATTTCCACAGACCAGTCTGCTCTGCGGGCCTGTTCAGCAGGTTTATCAAAACCGCAAACAATTTCGCAGCCACTTCCCAGATATGCGCAAATGTCTTCCAGTTCTGCAGATGTCAGACCTTTTGCAGTCCCTTCGGATGGAGGTCGTGCGACCGTGTTCAACTGTACCTTGTCAGCCTTTATTTCAGCAAGTAACTCCTTAAATCTTCGTAGTTCCTGAGATGTATCGTTTATGCCCTTTACGAACATTATTTCAAGCCATATTCGGCCAGTGTACTCTTTTCTAAACAACTTGAGTCCCCGAATGATATGTTCAAGATCAATGGAGGCATGAGGTCTGTTTATGCGCTTGAACACTTCTTCGCTCGCCGCATCGAGAGACGGGAGTACAACATCGCTCGCCATCAGGTCCCTCCTGACCTGGTCCTGATCCAATAGCGCTCCGTTCGTTATAACAGCAACAGGGATACTCGTGATGCATTTGACCTCTTCGATCATCATGCCGAGATCCTTGTTCAACGTAGGCTCCCCCGAACCGGAAAAACTGATGTGGTCTATGCGATCGACCAAACGGATTTTCTCAGTTATTTCGTCGAGCACAGCCCGCGTGTCAACAAAACTTTGTCTGACTCTCTCAACGTGAGATGTCTTACCTATCTGGCAGTACACGCAATCAAAACAGCAATATTTGTATGGAACGATGTCTACCCCCAGTGAGAAACCAAGCCTCCTCGAAGGTACCGGTCCGAACACATATTTTGCCATGCAGAAATATAAATAATTCACAGCCAAAATGAAACAGAAAAGCGTGATTTAGAACGAGATACGGACTCTTGTTTGTGTTGACTTTTAAAGGATAATGTAATAAAAGAAAGGCCATAGGGCGATTAGCTCAGATGGTTAGAGCGCTGGTCTCACATACCAGAGGTCGTTGGTTCGAATCCAATATCGCCCACCATCTGATATTCAGGGGGTCCAATGTCAGGACACAGCAAATGGAGTTCCATTAAACACAAAAAAGGCGCCGCGGATGCAAAGCGCGGCAAGATCTTTACCAAGCTGATCAAAGAAATAACTACAGCCGTTCGAATAGCCGGCGGCGACCCCGATTCGAATTCACGATTGCGCGATGCGATAGCACGGGCTAAGGCTGAAAATATGCCGAAGGATAACATCGATCGAGCTATCAAGAAGGGTCTGGGGACTGCCGGAGACGGACAACAATTTGAAGAGATCACCTATGAAGGATACGGTCCCGGAGGAGTTGCCCTTCTCATCGAAGTTTTGACCGATAATAAAAAAAGAACAGCTGCGGAAATACGTCATACTCTGACCCGACTGAACGGAAATCTTGGAGAAGCCGGTTGTGTTGCCTGGATGTTTGGAAAGAAAGGAACCATCTCTTTTGATAAGAGCCTAGTCGATAGTGATAAGGTCATGGAAATTGCTCTTGATGCGGGGGCGGAAGATATTTCGGAGGATGACAGCGAAATAGAAGTTGTGACGGATGTTTCCAGCTTTGAAACTATCAAGAAAGTTTTTGATGACAAAGGCTTGAAGTATATGGTAGCAGAAAAAGGTATGGTTCCTCAGACTTCCGTCAAACTTGAAGGGAAGAATGCAGAAACAATGCTGAAGTTAATGGAAGCTTTAGAAGAATCTGACGATGTTCAGAATGTCTATGCGAACTTTGATATCTCTGACGAGGAGATGGAGAGATTGACCGCCTGATCAAGACGTTCAGGATAATTTAACGCGCTTTACTTCGCCACTCACGCCTGTGAGTTCGACGTCTTTTCCATCAAGAATCAACTTCACACCTGCTGCATTGCCTATCAGAAGATCGTAGTTTGATCGGGCATTCAAAATGACAATTTCCTCGGGATTAAGCATAAATTCCTTTTTTTCATTGTCATCAATGACTACGCTCACCCATGTCCGTTCCAGACAGGAGATCATTAGTTTTTTCGCTACCGAGACTTCGGCAGCAACATTCTGGTTATCAACTGGAATTACGTTGCTGGTTGGCTGCGTCTTATGCTCTGTCTGCGTGATATCCGGAAGAGGTCTGTCTTTGTTTATTTGACTGAGTATTACGAATCCTACAAGCAGGACCAGTGCGAGAGGATACACAATCGCTCTCGTGGGTAACCGTGTGCTTCTGGGATTAGACTTCGCATGAACCGGAATTTCTACCACCGGCTTGATATCGTCTTTCTGCATAATCTCCAGAGCAATTTCATCATAAATGCCGATAAGATGAGCGTATTCTTTCAGGTAACCTCTCACGTATACTTCATGTGGAAGCATTTCCCATGTTCCGGATTCGAGCGCGTTTATAAGAGACTTCCTGACACAAAGTTTAATTGATATATCCGCCTGAGTGAGCCCCTTTTCTTCCCTTTTTTCCTTAAGAAATGCTCCTATCTTCGCAAGATCAAATGGCATTTTACACAGGCCCCCTCGAGACCTCTTTTGAAAATTACCGTTCGTTATGTATTAAGTCTCTATATTTTAAACTTTTGTAGACTTATTGCAACCATAATTTTCACTTTAGCACAAGAAACGCACTTTTCTTGTGTTCCCTATCACATTCTTTCGGCATTTTTTTTGGAATTCTTAAAAAACCCCGTCTTTTGCAAGACGGGGCACAGCTTTAGCTAAGATCTTATGGAACGTTTACTTGGCACCGCATTGATATTTAAGGCTTTCCCAATCACGGTTAACTTTTTCCTGTATTTGCGCGATTACGTCATCTGTAAGGTGTTTAAACCTGCCCTGCCCTTTGATGTACTCCGTGACAGGTTTAAGTGGTTCGGGACTGTGTGTAATCCGGTATTTTCCGTTTTCAACTTCGTATAGTGGGAAGACCCCCGTCCTGACGGCAAGTTTGCCATACAGTATCGCTTCATCAGATGGTATTCTCCAACCCGTTGGACATACAGACAGGATATGTATGTATGAAGGCCCGTTCACCGATTTCGCCTTCTTGATTTTGGCAAGGAGATCAAACGGATATGATGGGCACGCTGTGGCAACGTATGGTACGTCATGTGCAGCCACAATCTTTGGCATATTCTTCTTTTGTGTAACCTGTCCGATGCCTTTTTTTCCCGCAGGGCTTGTGGTGGTCGTAGCGCCGTACGGCGTCGATGAAGACCGCTGAATACCGGTGTTCATATAGGCTTCGTTGTCCAGGCAAAGGTAAGTAAACTTATGTCCCCTCTCTAAAGCACCCGAGAGTGCCTGAAGTCCGATATCGCTCGTACCTCCATCTCCGGCGACTGCTACGACATGGACATCCTTCTGCGCGATCTTGTTCTTTTCCATCAGGATGCGCAGGCCGGACTCGACACCTGAAGCGACTGCAGCCGCGTTTTCGAAGGCAACATGAATCCAGGGAACCTTCCAGTTCGTCGTGGGTAATGGAGTTGAAATAATTTCCATGCAACCGGTCGCCATTGCAATGACTGTATCTTCGCCGAAGACCTTTAGGGCCAGCCTGAGTGCCAGTACCTCTGCGCACCCCTGACACGCCCTGTGGCCTGAAGTTATGAATTCTACTTCAGGATGTTTTGTATATGCTTCGAGACTTTTCATTCTCATGATCGCACCCCTATAACCTGAAAGTTTTCTCTCTTTTGATTCCTCTTCTTGGGGACACTCAGCTGCTCGAAAATCCCTTCAAACTCTTGAGTTACCACGTCCCTGCCACCGAGACCGACTATATAATTCTGCAAATGAATATCAAGATCGTTTCTCATGGCAATCGCCGAGATCTCGTTGAAGAGAGGACCGTTCGCCGCTCCTCCGGGCATAACCCTCTCGATAACAGCCACTTTCGTTTTTCCCTTTAAAGCCGCTATAAGTTCTTCTTCAGGGAAGGGTCTGAAAAGACGCAGGCTGATGAGACCCAGTTCTTTGCCTTTCTCCTTGAGTTCGTCAATGGTCGTCTTAATATTTTCATTTATAGAACCGAGCGCTATGAACACGGTGTCCGTATTGTCAGTGTTATATGTTTCCACCAGTTTGTACGTACGGCCAAATTGTTTGCCGAATTTGTCCATAACTTTGGAGATTACTTCTTTAGAATGTATCAGGGCCATTTCCTGCGCGTACTTGGATTCCGTGTAAATCTCGGGCATACCGTACGCGCCCATTGTGACCGGTTTGTCGGGGTGTAGTGTGTACAGCGGTTCATACGGCGGAAGAAATTTGTCAACCATTTCCTGTTCGGGTAACTCAATAGGTTCAATAACATGGCTGAGCGAAAAACCGTCCAGGTTCACCATGACCGGCAGGAGAACCTTCCTATCCTCAGCTATCCTGAATGCCATGATTGTGAGATCCACGGCTTCCTGACCATTTTCGCAGAACAGCATGATCCACCCGGTGTCCCGGGCTGCCATGATATCGGAGTGATCACCCCATATCGACAGAGGGGATGATAGTGCACGGTTCACGGAGGCCATTACAATGGGAAGCCTCATGCCGGATGCGATAAAAAGAATTTCATGCATCAACTCCATGCCCTGGGCACTTGTCGAGGTGAAGGTGCGAGCGCCTGCTGCCGAAGAACCGCAGCATGCGGACATGGCTGAATGTTCGGATTCGACATTTATATATGCAGCCTGCAGTTCACCGTTCGCAACGATGTCAGAAAGATGTTCAACAATGTGCGTCTGCGGGGTGATAGGATAGGCTGCAACGACTTCAACCCGGGCGAGTTTTGCCGCATCTGCGACTGCAATGGATACTTCGATACCTTTCTTCGCGCTCATCGTTCTTCCTCCACCATTTTTATCGCCACAGGTTTGCATTCCTTCGCACAAATACCACATCCCTTGCAGTAATCAAGATTGGACTCGTACGTACCGTCTTCTTTCTGGTAGATTGCCGCGTCAGGACAAAAGAGCCAGCAAAGACCGCATTTTATGCATTTTTCATTATCCCATACGGGTTTCGAAGTTCGCCAGTCGCCTGTCTGGTATTCGACAGCGTTTCCGGCTTCCTCAATGACACAACCCACATTCAGGTCCTGCCATTTGTGTTTGTCCATCGGTTTGGCCATATATGACCCTCCTTGATTACGGTAGAAAAGAGTATATTATTATACATATTTAATTTATTTAGACAAGACAAAAATGCTTAGGATACGGGATAGAGCATGCAAAGTGACCCTAGAAAATCAAAAGAGAAAATGCAATGGTTAATATATTCAAAAATGTAGTTAACAGTAGGTTTGCCTGCCATCATCACCTTTTTTCCATGTTACCCGTCGTCATACTGCCTGTGTGTTCGTTCTGTGCGGAATGGCAACATTGCTGTTGACAATTTGTCTGGCCGGAGTATATGTAAATAGCAACACACGAAAGGGGGATTGGATGCCCATTTACATTTTGATCAGCACTCTGACAGATGATGGAAGGAAGACAGTCAAGAAGCACCCCGACCGGATTGAAGCGGTAAATATGGAAATTGAGAACATGGGTGCTAAGGTTCTTGCGCAATATGCCGTTCTGGGCCAGTACGATTTCGTGAATATTGTTGAGGCACCCAACAATGATGCTATAGCAAGGCTATCGATCGAACTGGGCTCGAGGGGTACTGTCCAGATTATCTCACTTCCTGCCATACCGGTTGATGATTTTATATCGAAAATGACATAATCCATCGTCTGTAAAGGCAGAACGCTTGTTTTTAACGGATCACACATCACAGACAGTAATCTAGAAAACTAGTATATCGGGGCAAACATGAAATCAGTAACGTATGAAGACTCTGGCGTGAACATAAAAAGGGCTGACAACCTCATAGATGATATAAAATCAAGAATCCACAAGACGTTCAATCCGCATGTATTGAACGCCATCGGTGGTTTCGGAGCGCTGACTGAGGTCCCAAAGGAATATAAGAATCCCGTGCTGGCCAGTTCCACTGATGGCGTGGGTACAAAATTGAAGATCGCGTTTGCAAGCGGAAGGCACAACACAGTCGGTATCGATCTTGTGGGAATGAGCGTGAACGACATTCTTACGCTCGGGGCAAAGCCCCTCTTCTTTCTTGACTACTACGCCTGCGGTAAAATAGAAGACCGGATATATAAGGATGTAATCTCGGGCATTTGTGAAGGATGTGAGATGGCAGGATGCGCGCTTATAGGAGGTGAAACGGCCGAGATGCCGTCTTTTTACGCTGTGGGTGAATACGATCTTGCCGGCTTTGCAGTGGGTGTCGTAGAAAAAGATGCAATAGTAGATGGCTCGCAAATCAGGGAAGGAGATGCTGTTATCGGGCTCGCTTCGAACGGCTTGCACAGCAATGGTTTTTCGCTGGTCCGTCACATTCTTTTCGATATTCAGAAACTTGATGTGAATGATTTTTGGGAAGGGACTGAAGTACGGCTTTATGAAGAACTGCTGAAACCGACGCGTATCTACGTGAAACCGGTCCTCAATGTATTGACCGAATGCGATGTGAAGGGCATGGTACATATCACGGGTGGAGGACTGCCGGGCAATATCAAGAGAATCATCCCCGAAGGTTTGATGGCGTCGATACATGTGGACATGAGAAGCGTACCGCGCATATTCACCTATCTCATGGAACTTGGTAATGTAGCCTTCGAGGAGATGTGTTCGACATTCAATATGGGAATTGGGTATATCCTGATCGTGAGTGCCGGCGAACAGCAGGCAGTGATGGACCTTCTTGCGAAAAATGGGGAAAAACCTCGATTGGTCGGTGTTATAAGGAAATCGACCGATGATCGTAAGGTTGAAATGATCTGATATCCCGTCCCAGGGGGCATGTTTCGCACAGCGGGGTCTTCCTGCAGTACTCTTGACACAGTCGCACGATCAAAGCGTGGTATTCGTTGAACAGGTACGTATCGGACGGAAGATGTCTCGTGAAGAACAGTTGGACCGAATCATAGTTATCATCCCCCGAACAGAGTCCGTGATTCCTGACAAATCGCCTGGTATATGCGTCGACAACAAAAACGGGTTTGTTGAAGGCATACAGGACTATGCTGTCCGCCGTCTCTTTGCCGATACCGTTTACAGAGAGAAGCGTATTCCTGAGACTATCCGCATCGAGCGACTCCAAATCGACATAACTATCGTGGAGAAACGTTATGATGTTCTTCAACCTGACGGATTTCACGTTATAAAAGCCTGAAGGTTTAATCAATTCGGC
>CAYYLU010000071.1:8437-12991 GCA_964472475.1 uncultured Syntrophus sp. | reverse complement strand
TCCGACGCTGGCATGCAAGTTGCTCATAAACGATCAGTTCTCGTTAAGGAGGAATACATGAAAATCGCAATACTGGTTCTTTTGACAGCACTATTATCAGCCTGCGCGGTTGTGCCCCTTGCACCGCCTCCGTTTATCGATGGACCGGGCTATCACGGGCATTTCGCACCTGTGCCGGTTCCCGTGCCTCCGCCGCCACCGTTTTTCCATCATCGTTTTCCCGGTGGTCACTATCACAGATGATCTGAGAGTACGTTGTTCAAGGGCAGCCGATCGTTAGCCGGCTGCCCTTGTATTCTTTTTCGAGCCACTCGCGTCTGCTTTCTCTGCAGACCTTACCTCGTACAATTCGCATGGCTTAACGCCACAAAACCATGTTAAGTGCCAAATCAGCAATGCCTCAATTCTCTGCACGCTGCCTTGACTAACAGCCTTTTCCATTCTATTATTATCTCGAATAAACTCATGCATCCTGCCATTACAAGAAATACGCTCATCACGGGAGCCGGTCTCAATGAAATTGCCGGGCTCACCGTTGGGGAAGGCGTGCGCGCTTCGATCTGGAATCTCTTGACAAAGTTTCAGGACATCAAGTCTTTCGCAAGCGAAATACACACAGAGACACACCTCATTCGCCCCATGTTGAAATTGCTCGGATACGCGTATGAATCTAAACCGAAATTTTTCGAAGACCACGTGAAAGGTCCGGACGCGGCCCTCTTTTCCACAGAGGGAGAACGCGTGAAGAACTCCCGTCTCTGGGGAACAGACGAATACTATAGGAACAGCCTTGGCATTCTCCTTCTCAAAAGGTATGGTCGAAATCTGCATGAAGGGATCAGCGGTTTTTATCTCGAATTTGAAAACCGCATACCTTTATTTCAAACAATGTACCTTTTGAAAAAAGCAAGGACTCCATGGGGAATTCTCACTGACGGTAGGCACTGGATTCTCATGAAGAGACCCATGTCCTATGAAACACGACTCATTAGCATGGATATTGAAGGTGGCTTACGTGAAGGCGGGGCACAGACACTCGACACTTTCTATTCGCTATTTTCACTTCAAGGTATAACGACAACAGTTCCACAGATCATGGAAAGAGAAAGAACAGAACTTATCAGCCTCCTGAAAGAAAGAAAGCAATCGGTTGGAAGCTCAGTTCAGTACTTGAAGAAAGATACCGAGGTTCTTCCGAAAGTGATGGATTCATACAAGCAGATTTATCCTGATGTCAATCTCCCCGAAACAATAAAGCAGCTGCAGATAAAGGCTTCCTCCAGTCACGTAGACAAGCGCAATCATATGAACGATCACAACCGCTCCGCAATCGCGGCATACCTCTACAATAGAAAGGGATACCAGACCGATTTCGATTTGGAGTCCATTTTTCTCAAAAATAACAAAGAACGGCTGACAAAAGAACAGCTCCTGTCATGTAGGATTCTTGATCTTACGCCCAATTTCGGCAGTACAGCGCTCGAGCTTGTAGAAGCACTTGCCTATTTTTCTTTTATATTACCCTACAAAGAGCGAAACACGTTCATGGCGGAATGGGAAAATGAACTGTTGCTCAAGAAATATATCATTCAACATGTACTTTTCGGCGTCGAGAAGTCATGCTTTGCTTATGATATCCTCCATTCCGGGATAGAAAAACGTTTTGGAACGGGAGCCTCTAATTACAGATTAGGTAATCCGCTCATCGGAATGTCCCTGCATGATCTGACAACATACCTGAAGGGAAACAACCGTCAATCGGTTGCTGACAGGACATGCGGTGACATAGTCACTATCTTCAAAGATACATACAGGCAGTATTCTTCGCTATCGGAAAAGATCAAAGAGGACGTGCAGGTCAGAGCGGATTTGAGTCTCATAATAGAAAAATACTCTGAGAGAATTCGAGACATAATGGACATCATCACGTCCAATTACTTCAATAAGACCCTTGACTCCGCGGAGGTTCAGAGTACCATAATTGATTTCTGCGGTGATGACGATGTCTGGAGCCGCCTGTCATCACAAGACTGGTTTGCGCAGGCAAAATCTACAGCAGAGAAGTACGGCTTCTTCCATTATGATCTCGAGTTTCCGTTCTTGCTGGAAGGCGCTTTTGATTACATCTTCGTGCAACCATCATTGCAGCACATCTGGGAAGAACCGGCTCCCTTTATGGAATTAACAAAGGCGTATATCAAGAGAGGCACGTCTTACCTGAAAGACAGCGGTGCCATGATCATTATTGCAGGCCAGCGTCAGCTGGAAGAAGTGAAATACGAGTTGAATTCGTCAAAAAGATACAGCTATGAACCTGGAAATGGATACATTATGTTGAGGAAAAGCAGGAGCACGCATTTATAAGATTGCTTTCTTCATTATCTTGTAGGATTTGAATTCCACATCCAGATGAAACGACATGAACCCTTCCATTATTTCCTGTGCCTGGTTTTTGAATCCCATTGAAAGCGAGGTTCCTTCCCGATTTCTGATTAAGACAAGATTCGGAATCACAAATTGGCTGTATTTAGTACTGGGAATGGACATCGCACATGTACGGCACAGAATACCACCCCTTTGTTTCGAAAAATAAACGTTTTGGCTTTCGGGGACAATCGTTCCGCAATACACACACGAGTCGAGGTTGGGCATGAACCCCATCAGATTTAGTATCTGGAGTTGATGATGGAGGACATCCGCATAGCTGAATTCACGGTCTTTCACGGCTCCGAGGACACCTCGTACGGCGAGGAACAATGTTTCGTGAGGTTCTCTCTCTTTCGTAAGCTTGTCCACCAATTCTGTAAAGAAACTCGCAATACATGTCTTCCTGAAGCTTTTCTCTATTCCCTCATGTGTTTCCTTGATGTCAGCGTTCTCGAGCCTGGCCATACCTCCACCCGGTTTCTCGAAATATTCGACATTAAGATAGTTGAAAGGCTCCAGCGCGTTCATGAATCTCTTCTGACTCTTGTTCGCTCCCTTCGCTATCACAGCTATTTTCCCCGAAGTACGCGTGAACAGCCGTATAATTTTATCCGATTCTCCATAGGCACGTTTGAAAAGTACAAACGCTTCATCTTTCTGAAATGCCATTTATGATCCTTGAAATTTCTTTTGCACGGGCAACGGTCTATTCATCTTCAACGTCTTCGACCTGTCAGATGCAGCATCGTAATCACGAAAGCTGCAATCTGCTCGTAATCATCTGCCGCGAACTGCGGGATTACGGTGTCGATCGGTTTGTCCGTCACAATCGCAAGGATCGATGGATCACCGGTGCATAGAGGTGTTGTTCCCTGTCCGTGACGGAAAACCTCTATCTTTGGGATAGCCTCCCTCTTGTAGCCCTCTGATATAATAAGGTCCACGTCATCAACGTAGCGAGTGATAATATCTCCAAGCTGCATCTCCTCTTCGAGATCTTTGACAAAAGCAATTTTACGAGGAGATGATAAAATGACCGCAGAGGCCCCTGCTGCTTTATGCCTCTGTGTGTCTTTTCCTTTAATGTCGAATTCGAAATCAAGATGATGATGCTTAATAGTAGCTATTCTCAGGCCGTCCCTTCTGAAAAGAGGCAGCAATCCTTCTATTAGCGTCGTTTTTCCAGTCTTCGAGGTACCAACAAATGAAATGAGAGGAGTCTTAGATTTTTCCATCTGCCACAAGGGGATATTTATTAAAATAGAAATGAAATGCCACAACGACAAGCGCGTGGTCTATTTCTCCACTCCGAATGAGATTCGGCAGACTGCCAATAGGGATAAGCACAACATCAATATCCTCATCAGCATCGAGATGTATCTCTGATGTTTTTCTTGCATTCCGTATCAGGTACGTGTGGCACGCGTTACCAAAGATCGCAGGATTGGGATTTACCGATCCGAGGAGTTCCACCTGATCTCCCGCGTATCCCGTTTCTTCGAGCAATTCACGAACAGCCGCATTCCCGGCATCGTTTTCGTCTACCAATCCGCCCGGGATTTCGAGCGTGATCTTTTTTGAACCATGACGATACTGTCGTATCATTACTATTTTCCCGTCTTCTGTCATCGGGATGATATTGACCCAATCATTTGTTTCAATCGTATAGAATGTGCCTTCACGTTCCGTCCTTGGTGAAATCGCGGTCTCAGATTTTATGCGGAATACCCGATATTCCCCCTCCACGCGTGATCCAGTCAGACGCCATTCCTTTACCATCGTATAAAACTATCATGCAGGTATCGGACATTGCAACTGGGAATTTGGAGAACGAAATTTAGGGAAAGCATCTTCGAGAAAAGGAGGGTTCCGGAAATAAAAAAAGGGAGAACAAATCTCCCTTTTTTTATAAAACATACACTGCGCTATTTCTTCTTTGCTGCGGGTTTCTTTGCTGCCGGTTTCTTTGCTGCCGGTTTCTTTGCTGCCGGTTTCTTTGCTGCGGGTTTCTTTGCTACTGCCATTTAATGTTCCCTCCTTTGAGTTATTTCTTTTTTGCTGTCTTTGCTGCGGGTTTCTTTGCTGCGGGTTTCTTTGCTGCCGGTTTCTTTGCTGCCGGTTTCTTTG
>CAYYLU010000071.1:0-8337 GCA_964472475.1 uncultured Syntrophus sp. | reverse complement strand
ACTGCCATTTAATGTTCCCTCCTTTGAGTTATTTCTTTTTTGCTGTCTTTGCTGCCGGTTTCTTTGCTGCCGGTTTCTTTGCTGCCGGTTTCTTTGCTGCGGGTTTCTTTGCTGCCGGTTTCTTTGCTGCCGGTTTCTTTGCTGCCATTTTCATTCCCTCCTTAATTTTTTTGTGTTGCTTAATGCACTTGCATGTTACTATTTTTATTCTATATTATTATCGACATCTGTCAAGAAAACTTTTTGATTTGCACAAAAATTATAACATACCTTACGATTGTATACTCCCTAAGTGATATGTTACTGTTATTATGTATGTAACAGTAATATGGAGTGCCTAGTTATTCATCAATGCTTTATGACGTGGTGTACTGGTGAAACAGCGTGCGATTGGAAAGTGTTTTTTTGTAAATGGTTCTGCCATTGTTTAAGACCAATGAATGATTGGAATTTTCAAAATGAGACTCATTGTTATGATCGATCATCGTCAAGTGGTGCATCCTCTATGACAGCAGTCCACCAACCCTTTATTGAAGCCTGTCTACAGGCTGTTGGCAAAATGGAGCCGGAGATGTCTATCCTTATAAAAAAGTGGCAACGCGTCGGGAAAATTGACCGCAAATTGCGGGGTAATGAATAATAGGCAAAAAAACCGCATATTTTTAAAAAAAATGAGCAAATTTACGCGAGGCGAGACGCGTATGTTTGGGTTTGAATGCTAAGAGAAGGCCTTTTACCCGGATTGCCGCTCTCTTTTTTTCCGGAGATAGTCATGAACTTTGCGGGTCAATGTAGCTGACTTCCGGATCACATGCTCCCTAAGAAAATAGAGTACGACTATCAGTGCTACGCTTATGCCGAACAGAGTGAAGAATGACAGATACTGCTCATGCTTCACTGCACTCCCCTGGTATGCCAGCATCAAAGTCCCGGGCAGCCTTCCGATCAGGTTCATGAGAAAGAAGTCAATAAATCGCATATGCGTGAGTCCAAGCAGGTAGCACAATGAATCCTTGGGTAGTCCCGGGATCAGAAACAGGATGAACGCGATATAGAGCCCTCTGTGGGTGATGAAAAAGTCAAATTTTTCTATGTATTTTTTCTTCACCACCTTTTCTACAAAACTGACTCCAAACTTTTTCGTAATGGCAAATGCAAAGGAAGAGCCGATCATCAGACCAATCGTGGATAAAAAAGTACCCGGCCATGTACCGAAGAGATACCCCCCTACAAAGCCGGTGACTTCTCCGGGAACGGGTGCAAAGATGACCTGTAAGGCCTGGACAAGGACAAACATGACATTAGCAAACGGCCCGAAAGAAACAATAAACGCCCTCAGTCTCACAGGATTTATAAAGAACCTGTAATATTGTATTATCTCCCTCGACGCGCCGTGCTCATAAAGATAAAAAGTAAATGATATAGACAACAGAATCAAAATCGCAAATAAGACCCGTAGTGTCAGTGAGAGTGCTTTGGATTTTACGAGGCGACGTTTCAATTTTGCACAATGACGGTTCTGAGGACCTCATCAATGGTGGTGAGACCGTCCTGGAGAAGAATGAGGCAATATTCTTTAAGGGTTTTCATGCCGCTTTCAACAGCGGCTTGACGTATAACCTGGGTATCGCTGCCTTCCGCTATCAGATGACGAAGGGCGTCGTTGACCATGAGCACTTCGTAAACGCCAACCCGTCCTTTATAACCGGTGTGTCCGCAAATCTCACATCCTTTTCCTCTAAATACTTTCTGGTGTTCATCCACCCCGAGGTGTTTCAAAACAGCCGGATCAGGCTCGTATTCTTCTTTGCATTTGGTGCAGATTCTGCGAACGAGTCTTTGCGCCACGATTCCAATAACGGAGGTCGAGATTAAAAAGGGTTCAATGCCCATCTCTGAAAGCCTCATGAACGTGCTGGATGCATCGTTCGCGTGAAGAGTCGTGAAGACAAGATGTCCGGTGAGGGCAGCCTCCACAGCGATTTTTGCAGTTTCGGCATCACGTGTTTCGCCGACAAGTATAATATCGGGGTCCTGACGAAGGAATGCTCTGAGCACCCTCGCAAAATCAAGGCCGATATCGGAATTTACCTGTACCTGGTTGATTCCGGCGAGGTCGTATTCGATCGGATCTTCAACCGTCGAAATGTTAACATCTACACTATTTATCTCCGAGAGCGCGCTATACAGAGACGTACTCTTTCCCGAGCCTGTAGGACCTGTAACATAGATAATTCCATACGGCTTCTTTATCATGTCTCGGACAATGTCGAGGGTAGGAGGGTTTGTAATCAGTTTATCCAGTCCGAGAGTCGTGTTGCTCTTGTCGAGGATACGCGTAACAATCTTTTCTCCAAATTTTGTAGGGACAGTACTCACACGGAAGTCGACGGACTTTGCGCCCAGTTTAAGGGTAATTCTCCCGTCCTGAGGCATTCTTCTTTCTGTAATATCCAACCGGGAAATAATCTTAACCCTGCTGATCAGGGGAAGCTGTACCTTTTTGGGAAGCATCATCTCCTGTCGCAATACACCGTCAATACGATATCGTACCCTGAGTCCCTTTTCCATTGGTTCTATGTGAATATCACTGGCGCCCTTCTTCAAAGCAACTGCAATGATATTATTCGTGAGACGTATTATGGGTGCCCCCTCAGCCTCTCTTGCAAGATCCGTGATGCCGACATCCTCTTCAGCCATGTCGCTGAAATCGGCATCTTTCATGATATCTGACTGAATGTGGTCCATGTTATCGACAAAATCATCGATGTTTACTTCGGGCTGCTGGTCCTGCAGCGGTTGCATCATTGTCTTGTATTCGGTATCCATGAACTTCTTCAGATCGTCCGCCGAGATGACTACAGGGTCTATCGTCACACGTTTATCGATGAACTTCTTTGCTTCGTCCATAGCAAACAGATCGTGAGGGTTTACCATTGCGAGCGTCAGTTTGTTGTTCGCTGATGATGTAGGAATCATCTTGTATTTGAGAATGGTCTGTTCAGGCATGATACCAATTACCTCAGATTCAAGCCGCAGGGTCTGAAGAGAGACTACCCCCATACTCTTTTGCGTATTCATCTCTTCTATGCGCTCGGCGACAATCTTGTTAAGCGCCAACGACATTGTGGGATGCTCCATCAGTAACAGATCAAAATCCCTTTTTTCGAGCACGAAGACTTCAGTCGCTCCAACGGCCATAACGGTGGCAGATCTTGGTTTTCCGGTGAGCAATGCCATTTCACCGAAGCATGCTCCATTCCCGAGTGTGGCAATCGTAATATCGACACCCAGCGTCTGCTCCTTTTTGCGGATGTCAACCTTACCATTCTTGATGATGAACATAGCATCACCTGAAGCCCCTTCACGGACAATAGCCGTATTGAGAGGATAAACCCTTTCCTTCAGTTTATTTGAAAGTTTCTCAAGGTCTTCATGTGATAGTGCCTTAAAGAGTTCGGTATTCTTGAGGGATTCGACCCTTTCCGCTTTTGTGGTCATCTGCTGTATATCTCCCGGGGAGAATAAAGCTGTCTTCTAAACTCACTACAATAATTAACGGCCAAAGTACGTAAATTATAAAGCAAATTTTGCAAAATAGTAATACTTATTTTCCCTGTTGATCACGTACGGATGACTTCTGAAATCAGCGCAATTCACTCTCTACAGGTCTTCTCGATCGCGCTTTGAGTGCCTTAATGGCGTCTTTGAGGCCGTCAAGGGTTAATTCGAACATCGGAAATACCTTTCCAATCGTGTCGACTGTGTAGTGTCCCCAATAATTCCTGTGCGTCGGGTTTAGCCATACGGAGTACGGGAAGTGTTCTTTTATTTTCAACAGCCACTCCAAACCCGGTTTATCGTTCGTGTAGAAGTAATCAATGTTCCCGTTTATGTCGAACAATTCCGAATATGCCATCCTGGCATCGCCGACGAGTATGACCTTATATCCTTTGTGGAATTGAGAAAAAAGTTTTTCCGTCGGTATCCTCTTGTAATTAGCCATGTCCTCATAGAGGTCCTGATATATGCAGTTGTGGAAGAAATAGTAATGGAATTCTTTGAAGTGCTCCATCTGCGATGCCGCTGAAAAGAGTTTCTCACACAATTCGACGTACGGATACATCGATCCGCCGGTATCCATTAGGAGTATTAAACGCGTAGAGTTTTCACGGGACCTGCTGAAAACCAGCTCGATCTCACCGCCTTCTTTTGCTGTCTTGTCTATCGTCTTGTCAATATCAAGTTCGTCCTCGATACCCTCACGTTTCAATTCACGTAGTTTCTTTAATGCAACCTTCGTTTGTCTTACGTCAAGAATAATATCGTTACGATAATTCCTGAACCTTCGTTCACTGGCTACTTTTGAAGCTGACTGCATCCACGATTCACCGCCGACCCTGATACCACCAGGATGAAAACCATACGCCCCGAATGGAGAAGTACCTCCGGTGCCGATCCATTTCTTTCCTCCGTCATGGCGTTCAGTCTGTTCTTTCAGCCTCTCCCTGAACTGTTTCATCAATTCGTCCATATCGTGATTCTTTCTGAATTCCTCTGCCTGCTTCTGGAACTCTGCCATTTCCTCCGGACTCAGACGCGGGAGTTTATTAATCGGGTTTTCAAGCCAATCAAGGACCTTATCGAGTTCGAGACCTTCTGTCTTGATGCCGCCAAAGAATTCCTGGAAGGCTAGATCATACTGATCGTAGTATGCCTCGCTTTTTACCAGAAATGCCCTGCCTATATAATAAAGATGGTTAAGGCTTGATTGAAAGTAACCTTCATAGAGCGCCTCGACAAAGTTCATCCATTCGGTAACGGATACAGGTACTCCTTTGGTACGCAGAAGATAGAAAAAGTCGATGAACATTAGTATCTTCTTCTGGTCCCAAGGCCCCCCTGTGAAAGTTTCGCAAAACGGTCAGTGTCCTGCTCTGTCTTCAGAAGGGTGCCCAGAAAGGGCAACTCACTATTGATCTTTGATACGTCAACTCCGCCTAACGCGAGCGCTTTGATCCAGTCAATCAACTCACTTGTAGAAGGCTTCTTTCTTAATCCGTCCATTTCGCGGATCCAATAGAATCGCTTCAGGGCCTCTTTTATCATTTTGCTCTCAAGATCGGGATAATGCACCTTTACGATTTTCTCCATCATCTCAGCGTCCGGGAATTCTATGTAATAGAAAATACATCTTCTTAAAAACGCATCCGGCAATTCCTTTTCCGAGTTACTCGTGATAATAACAATCGGACGGTGTTTGGCGCGCACCTCTTCATCAAGTTCGTGAATGTGGAAGCTCATCTCGTCGAGCTCGTTCAAAAGGTCGTTTGGAAATTCAACATCAGCCTTGTCAATCTCATCAATCAGGAGGATGACCTGTTCATCGCTCTTAAACGCCTGACCGAGTTTTCCCATTTTTATATACTGTCTGATATCGCTGATGTCTTTGTCTTTGAAACGTGCATCATTGAGTCTTTGAATTGTATCATACACATACAGGCCGTCTTTGGCTTTCGTGGTGGATTTTATATTCCATATGAGCAGCTTTTTATTCAGCGCTGAACGGATACTGTGCGCCAACAGTGTCTTGCCCGTACCGGGTTCTCCCTTCACAACAAGCGGCTTGCCTAATGCAACCGCTACGTTGACAATCTCCATGAGCGGCTTCGAGGCTATATAATTGTCACTTCCGGCATAACCATGCGATCTTTCAACCATTACGTGCTCCTCCTGGGTGGATCAGAAATAAACGCTTATATTATAAAGGTTTACAGCCCGATTGTCAACGAGTGGCCGGGTAGTGAGTCAACGTAAAATTAGAAATGTCCGGCTTGTCATTGTTCATCTTCTTGGGTTGATGCGGGTTCTCCATCGTACCTTTCTATCCGTCGCCAGGTCTTCCTTCAGGGATGATCCCCAGGTAGCCTGACCGTCTTTCCCGGTTTGAGACGCGTTGGTCTTTATTTTGGAGTAACTGCAGATTTTCTGTTATGGCGGGGAAGGCAGGAGGCAAGGGCACGGAATGCTCCTCGCGGGAAACAGGCACACACACTGTCCATCATAACTGCTGCTTTAACAACCTAGACGTGTAACCTCGCTTGTGACCTGCTCTACCGACGTTCAAATAGATTGACAGATCATGTGTGCGTATGAAACACTATCGCGACGCAAATACCGATCCTTTTCCGAGACCTGGCATGAATGTGATACTGACCCGCAATTACATACTTAGCTTTCTCGCATTCTTCAGCTTCCTCGCGGCAAGTCATGCATTGACCCCGACGATTCCTCTCTATCTTGCAAGGCTCGGAACACGTGAAGCAGAGATAGGGATACTAATAGGAGCGTACGGCGTGGCCTCTCTCCTTTCGAGGTTTATCGCCGGGTATCTACTCCGCAAGCAATCAGAACGGACAATCATGCTGTGGGGAGCGTTGCTGTTTATTTCCGTATATCTCGCTTTCACGATTTTCAAGCCCTTCTGGCCTTTCCTTATCTCGCGATTGATTCAGGGTCTCGCGTTTGCCTGTTTTGACACAGCCGCAATCGCGTATGTTATCAGAATAGCTCCTCTGGAAAGTCGCTCCAGGGCGATCAGCTATTTTCTTGTAGCCTCTCCGCTTTCTTCCGCGCTTGTCGCTTCCGTCAGCGTGTTTATACTCAACGAGTACAGCTTCACGATTCTTGTATTCGGATGCGCTGCCCTCTCAGTATGTTCGTTCCTTTTCTGCATACGGTTGAGAACAGGGGAAGGGGGCAACAGGATGGAAAGTTTACCCAAAGCGGGTAAGTTTTTTTTCGAAAGACGAATCGTCGCGCCAGCCATTCTTTCTTTTCTTTTCAGTTTTTCATGGGGCGGCCTTATGGCCTTCTTCCCTCTCTACGCTATCCAATGCGGAGTCGCTAATCCGGGTTGGTTCTTTACCGCAATGGCCGTTGTGCTTATTCTGGCACGCCTCACCGGGGGAAAGATTCTCGATTCATGGCGTAAAGAAACAGTCTTGCCTCTGGTTATCCTCACTTCTGCCGCCTCTCTGCTGCTACTCATATTCTCGCGCAACTTACCGATGTTTATCCTGGTGGGAATGCTCTGGGGTATTGGAGGCGGTTTTCTGCCGCCCGTCTCAATGGCCTATGCTCTCGAGTATGCGGGCACCTCAGACGGCACTGCGGTGGGAACTTATCAGGCCTTTATGGATTTCGGATTTGGGATCGGCCCGATAATCGCCGGTATCATATTACCCTTTACGGGATATCGAATATTGTTTCTGTGCCTCGCATGCATCTGTCTCATCGATTTGAGTTATTTTCAACTGTACCTTAGAAAGAAAAACCTCCAGGGGAAACCGGCGTGAGAGTGAAGCTTGAGGAACAGGAGATATATGAGTTCCAGGTCAAAGTGATGGTGCGTGAAGAGCACCTCAGTGAAGCGGGGCATGTGGGATACGACTCTATTGTGAGAATGATAGGGGCGGCGCGCCTAGATTTGCTAAAGACAATTGGGTTTACCCAACTCTATATTGGAGAACCACAGACAGGGATCATCGTGAGAGATCTCGTAGTAACATATCACGAGGAAGGATCTCTCTCAGATCAAATAGTGATCGATAGCCACGCCGGAGAGATCGCACGAAGCAGTTTCAGGCTTTTTCACCGATTGACAAGGGAGAATAGAATAATAGCATTAGGCGAAACAGGATTATCCTGCTTCAACTACGGAATGCACAAGGTAACACGCGTGCCCGAATCTTTTCTCAAGGCGCTTCAAACTTACAAAGCGCGCAAGAACCGGTGAACCGTTTCGGAAAATCGTGGTCGATTACCTTACAACAGGCAGTCCCGCTGATTTCCAGCCTGTAATATCGCCGGACAGACGGATCATCGAACGAAACCCAATCCGTGCCATAGTACTTACAGCATCATAGCTGCGGTTCCCGGTCCTGCAATATACAAGATATGTCTTGTTGGTATCGAGCTTCTGTATTTCTCTACCGAAGTTGTCAGACCGGAAATCAACATTCACGGCACCTTCCAGGTGGCCGTCTCTGAATTCTTCCGGAGTGCGTATGTCAAGAATGACGAAGTTGCTGTTACCTTTGTTTTTCTTGATATATTCAAACACCTCTTTAGGCGGAAGAACGTCGACAACAAACTGCTTTCCGTCTATCCCGATTACTTCCTGTTTTGTCAATGGTTTGGTACAACCGGTCACCATCATTACGGAAGGCAACATAAATATACAGACAAATAACACCGCGGCCAATTGTCTCATGTCGTTACTCCTTTTCATCTCCTATTCAGGTCTGGCTACAGTAAATATAATCATCGGTTCCT
>CAYYLU010000070.1:0-13376 GCA_964472475.1 uncultured Syntrophus sp. | reverse complement strand
CGTACTCGGCTTCACCGAGATTCAGTCTCACTGCCAATTCGGTGCCGGTCGCAACCGCCGTCAGAAAATCAGCTCCCCTGCAGCCGCCCACCATCTCTGCGGCAGCAAGGGCTGCGGGTATGGTGGCGGAGCCTATGTGAGCACCGGGCGCGAGCGCATCGCAAAAATCGAGGGCACGTGCCATAACACCGTTTACAAAAGCAGCCTGTTGGGCCGGGACTTTCCCCCCGTGGACAAGAATAGATGCCTCCGGCTTACCTCCCAGATCTTTTGCAATAGCCACAACTGTCTCACAGCCTTCAGCGCATGATCCCGCTATTGTCGTACCAAGCACTGCAAGTACCTGGTTCTTAACAAGATCAATTGCTGATGCGGGAAGACTCTCAATCGCGGTCCCGCGCACAAAACTGACAATCTTTTGCTCACTGGTCATAGCTTTCTCCTCTATCCTTCTGAGTAACTTACCTTTTAAGTCCATAAAAACCGATTCACTGTTTTGTCACGCCGGACTTGATCCGGCGTCCAGAAAAAAGGAAATCACTGGATACCTGCCTCCGCAGGTATGACGGAATCGATTGATCTGTACGGTATACCAGGTTACTCTCCTGAGAGATCGCCCAAAGGGGCGTGTACCGCTAAACCGCCAGTTTATTTCCTAATGCACCTTGCTTTGCCAGGGATGCCTTCTCGGCAACAGATACAGGTGTCAGGTATTTCTTGGCGATTCTCAAGGCCTGCAGCGGGAAATGCTCTGCCAGCAAACCCATACCATAGAGCATGTATGCCCGGTCTACAAAGGTGTTTGGAGATTTCGGTTTCAGGCTCCACGGCGTATCCGCACTGAAGAGCACGGATTTCAGAATTCTCTCAGGATGCAGGCCGTATTTGAACACCCCTCCCGTTCCAATGAGGTTTTCCACCGGAAGCAGGTTCTTCCCGTTCTGAACCATTACTTCGCCGCCAATCGTAAATTCCTGTTTTAGTGTACCTGCGTGGCGCTGAACCGCAATTGAAGCGGCGGATTCGGCGAGAACTATATCAATATTGAGTCCGAGCTGCGTGCCCGGAACATGATTTACATTGTTTGCCAAGTATGTGATCTGATCAGAGGCATTGCATTGGGCGCCGTTCATTTTGGGAAATGCATGACGCAACTTTTCCAGAAACACATTGTCGCCAACAAGATCGTAGATAGTCCGCGCGTTGTACCTGATCCCAAGGTCACCTTCAACGGTCCTTTTAATTCTCAGCTCAGGTAGTCCACGGACTATCGTCTGGGGTGTGGCCGGAGATGAATCGCTTACCGAGTGGACGTTCGTCGTCGCACCGCCTACTTCTACAATAACGAGGCTGCCTATACCCTGTTCTTCCGGCGTACCATCCGCAAGCAATTGCGCCGCCTGAAGGGTCGCCTTCGGAGTGGGGATAATGGGAGAACCGATGAAATCCTGTGCCTTCTGCAGACCTTTGGCCTTTGTTATGTGAGTGATGAAGATTTCACGTATGAGTTCCTGGGCCGGTTCAACCTCTACTACATCGATGCTGGGCAGCACATTCTTCGTCACGTAGACCCTTTTACCCGCACCGGTCAGATTATTCCTGACGGCTTCACTGACTACACGATTGCCAGCAACCAGTATTGGGCAGTCGATCGCAGAATCCGCCAGCATCCTGGAATTCTGAAGAATGACATTTTTATCGCCACCGTCAGTGCCTCCACAAAGAAGCACTATGTCGCACCGTGCATCTTCAATGTCCCGGACGATTGCCTTATCAATTTCAAATCCATAGCCACATACCACCTTTGCCCCTGCTCCAAGACAGGCCCTTCGCGCTGCTTCAACGGTAAGCTGAGGCACAAGCCCTATGGCTGCCATCTTCAAACCTCCGGCCGCGCTGCTGCTGGCGAATTTGCCCGTTATGTGTTTTTCATCGATGTTGCAGGTCATCATCAGCTCAAACAGCGCCTGATTGAGGCCGATCGTAATATCGGTTGTTACCGTTGTTGGGGCCTGAGCTCGGCCAAGTATCGTTTCTTTTTCAAGATCGACAGCCATTACCTTCGTGTACGTGCTGCCGAAGTCTATCAGGAGGTATATGCTCATCCTTTTCTCCTTTCCTGATTACTGAATGCGTAAATCCTGTTTCAGCGCCTGCACAGCGTCCTCTGCCGAACAGGTATTCGGGAATGCCCGGTTGAAGCCTATTTCCTTGAATCTGCGCTCTATCTCGGGCCAGTTTTTTTCAAGTTCGAGCGGAGCCGCCACAGTGCCGCCGACATAGAGGATTATGTCTTTAAGGCCGGCTTCGATACATTTATCCCTGAGGCCCTCACAGTCCAAAAGACCCATGCCATACATCGAGGAAACAAGGATTGCATCTGCATCAATCTCGATTGCCGCGTTGACGAACTCCTGCTGCGGTACGACCGCTCCGAGGAAAGCCACGGTAAAGCCCGCCTCTTTAAATGCCTTCTGCAGCACCCAGGCACCGATCATATGGCAATCCGCCCCTATTGTTCCGATTACCACGCTTTTATTTGGCTGTCGCGTTCCCATTCGATACCCTCCTGATTATTACAGATTTATTTTTTCCATTTTTCCGGCAGTAATGAAGCAAACTGCAGATCACCTACAACCATATCAAAACCTGCTTTCCTGCCTTCCTTCCTTTCTCTTTCGGCTATTTTTGTCCTGTGATATTCTTTTACTTCTTCAGGCAACGGAATATTGCCGGTATCCAAATAGCGTACCGCATTCTCCGCGTCGCGCATCACCATAACCTTTCCTTTGTTGTGTTTCCACGGGGTCAGCATTGTATCAACCCAACCTGCTTCAACACCCTTACATAGTCCGACTGCCATATCGCCGTCGCCTGCATCGAGGCATTTCTCCATAAGCGAGCGCACTTCCATCTCTATCATCTTCTCTTCAAGCAGCAGTTTTTCGCTTTCGGCAATCTTCTGCGTTCCCATGAGTGTCAGGAGATGTTTAGTAATTCGCACCGACATTGCCATTCCTTCTTTTGTAGGAGTCGCAAACGCCTCGTCCTGGCACTTCAATATAACTCCGGTGATGCCTCCCATAATATCGATGATGGCGTTCCAGGCAATCATCGCGTTTGCCTCTTCCGCTCTTGCGGGCCAGGCACCAAGAAACGGAAAACCGCCTGTAACAAAAAAGACATCTTTATAGCCGAACCGGTCACAATATTCACGACAGAGCTTTTCCGTCACCCTGACCATTGCCGTATCCTGAATCAGGTTCATATTGAGCCCATGTTCGAGAAACTGGTATTTGACCCCCTGTTCAGCGGCAAGAAGTGATTCCGATACACATACAAACGAGCGGTAACCTGCACTATCATATCCGGTCAAATTGCAAGGATTATGGGGGCAGACAGGCACACCGTTCTCGGTATAAATGGCAGCAAGTCTCGTTTCGTACTGATTGATCCTGATCTCTTCTTCAAGCGGTATGTCCTTACAATGTGCGATTACTTCCTGAAGGCACCGTGCATTGCACGCATTCCATCCGGCTGCAAGCGCAATTTCGGAGGCAAGGCGGCCGTCTTCATCGGTGGAATTAAGGGTGAGCGGGACCCGGCTTGCCTTTTTTATCCTCCTCGCATCTTCGACACCGAAATTGACTATAGGCCAGCCGTTGAGCATGGACATGCCCTCACTGCGACTTCGTTCAATTCCGGCTGCCGCACTCTTATAATCATTCTTTCTCGTGTAGGAATCGGAGTAGATGTTCCAGATACCATGAGGAGCAAGGTTTGATTCCTGCTCCACGAACTGCACACCTTCGAGAACGTATTCGGTGAGCGCCCTTCCAAACTGAGGGAAGACTATGTGTCTGCCCTTTTCCTTCGCTTCTTTGAGCTTGAGCGCATGACTCTTGCCTTGTGAGAGTTCCCCGGCAATTTCGATACATTGCTTCAGGTCTTCGATCTGTTTGCCTGTCTCCCATTGGGACAGCACTTCTTTTCGGATCTTGTAGAACTGATCGTCTGATAGCCTCTGGTTTTTGACTTCCTGGGTCATTTTGGGGTTCCTCTTTCGGGTTTAAAGGGCCATCCTCTTTTTAATCACCTTGTTGTTTGTTTCGGCAAGATAGAAGCAAACTGCAAATCCTTGACAGCCATATCAAATGACAATTCTCTTCCTTCTTTTCTTGCACGTCCCGCGAGTTTTTCTTTGTGGTATTCCCTGACGTCCGTGGGCAATGGAATATCTCCAGCGTTGAAATACCGTACCGCATTTTCTGCATCGCGCATTACCACAACATTACCTTTATTGTGTTTCCAGGGGGTCACCATGGTGTCCACCCAGCCAGCCTCTACACCTTTGCACATACCTACCGCCATATCTCCGTCGCCAGCCTCCAGACATTTCTCCATAAGGGCTCTTACTTCCAGTTCTATCATCCTTTCCTCAAGCGACAACTTGTCGCTTTCGGCTATCCTCTGTGTCCCCATCAGCGTGATCAGATGCTTCGCCAACCTTACAGACATTGCCATGCTTTCTTTTGTCGGCGTCGCAAATGCTTCGTCCTGGCATTTGAGGATAACTCCCGGGAATCCGCCCATAATGGTTATTGCAGCGTTCCAGGCAATCATTGCATTGGCCTCCTCGGACCGGGGCGGCCATGCGCCCAGGTATGGGAAACCGCCTGTGTAGAATTCGACGTCATTGTAACCGAAGCGATGGCAGTACTCGTAACATAGTTTTTCTGTCACACGTATCATTGCAATATCCTGGATCATATTCATATTGAGTCCGTGTTCTATGAACTGGTATTTCACGCCCTGTTCTGCGGCAAGAAGTGCTTCGGAAACACACACGAAGGAACGGTAACCGGCGCTGTCATATCCGGTAAGATTTGATGCATTCCATGGACATATAGGAACGCCATTTTCAGTGTACATTCCTGCCAGCCGGGCTTCATATTGATTCAGCCGGATCATTTCATCCAAAGGGATGTTCTTGCAGTGAGCAATCACTTCCTGAAGCGATCTGGTAGAGCATCCGTTCCAACCGGCTGCAAGGGCAATTTCTGACGCAAGCCGACTGTCCTCGTCGGTGGAATTAAATGTCAGAGCTACCCTGGTGGCCTGCATCACCTTCCGTGCCTCCGAGACACCGAAGTTCACGATGGGCCAACCGTTGAGCATGGACATACCTTCCTTTTTGCTCCGTTCTATGCCCGCTGCCGCGCTTTTGAAGTCGACTTTTCGCGTATACGAATCAGAATAAATCAGCCACGTGCCCGCCGGCACTAGACCGGAAGCCTCTTCCACGTATTGCAGGCCTTCGATCGTGTACTCGGTAAGAGCACGACCAAATTGAGGAATAAGGATTTGACCACCTCTTTCCTTCGCCTCTTTCAGTTTCACTGCAAAGCTCTTGCCCCGGGACAGTTCTTTGGCGATTGCAATACACTCATTCAGATCCTCAATACCCCTACCGGTTTCCCACATAGGCAGAACTTCCTGCTTTCTGATTTTAAAGAATTCGTCATCTGAAAGTCTTCGATTTTTAATTTGTCCGCTCACCTGGCAGCCTCCTTCTTCTATAAAGATCCCCAATCAAATTCTAACCGACTGGTCAGCTTTGTCTGACCGGTCAGTCAAATACTATACATTTGAATAATGTTTGTCAAGAAATATAAATCTAAACCATTATCGATTACAGTTTTTAATGAATGTCCGTCCAGAATTGCCCGACAAAGATGTTGAAGATTATTTCGGAAAGCTGCTCCGGTTTGATGGGGCCGTCTGGATCATACCAGGCGTAGATCCAGTTGCACATTCCTAATAATGTAAAGGTGACTGCGGTCAGTCTGTTTTTGTCCAGCCGACTGCCACAGTAGTCCGAAATATTATTGCTGATGATCTGAAAGTATTCTTTCTCGAGGGAGTCCGTCTTCTTCAACTTCGTCGAAGGAAGGCTGTGTGACTCGTTAAGCAGTGTTTTTGCCAGGTACATGTGTTCACTGTAGGTCTTTACATGGCCCAAAATGATTCGTCTCAATTTTTCACCCGGATCATCTATTCCCTTCAGATAGTCACGCGTATTTGCCAGGACGAAATTGAGGAATGTTGTCAAAACAAAATACAGGATTTCCGACTTATTTTTGAAATAGTAATAGAGCAGACTTTTGCTCATCTTACCTGCTGCCGCTATGTCTTCCATGCTCGTTTCGATATAACCTCTCGAACTGAAGAGCTGTGCCGCGGCCGTAGCAATGGAAAGTTTTTTCTCTGACTCGGGTAATTCCTTAAATACGTTTTTCATAGTCAAAAGCAATCCCGGAAAACATTGTTCTGTTTTCAGATGCATTCTAACGATACACTGCGGCCACTGTCAAGGAATTCATATTTTCCCGGCTTTCACGTGAAGATTGAAGCGAAGTTAGCGCAAAGGCAGAAAAGCAAAGGCGAGACCCTTGTTGACGATTGATGAATCAGGAATTCCCAATTTCGGCTGTGAAGTATATATCAGAACTGCCCGAAGAGGCTGCCGAAGTGAATACCATTGATCGTAACATTCTGATATTTTTCCAGGATGGCCGTCCGCGCTGCCAGCAGCTCTTTCGATTTCACACCATTTTCAATCGAGCAGTAGGCCTCTACGTATGCAGCGAGATCATCCAGTGCTTTCACAGCTTCGCCATCACGCGGGTTGAACTCATCGGAATTGAACTGGGATGATATCGTGTTCGAATCCGTTTTGACGGTTTTCCCGTCTCTCATTATCATGGTACTGAATTCGTCCTCCGTAAACATTCTTATCTCCGGCTGCCATTCAAAGGGAATCAGGCCGAACACCTCCTGTTCCATCATCTCCCGTTCATACGATTTAATGAGAGATTCGAGCCCGGCGATTGAACGTTTCACAGGAGAAATGATGTCGCGCGTCAACACTTCCGGAAGATCATGGAAAAGCCCTGTGAAATAATTGTTGAAACGCCGCTTCGAACCAGCGGCGATTGACAGGGAAAAGATGTACGAAAGGATTGCGACTATGAGCATGTGTCCGGCAACCGATGTCCGCGGCAACATGTTGATATGGCTCCAGCGGTACTGGAATCGCAGTTGACCGCAGAGGTCAATGAAATTCCGGTATTTCTGGTAGAGCGCGAGCTGCTGTATGCCCGTCAAATCGTAATAACGTTCCTGCCTTTGCTGCAAAAACGTTCGTATCGAAGGGATCTCATACCCTTTCGGGCTCATACGTTCGATGATATCAAATTCCCAACGTGTCGCATAAAAGTGCGCTGCACTTAAAATACGCTTGTTAATTGTGTCATCATTCACGGAGAAGTATCGTTGGAACCGCTGTATGAAATCATCACCGAGCGGCGTGATTATTGGTTCGAGTTTTTTGAAAACCCACTGCTGTAACTCTGCATATCGTGCCCGGTCTTCCTTGATGCGATTGAAAATCTGCGGCTTCAGATCAGTGATGATCAGTCGTTCGAGAAATTCGAAGAGGCCACCTTCGATGATTTCCAGCCAGTTAAACCCCGGCGTGTTCTCTTCGAATTTACCGAGAAAATAGGCAATGATCATCTTGTGCGCCTGCTTGTCAAGCTCTTTCAGCTCGACAGGCCTGATCTTATCGTTCCACCGCTGCATCGCAGCCGCCTTGAATACTTCCAGTATGAATGCTTTTCCGATCATCCCGGCTTCTCTATTACAAACATATTTTTGCTGAATGCTAAAGTGAAGGTTTAGCACAGCCGTTCACATTATGCAAAGGAAAAACGGCCTCTACTCACCAGTGGATTGCGAGTAAACAAAAGGCTGCCCGAAGGCAGCCTTTTGTTGTGATCATTTGGTTCTGTGTTCAGGCCTTTATGATCTCAAAAGAGATCTGGCCGTCATCATAGTTGAGCGGCCGCACGGTTACATCCATACCAACCTTTGTGTCTTCCGGCTTTATGTCTTTCGCGAGACGGGCAAACAATTTGAGGCCTCCGCCAAAATCGACGACTCCCATCGTATACGGAGGATCGGCTTCGAAACCGAACGGCGCATAATAAGCCGTTGTGAAGGTCTCGAGCGTGCCTTTTTTCGGCATCTCGAACCAGTCAAAGTCCTTAGAAAAACACGCCGCGCAATCTACGCGCGGGGGAAAATACTTCGCACCACACTGCTTGCATACTGTTCCTTCAATCTTTCCTTCAGAAAGGAAATCAACAAACTTCGCCGTTTTTGTCGCACCTGTGAACGTTTTTCTTCCGAATTTTTCGAATCCCATTATCCTCACCTCCCAAAGATAGTAACGTTGCCGTAGAGACCTACGCCGCCGACGTTATGAACAAGACCGACATCAGGATCACCGGGCACCTGCATTGGACCGGCTTCACCACGGAGCTGAAGGACAATTGTGCGCATCTGTGATCCGCCTGTTGCACCGATCGGGTGTCCCTTGGAAAGCAGACCGCCGTCAACATTGACCGGGATTCTCCCTTCCTTGTACGTCTGTTTCTCTCTGATCAACTGTTTGCCTTCCCCCATAGGGGCAAATCCGAGACCTTCATACGCCATGATCTCGGCAATTGTGAAACAGTCATGGACTTCCGCAACTTTAACATCATTGGCTGTGATTCCCGCCATCTTGTATGCCGCTGCTGCCGCGCCATATCCCACGCTAAGGCCCTTCGAAAAATCCGGACGGGCAGCCATGTTGACTGCTTCTGAAGCAGCGCCAATGCCCATGATCCAGACCGGTTTCTTTGAGAATGCCTTCGCCTTCTCCGCATTCGCAAGAATAATACAGGAGCTTCCGTCCGCATTCGCGCATGCGTCACCAACCCTCAGAGGCCATGCCACCGCCCCGGCCATTCTTGCATCGGGGTTCTTCGGATCGAAATCTGATTCTTTCACTCCCTTGCGATAGACAGCTCTCTCATTCGTCTGACCGTACGTGCCTGATTTGATCCTGACCTTCATGAGGTCATCATGAGTCAAGCCGTTCTTTGCCATATATGCCTGTGCATACAGAGCATAATACGCGGGCATCATAGTTCCAAACGGAGCTTCCCACTGAATATCGGCACCGCGGCCCATTCTCTCCTGAGATTCAGCTGACGTAATCTCTGACATCTTCTGAAAACCACAGACAACGACGACATCATGCATCCCTGATTTGATCATCCCGTAGGCCACCCGTACGCCGCTACTGCTGCCGGAACAGACAGATTCGACATACAATGTCGGCTGGGGAATCAGTCCCAGATACTCGGCAAGAACGCCTGCGGGCGATCTCTGCTTGTCATATTCGGGGGCTGAGCAGAAAATTGAAGCACTCACATCTTTCGTGGTAATACCGGCATCCTGCATGGCTTCTCTGAATGCCTCGAAGGCAAGTTCTCTGATCGAGCCTTCATAGCCCCGAACGAACGAACTCTGGCCTACTCCGATAACTGCTACTTCTTTTGCCATAAATTCCTCCTTCTTATTTTTTTACCCTCTTCGGTCTCTGGTACATATTCACATACTTGTTATGTTCATTCATATCTTTCGAAAAGACATGTGTACCGTCATTTTTTGAAACAAAATAGAGATATTCAACCGGCGCCGGATTAAGCGCTGCATCAATTGAATTCCAGTCCGGATTGCATATCGGCCCCTTCGGGAATCCCCTGAATGAGTAAGTGTTGTAGGGTGTATATGTTTTCAGGTCGGATTTCCTGATTGGGTTGCCGAAGCTGCGCCTCCCGTAGATTACCGTCGGATCGCTGTCGAACGGCATACCTTTCATGATCCTGTTGTGGAATACAGCTGATATGATGGGTTTCTCGCTCGCTACTCTCGCCTCTTTTTCTATCATAGATGCCAGAGTGAGTGTCTTGTTGACATCAAAATTGAACATGTTCATCTGTTTTTTGGTCTCTTCACGTTCAAAATAGTTGATCGTACGTTTTGCGATGCCTGCTATGAAGGTCTTCGCATCAACTTCCCTGCTATAATGGTAAGTGTCCGGTGCGAGGTATCCTTCCAGGGAGTCGGAGTTAATTCCAAGGCTGCTCAGGTATTCCCTGTCCTTTGCTAGCGTTAGAAATTCCTGCTTATCCATTATGTTCTTTTTCAAGATTGTGTCTGACACATCATAGATATTATGTCCTTCCACTATCTGAAGCGCATACACGTTTCTTTCGCCGCGACCCATCTTTCTGACGATGGCCCAGGTTGACATATTACGCTTCAACTCGTATTCACCCGCCATGAGCCTCCCGCCATACGCGAGTGAGGACAAAACAAACAGATTACTGGAATATATCATGTCCTGCTTCTTCAATTGATCAGCAATACCATACAATCTTGTTCCCTTTTTCACAACAACTAAAATAGTCGAAGCTTCAGAATGTTTGGAAATGCCTGCTAATCCAATTCCCAGAAACAACAAACCGAGTACTGCAAAAAGCGCGGCCGTCTTTACATTATCTTTGACCCATTTTAATCCTTCGATCATTAGCGTCGTGTTCTCACGCAGTTCGTATTCGTTTGTACAATATCGGTTACCACAAGACTCAACAATTTATTTCGGATAGTAAGAGCTTTTCTCTATAAGCAAAAGTGATTTCTGCGCAAATTTCGGCGTTCACCACTCAGTAGAGTATAACAACTTTTGTGAACATTTGGAAGGATGAAAGAAGTGAAAGGAATGACATCAATTGCGTTTCCGAAGTGACATGACGTACATATTTTCCGCACACAGGACCGGCATCATATGCTGCTCATTATGTTCGCATGCAGGAATCACCTTATTATAGCCCCTCGAACAGCAATTGTGTGGCACTGATTGAGCTAGAAAAGAAAAGTGGAGTTCGGGAAACCATTTCCAATCAGTGCTTTTTAGTTATTTTTGGTAATTACTGGTTTTTTTTATATTAGATTGAACGAACTCCAAGTTTGTGAAATTATTCATTAATCTTGTTGACAAGTTTTGCTCAATCAGGTTAATCTATATTTAAGTATGAATGTGAATACTTTTCAGACAGGAAGGGGTTCGGCGATACCGGGACGCTGAAGTCAGGCAGCAAAAAGATGATGGCCCGTTTTATGAAAGTAAGCTAAACATGAGGTGATAAAATATGAGGTACGGAGAAACTGGATACAATTTGGAAATTGATCTTACCCGTGGGAGCGTTGAACGCGTGGAAACCGACCCCAGGGATACCGAGATGTATCTCGGAGGCCTCGGTACAAACGCGAAGATATTGTGGGACAGGGTCCCCGCCGATATTGAACCCTTTTCGCCCGATAATCTCCTGATATTTAGCACAGGGCTTCTCTGCAGCACACCCGCACCAGGCGCAAACCGTACAATCGTTAGTACATATTCTCCTCAGACAGGATTGATGGCGTACTCGATGATGGGTGGTGTCTTCGCACCGGAATTGAAATTCGCAGGCTATGACAAGCTTATCTTGACCGGCAAATCCCCTGAACTCGTCTACATATGGATCAATAACGATAAGGTGGAGATTCGTGATGCCACTCACCTCAAGGGTAAAGGTGCCGTTGAGACTCAGGAAATCATCAAGAAAGAGTTGAATCAACCTGAGGCTCAGGTAGCGGCAATCGGCCTAGCCGGTGAAAACAAAGTGTGGCTCGCCTCCATAGAGCAGGGTCGCTCCAGTGCCAGCCGTTTGGGTGTCGGTGCAGTCATGGGCAGCAAGAATGTAAAAGCTGTGGCAGTGCGCGGCACTACCGATATCAACCTTGCAAAACCGGAAGAGTTCTTGAAACTCTGTGACGAGGTCCTTCAATATATAAAATACCGGAATGAGAGGCCGGTGCCTAACGTAATGACAATTCTTCAGGGTCTTGGTTCACCCCAGGAGATGAAACACACCGATGAAAAGTGGCACACCGAGAATTTCATGTGGGGAAATGCCCGTACCCGGAGAAAAGACTTCTGGAACGATGATATTGAAAAGAAATGGGCAAACACTCAGTTGACTGCCCGTAAGCGTTTAATAAGCTGTTACAACTGTCCGATGAAGTGCGGCGCGATCATTTCACTCCCGAACATGCCCACATATATGATGAAGTGTTTTTCAAAGCTCACTTACACTATGGCAGCATATGTGGAAGATCTGGACTTCGCTTTCAGGATCGCGCAACGGGCGACAGAGTATGGCTTCGACGGATTCTCAACTCCGCAGACAATGGCATTCGCGGTTGAACTCAAAGAGGCGGGAATTCTCACGGACAAAGACTTTGCGGGTACTTCCGAATACGAAGCATGTCCGTCGGACAACGAAGGAAGATTCTATTGGCTGCTTGACAGAATCGCCCGACGTGAAGGCATAGGCGATATTCTGGCGAACGGGACTTACTGGGCCGCCAAACACATAGGAAACGGTGCTGAAGAGTATGCTCATAACAACATCAAAAAACACGAGCAGCTCCCGTTGAAGCTTGGAATGTTGAACCCTGTTTACTTTCTGATGTATGCAACCGGCGAGAAGGCAAACATCACGCAAATTGAGGGGCAATTCCCTCAGTCACCATTCGCTACGAAAGAGGAAAGGGAAGAGTTCATTGCGGACTGGATCCAGGTGCCTGATGAAAAATTTAAGAAATACGTTATGGATTGGGAATTCCGTGGTGAGTTTGCAAACCCATACTATCCAACTCCGCAGATTGCGACAGATATAGTTGATTGGCAGGAGATGATGCACTTCCTTGACGACTCTCTGGGCGTATGCGCCGGCCTGTCCTCATTCCCGTTGAAGCCTCCGTATCACATCCATAACTATCCGAAGCTCGTCTCGGCAGCAACGGGAATTGAAATGGATGAGGAAGCCATCAAGAACGTGTACAGACGAAACAGGAATCTCGTGAGATCGATCAACGTGAGACGCGGATTAAGAAGGGTCGACGAGAAGCCGCCCCAGGATCATTGGAAAAAGCGGTTCCCCGAATTGGAAGAAAAACTCCTGGATACCTACTACGGTTTCAAAGGGTGGACCATGGATGGTATTCCAAAGAGAGAAACCCTTCAGGAATTAGGTCTCGGATATGTGATCGAAGACTTGGAAAAACGTGGTATTGCTATTGATGAAACTGCCCCTGCGGCCGGAACTACTCCGTCGCAGGAGGGAAACAAATAACGTAGACGGGTGATCCGCATGGCTGATAAAATTAAGAAGAAGATCAAGACAATAAAGGTTGATGTTGACAAGTGCAACGGCTGCCGGGCGTGCGAGGTAATATGTTCCGCCTTTCATGCAGAACCGAAATACAGCAGCAATAATCCGGCACGTTCCCGCATTCGGCTGATCCGGGATCCCATTCTCGATAAGTATGTTCCGGTATACGCCGGCGAGTACACTGCCGCCGAATGTATGGGC
>CAYYLU010000069.1:0-13412 GCA_964472475.1 uncultured Syntrophus sp. | reverse complement strand
GTCAAGTTCTTCGATGAGTACTTCTATGAGCATGCGCATTTTAATACCCTGATTTGAGCCGATGAGCGACCCGAGCGGCATCACGGCGGCAGCTCCTGCTTTGACGAGAGCCCGCGCTACGTAGAGGTCGGGGTGCATATAGGGAAGCACGACGAATCCTTCAGATGCGAGTATTTCAGTCGCCTTGATGGTTTCAACATTATCGGGCAGCAGATAACGACTGTCGCTGATCACTTCAATCTTCACCCAGTTCCCGTATCCTGCTTCTTTCGCAATATGCGCAATACGAACAGCTTCTTTCGCATTTCTCGCACCGGATGTATTGATCACGAGTGTCGCATTATCAGGAATGAATGAGAGAATGTTTTCTTCGGTACGATCAAGATCGATGCGGCGCAAGGCTACGGTGACGATTTCTGTACCGGAATCATCTATGGCTTTCTTCATTTCATCCTTGCTGCCGAACTTTCCGGTGCCCAGGAGAAAGCGACTCGTAAAACCTTTGTCAGCTATAATCAATTTGTCTTCCGGCACCTTCATCCTCCTCCTACTATACCGACTAGTTCCAGGTCATCATTGTCCTGTAATATGGTCTCTGCCCAACTTTGTCTCGGGACAACAGAATCGTTCAGGATCGCTATTACTGAATCGGGCTCGGGCCTGAATTGCTTTATGAATTCCGTTAGCCGTATCTCTTCTTCAGTGTTGACCAGCCTTCTGTTCACCTTCACGTTCATTTTCTGGACCTTATGCGTTTCAGTAACTCAGCAGAATCTGCCCAGGCACGAACGACTGCCACTGTACGCGCTCCTGCATCGAGCACGTCATCGATATTCGTAAGATCGATGCCGCCAATGGCGACAAAAGGAAGTTTACAGCCGGTTGCCGCCTCACGCACGTAGGCAAGTCCCACGGCTGGTCTCCCGGGTTTTGTAGGGGTTGCGTAGACCGGTCCGACCGAAACATAGTCTGCACCTTCTTCTGCGGCCGTGATTGCCTGCTGTAGTGCGTGTGTTGTCTTTCCGAGAATCATGTCCTGACCTATACGTTCTCTCGTGTGACGGGTATCGGTGTCCTGTCCGATGTGTATTCCGTCGACGCACAGCTCAACCGCGAGATCGGGGTCGTCGTTGAGGATGAACGTGAACGGCTTTGTCCTTCTATAATCCAGCATCTGCCGTGATTTTTCAATAATGGCCGATCTCGATGAAGACTTGTCCCGAAGTTGTACTATTGCCGATCCGTCATCGACGGCTCTCTTCAACTGTTCGACAGAATCGGAGACTACATACAAGTCGTTATGAAACGGTATCTTTTTCATCGTAAAAAGGGCCAAACATTTCCCAAAAGTGTACTATAACTATAGGGTTTATTCAATCGCCAGGCCGTATGAACCGGTATGTATCCTGAATTCTTCTTATGTATTGACAGTCAAATAAAAAGTTTGTATAGTAATCCTATGACTTTGGTATACTTTAAAATCCGCAGCCACAATCAGGAGGTGCATAATGGCTACTATATTTGAGGACAATTCATATTCCATTGGACGAACGCCGCTCGTGAAGTTGAATAAGATTACAGAAGGGTGCAAGGCTACGGTACTGGCAAAGATCGAAGGGCGTAACCCCGCATACTCGGTTAAATGCAGAATCGGGGCGGCTATGATCTGGGATGCAGAGAAGTCGGGCAGATTGAAGCCCGGCATGGAGATAATTGAGCCGACTTCCGGTAATACCGGCATAGCCTTGGCATTTGTCGGAGCGGCAAGAGGCTATAAAGTCACTCTTACAATGCCTGAAACGTTTAGTATAGAAAGGCGAAAGGTGCTCAAAGCATTGGGTGCACGTATCATCCTGACGGAAGGCTCGAAAGGTATGAAAGGTGCCGTCGCGAAGGCTGAAGAGGTAGCGAACAGCGATCCCGCGCGGTATTTTCTCCCTCAGCAGTTTGAAAATCCTGCGAATCCGGCAATCCACGAAGCTACGACGGCCGTTGAGTTGTGGAATGACACCGACGGCAACATGGATGTGTTTGTGGCTGGAGTCGGTACGGGTGGAACCATAACGGGCGTCAGCAGGTATTTTAAAAACACGAGGGGGAAGCAGATTACCTCTGTCGCGGTCGAACCTGTCCATTCACCGGTTCTCACGCAGACACGCGCGGGTGAAGAGCTAAAACCCGGACCGCACAAAATCCAGGGCATCGGTGCGGGGTTTGTTCCGAAAGTACTCGATCTCTCGATTATCGACAAAATAGAAACCGTGAGTAATGACGAAGCCATTGCGATGGCCCGCAGGCTTGCGGCAGAAGAAGGGATTTTGAGCGGAATTTCATGCGGTGCTGCGGCGCACGTTGCGGTTAAGCTTGCCCGCAAGCCCGATTATGACGGCAAAACCATTGTAGTTGTCCTGCCGGATGCAGGTGAACGGTACCTCTCGACGGCACTATTTGAAGGTCTGCTTACAGGCATCGAGAGCGCCGGTGCGTCGGACACGGCGATATAGCGGTTGTGCATGCAGTTATTCGAGACCATAGCAGAATATCTGAAAGAAGGCAGGTCCGGTGCGCTCGCCACAATTGTGTCACGGGTCGGCGCGACACCGCGAGATACAGGGGCAAAACTGTTTATTTCTGATGACGGAAGTATGTTCGGTTCCGTGGGCGGAGGTTGCGTCGAATCCGAAGTGTGGTGCGCTGCAAAGAGCGTTATGAACCAAAAAACGAGTAGGATGCTGCGGTACGTCTTGAACGGTAAAACTGTTGAAGATGAAGGAATGATCTGTGGAGGAACCCTTGAGTTCTTCGTCGAACCGGTGCTCGCAAAACATTATGAAGTCTACAGGACAGCTGAGGCCTGCCGGAAGACCGGAAAGAGAGTCCTTATTGTGAGCAGCATAGAGGGCCCCGTATTTACCAAATCCCTCATGACGGCTGACGGCAAACAGACGGGAGATCCGTTTCCATGCCATGTTGCAACAGACGAGGCCGAAGGATATTTTGGAAGCGGTCCTTCAATATCTGTGAAAGATGGTTTTGTTACAGAAATAGTTACGCCGCCCCGGCGCCTCTTCATTTATGGTGCGGGACACATATCAGAGCACATCTCCCGTTTTGCAAAGTCAGTGGGATTCGAAATTACTGTTGTCGATGACCGGGATATATTTGCAAATCCTGACCGATTCCCGGATGCAGATGAAATTGTAGTTGAAGAGCTCAACGCTTTGCAGGCATCCCAGCTGCCCGCTGTACATGACTACGCGGTGATTGTCACCCGCGGCCATAAGCACGACTCAATCGTACTTGAACAACTATTGAAGAACCCACCCCGATACATTGGTATGATAGGCAGCAGACGCAAGATAAAGATAATCACTGATGACCTGCGAAGAAAGGGTTATTCTGAGGAGTTTCTTAAGACTGTCCACGCTCCTATAGGGCTGGACATAGGCGCCGAAACACCAGAGGAGATAGCAATTGCAATTGTGGCCGAACTCATAAAGGTAAGGAGCGAAGAAATATGAAAGAAGATATTGCTACAGAAGCGGCCCCCACAGCTATCGGGCCCTATGCGCAGGCAGTCAGGACGTCCGTAAAGGAAATGGTGTTCTGTTCGGGCCAGATTGCAATCGATCCCCGATCGGGACAGATGCTTACCGGTCCTGTTGAGGCTCAGGCGCAACAGGTCATGAAAAACCTGCAGGCGGTGATTGAAGCCGCCGGATTCAGCATGAACGATGTTGTAAAGACCACGATCTTTCTGACGGACATGGAATTATTTGCAGGTGTGAACAGGATATATGAGTCTTACTTTACCGGTACCTATCCGGCACGCTCAACGGTGCAGGTATCTGCGCTTCCGAAAGGTGCTTCCGTCGAGATAGAAGCCGTCGCATGCAGATAAATCGGGACCTCCAGGACAGATATCAGGATCTGGTTCGCTCGATCGCTCAGATGAACCGGGTCGTGGTAGCATTCTCCGGAGGAACGGACAGCACGCTTCTTCTTAAGACATGTATCGATGTCCTAGGTAACGCAAATGTCATTGCCTTCACGGCGGTGTCGCCCACGTACCCAATAAGAGAACAAGAGGAAGCCGAAAAGATAGCTGCTTCGTTCGGAGCAAGAATGATACTATCTGACACTGGAGAGATGGATGACGCGAATTTCCTGATGAATGATGCGAACAGGTGTTACTACTGCAAGTCACATCTTTTCCAATCAATATGGAAAACGGCCCGTGAAGAGGGATATCCGTTTGTGGTGGAGGGATCGAACTCCGATGATCTGAATGATACGAGACCCGGTAGGAAGGCATCTCAGGAACTGAATGTCTCATCTCCGCTGCTCGAGGCAGGTCTTTCTAAGGCGGGCATACGGATACTCTCGAAGATGCTCGGCCTGCCGACACATAACAAGCCGGCGCAGGCGTGCTTATCATCCAGGATCCCTTACGGTACACGGATCACTGTTGCGCATCTGAAAGCCATCGAAGAAGCAGAGGCGTATCTAAAAAAACTCGGAGTATCTCAGGTGCGTGTCAGGCATCACGGAACTCTTGCGCGGATCGAAGTCGAAGAGAAGGATTTCGCGATAGTGCTCGAGCACAGGAAGGATATCGCTGCCGAATTCAGGCGGCTTAATTTCCTGTACACAAGCCTTGATTTGCGCGGATACAGAATGGGGGGCATGAATGAACTAAACGAGGGGCCGTCCCATGGGTGAATCCCTCGGAAAGATAGTAGCGGTCGGAATGAGCGGCGGCCTCGATTCAACGATGGCCGCCTATCTGTTGAAAGAGCAGGGATTCGCAGTGGTAGGTATGACAATGAGGATCTGGGACGGCTCAATCCAGTGCGATGCTACCCGCAGCGGGTGCTACGGTCCCAATGAAAGTGAAGACATTGCCCAGGCAAAGAAGGCAGCCGATCAGCTCGGAATAAAGCATTACGTCATTGATCTTGCTGATCGATATAAAGAGACCGTCCTTGAATATTTCCGTTCCGAATACGGAAGGGGATTTACCCCGAATCCGTGTATTGTCTGCAATTCTAAAATAAAGTTCGGGGCGCTTCTGGATCGCGCAGTCGAAAGCGGTATCGTTTTTGACCTGTTTGCGACCGGTCATTACGTGCGCGTAGCGTACGACGAGTTTAAAGGAAGATATTGTCTGAGACGCGGCGTCGACGAAAAGAAGGATCAATCGTATTTTCTCTACCGGCTTACGCACGCACAAATGGAGAAAGTACTCTTCCCGCTGGGGGAGTACCGCAAGGCGGATGTGCGAGAACTTGCGCACAGGACAGGATTTGGCGAGTACGCCGGCAAGAACGAGAGCCAGGATTTTTTTGAGGCGGAAAACTATTCTATGCTACTGGACAGTCAGAACGGATCGGGGAATATTGTCGATATCCATGGAAACAATATCGGTACACACCGGGGCATAGGTTACTACACCGTAGGGCAGCGTAGATCATTAAATCTGTCCGGAATGAAAGAGCCGTTCTACGTCATCCGGATCGATGCAGCAAAGAATGAAATCATCGCGGGACCAAGAAAGTACCTGCAAAGCAGCCGGCTTGTGGCGGGAAACCTTCACTGGATCGTTCCTCCCGGGGAACTTGCCTCAGTGCCGCTCAAGGCCAAGATCCGGTCGGCCGCTTTGCCGGCAGACTGCACCATATCTGTGTTGGACCGCGAAAGACTACAGGTGCAATTCGCCTGCCTCCAGGAGGCAATTTCGCCGGGACAATCAGTTGTCATCTACGCGCACGACCTTGTCGTTGGCGGTGGTACCATCGAACAGCATTTCTCTGAGCGGTAAACATACTCCGATAACACGTACAATCCTGTAATTCCTTAAAAACATACAAGTTGAGTAGGATTAGTTTAATCTGTAAAAATAAAAGGTTGACAACTTGAACGATTTTTAATATACTATTCCCATTAACTAAGTAGGTGTTGCCCTAATGAAGATTTCGACAAAAGGAAGATACGGTATAAGAGCGATGATAGACCTCGCCGCTCGCGCGCAGAATGGTGCCCCTGTCTTCCTGTCGGATATTGCCAAGAGGGAGGGTATTTCTGAAAAATATCTTGAGCACATCTTTTCCGCTTTGCAGAAAGCAGGTCTTGTCAAATCACAGCGGGGAAGAAACGGCGGGTATTTGCTCAGCCGGCCTCCCGGCCAGATTACCTTAAATGACATTTTTTCCGTTCTTGAAGGCCCCTGCAATCTCGTAGATTGCGTTTCAGATACCAAATCGTGCAATAAAACCAGCACCTGTGTGACACGGGAAATATGGTCGTTACTCGGCGACAAGATTGAGGGCGTTCTGAAGGAATATACGCTCGCCTCGCTGGTCCGGATGCAGCAGCTCAAAAGTCTGAATGATCCTTTGATGTATTACATCTAGAGCCCGGTCGGGTTCTCTCACCTGTAGTCCCGTTCGACGAATACTATTACAGTGAAAAGGAGAAAGTTCAATGTCAACATACAGAGACCAGACCACAGCCATTCATGCGGGACAGGAAACACCTGATTCTGCAACGGGAGCACGTGCAGTACCGATATATCAGACAACATCGTATGTATTTAGAGATACTGACCACGCGGCAAATCTATTTGGACTGAAGGAATTTGGCAACATTTACTCACGCATCATGAACCCGACCAATGATGTACTAGAACGCCGTATCGCCGCTCTGGAAGGGGGAAACGGAGCGCTGGCAGTCTCATCGGGCCAGGCAGCTGAGACAATTGCGCTTCTGACGATTACTCGGGTTGGAGATGAGATTGTTTCCGCAAATAACTTGTACGGCGGTACATACGAGTTATTTCATTACACGTTCCCCAAATTGGGGCGTTCGGCCAGGTTTGTCGATTCTTCAAAACCCGAAGAGTTCAGAAAAGCGATTACGGACAAAACAAAGGCGATTTATGCCGAGACAATAGGGAACCCAAAACTTGATGTCCCGGATTTTGAGGCTATCGCTCGCGTCGCACACAAAGCCGGTATCCCGTTTATCGTAGATAACACTGTAGGCGTAGGACTCATCAAACCTATCGAGCTTGGAGCGGATATTACAGTGATATCTGCCACGAAGTTTGTAGGCGGACATGGAACATCGATCGGCGGTTTAATTGTAGATTCAGGAAAATTCAACTGGAGCAACGGGAAATTCCCCGAGTTCACCGAACCGGATCCAACCTACCATGGGTTAAAATTCTGGGATGCCTTTGGTGATATTCCCGGGCTTGGAAACCTCGCCTTCATTTTAAAGGCACGCGTACAGCTCCTGAGAGACCTGGGTCCGTGCCTAAGCCCATTTAATGCATTTCTTCTCCTGCAGGGTATCGAGACACTTCCGTTGAGACAGCAGAAACATTCGGAAAATGCCATGAAGATTGCACGTTATCTTAAGAGTCATCCGCTCGTTTCATGGGTGAACTATCCCGGTCTTGATGATTATCCGGGTCACGCAATAGCCGCAAAATACCTGACGAAGGGGTATGGTGCACTTGTGGGTTTCGGGATCAAAGGCGGACTGGAGGCAGGGAAGCGGTTCATCAATTCCGTTCAGCTTCTTTCCCATCTTGCGAATATTGGTGACACGAAGAGCCTCGTTATTCATCCGGCTTCGACGACGCATCAGCAGCTGACAAAAGCAGAACAGGAACAGACCGGTGTGACCGAAGATTTTATACGTCTTTCAATCGGTCTGGAAGATTTTGAAGACATCGAAAAGGACATAGACCAGGCGCTGAGAAGAGCAGTGAATAGTTGATAGTGAATAGCCCCCGCTTTAGCGAGGACAGGTGAATAGTGAAAGCAGGTAAAACAAGAGTAATGATGGAAAGAAGCAAGAACATAGGGATTGTGGAGACGCAATACTTTACCTTCGAAGAGCTTCTACTGGAGAACGGCGAGAAATTAAGCCCGGTTACGCTCGCATACGAGACGTACGGGAGCCTTAACCGTGAAAAGTCAAATGCCATTCTCATCCTTCATGCATTGACCGGCGATGCACACGCAGCCGGATTTCATCAAGGTGATAAACACCCTGGCTGGTGGGACAATATGATCGGCCCGGGTAAGGCATTTGACACGAACAAATATTTCGTTATCTGTTCAAATGTTATTGGCGGCTGTCAGGGCTCGACCGGTCCTTCATCTGTTAGCCCTCTCACAAATGCCCCCTACGCGCTCGAATTTCCTCTCATTACGATTGGCGATATGGTGAATGTACAGCTCGAGCTTGTAGATTATTTAGGAGTCAACAAACTTCTTTGCGCTGCGGGCGGTTCGATGGGCGGCATGCAGGTGCTCCAATGGGTCGTCTCACATTCGGACAGGATCGCGAGCGCCATTCCCATTGCAACAACTCCGGTGCACTCACCCCAGCAAATTGCCTTTAACGAGGTCGGCAGACAGGCAATTATGGCGGACCCGAACTGGAATGAGGGCAACTATTATGGTGGCCGACTTCCTACGAAAGGTTTAAGTGTCGCGCGCATGGTCGGACATATAACGTATATGAGTGACGAATCCATGAACGAGAAATTTGGCAGGCGGACAAAGGACTCAAAGCAAAGGTTCAAATTCGACGCGGATTACGAAATAGAAGGGTATCTTCGCTACCGTGGTGACAATTTCATTAAACGGTTTGATCCGAATTCTTATCTGTATATTACAAAGGCAATAGATAATTTCAACCTTACAAACGGCAACGGCCTAGACACAGCGCTTAGAGGTGCCCGCACGAGATTTCTCATCATTGCCTTTAAATCGGACTGGCTTTATCCTGCGCATCAATCACAGGAGATCGCCCGTGCATGTAAACGTTCGGGCGTGGATGCGACGTATTGTGAACTGAATTCCACCTACGGACACGACGCGTTCCTCATAGAGGTGGACGAGCAATCGAAACTGGTGGGTCATTTTCTTGATAGAGTGTCAGAGGAGGTAAAGGATCGGTGAACCACGCTGATCATCGGGCAATTGTTGGCTTAGTGAGTGATGGCGCATCGGTTCTTGATTTAGGATGCGGGAACGGAGAACTGTTAGCGCTTCTTATCAGGGAAAAACATGTGAAGGCCCAGGGAATAGAAATTGATGACAAATCAATAATCGAATGTGTAGAAAAGGGGCTAAACGTGTTCCATGATGATATAGACACGGGACTTCCTGAATATGGAAATAGCACGTTTGACTTCGTAATTCTCAACCAGAGTATTCAGCAAGTCAGGCAGCCCGAAACAGTCCTGACAGAAGCCCTGCGTGTTGGCAGGAGAGTAGTCGTCGGTATTCCGAACTTTGCGTATATCAAGGCGAGGGCGCAGATATTCTTCAGAGGAAGAGTGCCCGTTACACCATCGCTGCCGTTTGAGTGGCACAATACGCCCAATCTGCATTTCCTGAGTCTCGCAGATTTTAAAGATTATTGCGGCAATAAAAAAATTGATATAGAGAATAGGTGCTACCTCAGTGGAGGTGAGCAGATTCGGTTTCTACCCAATCTGTTTGCGGAACTCGGAATATTTGTTCTGTGGCGGAACGGGGACGTTTTAAAGGAGGTATGAGCAATGGATAATGCCAAAGATAAAACTGAAATTGCGGTTGAAGAAGCAAGAAACCTCCTTCAGCAAAATGACCGCGTAGTTCTTATAGACATCCGGAGTAACAGAGAAATCTGCCTCGGTTACATAAAAGGTGCGCGGTTTGTACCGGCGGGTATTATCGAGAGCGAGATTAACCATCTCTCCGGAGACAAAGAGGTACCCATACTCGTCTATTGCGAGAACGGTACCCGTTCCATACCTCCTGCTTCACGGCTCAAAGAGATGGGGTTTGCGAACGCACGTTCTCTTGCCGGAGGCTACAACGCATGGCTGAATGCGGGATGCGAGATTGTATCGGACAGCAAACTTGATGTACATCAACTGAATCGATATAGCCGGAACATGCTCCTCGAGCAGATCGGGGAAGCGGGCCAGTTGAAACTTCTGAACGCAAAGGTGCTTGTTGTCGGTGCCGGAGGCCTTGCGTCTTCAGCCGTCCTTTATTTTGCAGCAGCAGGTATTGGTACCATTGGCGTCATCGATTATGACCGTGTCGATTTGTCTAATCTGAACAGACAGGTCATGCACGGAACTGATGATGTGGGCAGGTCCAAAGTCGATTCTGCGAAAGCTGCGATAGAAAGAATAAACCCGGACGTAAAAGTAATCACGCGTACTGAGGCCTTAACATCGAAGAACGCGCTTGAGATAATCAACGGGTTTGACATAGTCATGGATGCGACGGACAATCTCGATACAAAATTTCTGTTGAATGATGCATGCTGGTTTGTAGGAAAACCGTACGTCTTCGGTGGCGCCGTGCAGTTCAGTGGTCAGGCCGGTGTATTCTGGCCGAAGCACAGGGGCCCGTGCCTGAGATGTCTTTTCCCCAAACCGCCGCCTGCGAGTGCGAGCCCCACCTGAAGTGAGGTTGGCGTTCTCGGCGTGGTGCCGGGACAGGTCGGCCTGGTTCAGGCCACCGAAGTTATAAAATTGATTCTGGGAATAGGTACACCGATGATAGGCAAATTCTACATATATGACGCGCTCACCCTTATGGTGAATATTATAGAAACCGGAAAGGATCCGGATTGTCCGCTTTGCGGGCCGAATCCCAAAATCATGGGACTTGAGGAGTCTGAAATCAGTGGCGGTTGAAATTGAAAAATCTGCCGTCTGTATACAATTTATTGAATGAAGGAGAATTGAATGATCGGTATTCATGATTTATTGAAAGAAGTTGATCAGGATTTCTGTTCAGTCTGGAGCCATGGTGACTGTGCTGCTTGTGACGATCACCGGGAAAGGGATGGTCTGTGCGCGGGGTACACGACGAAACCGAATCCCAATCACACACCGAAATTTGATTCGGGCGCAACAGGCAATCCCGTAATGAAGGGATCAGAACCACTGCCGGATATCAGATTGAAACTGATCAACGTGGAACAAAAGACCCAGAGAATGGTTGATCTGGAAGAGACGAAGACATGGGAGTGGGGGAATCCTGATCAGATGCGTCTTATTGGTGACTGGCAAATCAAGAATCTCGAAACACTTCTCTTCATCCTGCGGGAGAAGAAGAGCAAAGGGGTTGACGAAGTAACGATGTATGAATCGCCGCGTTGCATACTGTTTGCGGGCGGATAAGCACAGAAGGAGACACAACAAATGAACTGTTCAATGTGGAGTCACGGCTACTGCCCTGACTGCAATGTCTACAAAGGCAAGGGAGGTCCATGTCCCGGGTACCCTGTAGAACCGAAAAAGGATGAGACAATCTTTGACGCGCTGGATAACTCCGGTCAATTGCCTGCCGGTGATTCCGAAAAGAACAAGGCGTTTCCGACAGTCAAACTAAGACTCATTGATGTTGAGCGTAAGACAGATAGGACAACCGATCTGGAAGAGGCAAGGACCTGGGATTGGGGGAACCCTGACATTATGCGGATTGTAAGTAACTGGCAGATTAAAGACTTCGACATGCTTCTGTTTATCCTTCGCGAGAAGGAGGATAAAGGCATTAAAGAGGTTGATATCTTTGAAGCACCGAAGTTTATGGTGCTTGCAGGCGGATAATTAACGGCAGTAATTAGTGAATAGTTGATAGTGAATAGTCAAAAAGCCGTGAATTATGAATAGTCGTTCGTGAATAGTGGATAGAAGAGGGTACGCTGGATATGGAAAAGCACGAGCTTGTTGATGAGATACTGAGGCTGAAAAAAGAGCGGAACGCGGTTATTGTAGCCCACAACTACCAGATTGACGATGTGCAGGATATTGCGGATACTGTGGGGGATTCTTTCGCGCTGGCGAAGTACTGCGCGGAAGCGCCGCAGGAGTTGATCGTCTTTTGTGGAGTCCGCTTCATGGCAGAGAGCGCCAAAATAATTTCGCCGAAGAAGACGGTACTGCTACCTGAACCAAATGCAGGCTGTCCGCTTGCGGATATGATTACCGCGGCAGACGTGAGGGACCTGAAGCTGAAGTATCCCGGCGCAGCGGTTGTTTGTTACATAAATACCTCTGCCGAAGTAAAAGCAGAATGCGACATCTGCTGTACGTCTTCAAATGCTGTAAAAGTCATTGAATCTCTTGAACAGGAGGAGATAATCTTCGTGCCTGACAAGAACCTCGGGACATATATCGCCCGGCAGGTGCCGGACAAGAAAATGATTCTCTGGGAAGGATTCTGTGTGACACATCAGAGGGTCGGCCCTGAAGAGGTCGACGCCGTGAGGGCGCTGCATCCGGATGCCTTGGTACTTGTTCACCCTGAATGCAGGCCCGAAGTAGTCGATCTCGCAGATTTTGTCGGAAGTACAAAACAGATCATCGATTTTGCCACAGCCTCACAGCAGAAGAAGTTTATCATCGGAACCGAGATGGGTGTGCTCTCGAGGCTGAAAAGAGACAATCCCGAAAAAGTATTCTACCTTTTGTCCTCAGGCCTTGTCTGCCCTAATATGAAACGTACAAGATTGCAGAGTGTTCATCACGCCCTGACGAATCTTCAGTTCAAGATTGAACTCAACGAAGATATTCGTCAGAAAGCGCTGGGGTCTCTGGAAAAAATGCTGCAAGTCACCTGATAAAGTGCGATGTCTGCGTGACATATTCTGCCATTGAGCAAAAAGGATGAGGAAATGGAAGATAGAATTCTCGAGATAAGATCGAAAGCTCTGGAAGGGGTTCCGATAGACACGGATGATATCCACAGGCTGAACCAGTATGGGTCCGAGAAGCCCTTCTATCTCATTGCGTCGGCAAGAGAGATCACGGATTATTTCAAAGGCAATCGGGTCAATCTTTGCGGTATAGTCAACGCGAAGTCGGGTATCTGTCCGGAAGACTGTAAGTTTTGTGCGCAGTCCGTTCATTATTGCACCGGAGCACCGGAATATCCGCTGATTAGTCAAGAAGAGATGATCGGAAAAGCTGTTCAGGCGAGATCCTCCGGAGCGCACATGTTTGGTATCATAACGAGCGGCACAAGAATAGATGATGAAAAGGAGTGGGAGGAGATCTACGGAGCAATAAAAGGTATCAAAGCTTTAGGGATTAACCCGTGTGTCTCTCTCGGCATGCTTGATGAAACCAGGGCCACGAAACTTCGTGAGGCAGGTCTTTTCCGATATCATCACAATCTTGAAACTTCGCGGAGCTATTTCGACAGGATTTGTTCAACACATGATTATGAGGATGACATCAATACAGTCAAAGCTGCTCGAAAAGCGGGACTCTCAACATGTTCAGGGGGCATTATCGGCCTCGGCGAGTCAATGGAGCAAAGGATGGAACTTGCCTTCACTTTGAGAGAACTGGCGGTCGATTGTATTCCTGTCAATATTCTTAA
>CAYYLU010000068.1:0-13452 GCA_964472475.1 uncultured Syntrophus sp. | reverse complement strand
AAACACTGCTTTTTTTACTTTTTGCCGAATATCGTCTTTACTACTTCATTCATGTTCCTGACCGGTATAAACGTGATCTTCTTCTTGACGTAGGGAGGAATCTCAACCAATTCGTGGACGTTTTCCTCCGGTATGATCACTGTTTCGACTCTGTTACGGAGCGCGGCGAGCGTTTTCTCCTTGAGTCCGCCTATCCCGAGTACCCGTCCGGTCAACGTGATCTCACCGGTCATGGCGACCTTGCGCTTCACCGGTTTTTTCGTTAAGGCGCTCATCATGGCGACCGCCATAGTGATTCCGGCTGACGGGCCGTCCTTGGGGATTGCACCCTGCGGTACGTGGACGTGCATTTCCAGGTCATTAAAGACATCTTTGTCAACCCCCAGTTTCTTTGCGTTGGACTTAATATAGGTGAGCGCCGCCTGAACAGATTCTTTCATGACATCACCCATATTGCCGGTAAGCAACAGGTCCTTCTTGCCTTTTCTGCATGACGCCTCGACATACAGGGTATCACCGCCAAATTCTGTCCACGCAAGCCCTGTCGCTACGCCTACGAGGTCCTCTTTGATCTGTGTTTCGGGGAGGAACTTTGAAGGTCCCAGGTAATCATGGAGGTTTTTGACCGTCACAGTCACTTTGCTTCTATTTCCCTCGGCAACCTTACGTGCTACTTTTCGCGATATTGAGGCAATCTCCCTTTCCAGATTCCTCAAGCCTGCCTCCCGCGTATACTCCTGGATAACTTTCTCCATTGCCTTGTCTGCAATCTCCAGGCGATCATCATTCAATCCATTTTCCTTCAATTGTTTGGGAATAAGGTATTTTTTTGCTATCTGGAGTTTTTCCTGTTCGGTATAACCGGGAATATTGATTACTTCCATCCTGTCCCGCAGAGCGGAGGGAACAGTGTCCATACGGTTTGCCGTAGTAATAAACATTACCTTTGAAAGGTCGAAGGGTACATTCAGATAGTGATCGCTAAATGCATTATTTTGCTCCGGATCGAGCACTTCCAACAGAGCGCTCGCCGGATCGCCTCTGAAATCGCTCCCGATCTTATCTATTTCATCCATCATAAAGACGGGGTTGTTCGTGCCGGCCTGTTTGATGCTCTGAATGATGCGTCCGGGCATGGACCCGACATAGGTTCGACGATGACCGCGGATTTCAGCCTCGTCCTTCATGCCGCCCAGTGAGATACGGACAAATTTTTTCCCGATCGCGCGCGCTATAGATTTTCCGAGCGATGTTTTCCCTACTCCCGGAGGACCGGCAAAACAAAGAATCGGACCTCTCATTTCTCCCTTCAGCTTCAGGACGCTCAAGAACTCCAAAATTCTCTCTTTCACTTTTTCAAGATCGTAATGATCATCATCAAGAATGGCGTGCGCCTTCCTGATATCTATATTGTCCTTTGTCGAAACACTCCAGGGCAGCTCTACAAGCCACTCTATGTACGTCCTGACCATGGTTGATTCCACAGCGTCAGGATGCATCATATCAAGGCGTTCAAGCTGTTTATTCGCCTCTTTTTCCACTTCTTTAGGCATCTTTGCTTTCTTGATGCGTTTACGCAGGTCCTCTACCTCTTCGCTGCGTTCATCGCTCTCGCCAAGTTCCGTCCGAATCGCCTTCATCTGTTCACGAAGGAAATACTCTCTCTGAGATTTGGACATCTCCTCTTTTGCCTGCGAGAGAATTTTTGCCTGTACGTTAAGCAGCTCGATTTCCTTGCCAAGAATCTCTGAAAGCTTTCTTAACCTCTTGACCGGATCGACGATTTCGAGAACCTCCTGGGCGTTCTCTACGGTTAAACCCAGGTTCGCAGCAGCAACATCGGCCAGGCGGCCCGGTTCATCAATGGTATCGAGTACCATTAATATGTCAGGCGGTACCATGCGGCCCATGGAGACAACTTTCTCCATCTCTTCTTTGACGTACCGCATCAGGCCTTCTATTTCGAGAGTGATCTCAGTTATGACAGGCTCTTCAATCGCTGAGATCTTTGCAAGGAATGTAGGCGTCTCCTGAACATATTTTTCAATGCGCGCCTTCTTTATTCCCTGAATGAGGACCTTTACCCTGCCGTCGGGAAGCCTCAACATTCTCATGATTTGAGAAACAACCCCGATTGAGTAGATTTTGGATGGAAGCGGATCTTCATCGGTCAGATCTTTCTGCGCGGCGACGAGAATCAGCCTATCCTTTGAGAGTGACTTTTCAACAGCATTTATAGACATATCCCTTCCCACGAAAAGCGGCAAAATTACGGAAGGATACATCACCATATCCCGAACGGGTAATACGGGTATAATATCCGGTACATCAAATTTCTCAAATTCTGTCATTGCTGTGCTAATCCTCCGTGAACAACTCTATTACATTCTGAAGAAGACGTTAAAAGCGCGGTATGATTCGTAGATGTCAAGTTTGCTTGATATCTCGTAGGGTGAGTGCATTGTCAGCAGCGGAACGCCGCAATCGAGTATATCCATGCCGTAAACGGCAAGGTGCTTCGCTACCGTTCCACCTCCTCCTTCATCGATTTTACCAAGCTCTCCTGATTGCCACATAATGTTCTCATTATTGAAAAGCCGCGTAACCTGCCCGACGAATTCGGCATTGGCATCGCTGGCTCCTACTTTGCCCATATGTCCTGTGTACTTTGAGATGCATACTCCACGGCCCAGATATGCCGCATTCTGCCTCTCGTGGACATCCTGGAACGTGGGATTAAGCGCTGCATTGACATCAGCCGACAGTGCTTTTGAATTGAAGAGCAGCCTGCGAATCTTCGCCTCACTCGTTTCGAGACCCTGCCACTCCATCAGATCATCAAGAAAAAGATGCAGAAACGAGGATTTGATGCCGGTCGCTCCCTCTGAGCCGATCTCTTCCTTATCCGTGAAAATGGCGAGACACGAATGCTCCGGCTCCTCCACATCACTCAACGCCTGCAAAAGCGCGAAGGCGGAAGCACGGTCATCCTGACCGTATGCCCCGATCATGCTCCTGTCAATACCGACATCCCTCGCCTTGAATGCAGGCACCACTTCTATTTCAGCGCTTATAAGATCATTTTCCTGAATTCCATACTTATCGGAAAGTAATTTCAGGGCAAACTGTTTCACCGGTTCTTTTTCGGCGCCTGTGAGCGGTAAGCTTCCGAAAAGAATATTCAGTTTTTCACCATCTATGGCTTCGGACAGTTTTTTCTCGTCCTGTGTTTTTCGCGAAAGGTGTGGAAGTAGATCATCTATCAGAAATACAGGGTCTTCTTCTGACTCACCGATTACAATCTCAACCGTGGTTCCGTCAGACTTAACCACGATGCCATGGATTGCGAGAGGTATTGCGAGCCACTGATATTTCTTTATGCCACCGTAGTAATGGGTCCGCAGAAGTGCAAGATCCACATCTTCATAGAGCGGATTTGGTTTTAAATCGAGCCGGGGGGCGTCTATGTGGGCAACAATAATGTTCAGGCCGGCTGAAGGGTTTTGTTTTCCAGCTGAATAGGCGATTACCTCTTTCCCACGATTTACAGCATAAACCTTCTTTCTGGAAAAATCAGGTTGAAAACCGTAAATTTTCAAATAGCGTTCCAGATATGCGGCGGCCTCTCGTTCTGTTTTGGCCCGATCAAGAAATTCCTTATATTCTTCACAGAATACAAAAATCTCCTTTATTTCTTCTTTTGATTTTTCCTTCCAGCCTGATTGTCTTTGCATAAGAGTAATACAGTACCAGAAACCGCCGGATCAGTCAACCTAACAGGCGGAAACAGTTGAATAATCGTACACTCCGGATAGGCAGTCACGGCGCTGATCGGTCTGCCGCGTTCCCAGGAAATTCGCTTTACGACACGTGCGCGGCCTGCCTCGCGTTCACCCTTACGCCGTTACTCAACCCGAAACGCTCAATCACCTCAGCCCCGATCTGACGGGCAGCTTGATCATGCGCCGTAAGATCGGTATTGATTACAATATGATAAAGTAACGGATCATTAATATCGCAGTGGAAATTATCCTTTATATATCTCTTTCGGGCAGCATCCTTCTTTTCAATATAGTTGACGGCTGCCTTCCGATCGAGATCGAACACCTTCATAGCCTGTTCGATCCTTTTTTCAAGAGAGCCGACCAGGTGGACGTGATATACGTTCGGTAACTGACTCGTGACTATGTTTGCTCCCCGTCCTATGAGGATTACATTGCCTATCCGGGCGAGTTTCATGATAACATCATTCGTCTGTTCCACAAGCGTCCATGTAGAAGGATGCAAACCGAGAAATTCTTCAATGGAATCCATGAGCGTACCTTTGTGATCCTCTTTCATGAAATCTCCGATTCTCTTGTCGTACTTGTGCTCCTCGAGAACCTTGGCAACAATGTGTTGTGAAAACACAGTCCATTCGTCAAGGGCACCGGTGTGATTCTGCATATACTCGGCAAGATAAGAGGCAACCGTAAGACCACCGGCGCCTTCCTGGCGCGATATCGTGATTGCCGGTCTGCTCGGACCAAGAAGAACCTGTTGACCTTTTGGACCGAAATGACGCTCAATAAAAGTCCCGATTTTATCTGTGCTGATATTTTTCCACATGCCGAACCTCCTTTCATGCTTTTACGTTTGGAAATCCACAATCAGGAACGTCACCAGTCCATAGCAAAATTGAACCCTCATTCTCCTTCCTCAACTTGAGCATAATAGTTAATTATAGCAAGTAATCTGCAAGTGACACGGTTTTTTTTGTTCAGCATGCACACATGCGAGGGAAGAACAGTTCAAAAGGTGCGTTTTAATTGGACACCATCGAATATTAGAGCGGTTTTCCTGGTCCCAATCACCCGACAGACTTCCCGATAAAATGTGACATTTATCATTTTTGTCGTTATACACCTGTGATACATTGTAATCCTGATAAAGGCAAACCGGTTGAAAGGCCGGGACGCAAAACCACTTGCCTAAATCTTCTTAAGTGAAGACATGGCAGCAGGGTTGCCGGGGAGACCGAAAGATCTGGCGCGTCTCCTGGCAGATGCGGATCGTCAGGAGGATTTATGAACGCGTCATTCTTCTTTGCATCTGTTAAGCAGTCGGGGGGGCATCTTCAATCAAATTTGGCAAGAAGAATACTGCTTGTCTTTCTTGCAGCATTTGTTACAGTTTCTCTAGCGTTACCTTTTATAGCTTCTGCCACACCGGCGCGGCAACAAGAAAGACTTACCAAAGACGCGATTATACAACTCACCAATAGTGTCAGAACGGGCGAGGGGCTTACCACACTTGACGAAAACCCGGTTCTTGACTCCATTGCTGAGGCAAGGGCAAAAGACATCCTGGAAAAACAGTATTTCTCCCACGTTTCTCCTACGGGCGAGCAGGCATCTCACATTGCGCTGAAGGCAGGCTACCGGTACCGGGTTATCTCGGAGAATCTCGCACGTGGTAGTTTCAGCACAAACGGCAATCTCATTGACGCATGGATGAATAGTCCAAGTCACCGTAAGAACATACTCTCTTCGCGGATGAGGGAGATAGGAGTTTCCGTAATCAAAGGTACGTTCAATGGAACGGAAACCTGGGTATCCGTGCAGATATTCGGTGTCCAATTAGATGCAGGTTCATCGAAGTCTTTTTCGGTGGCCTCCGTCAAGAATTCCATAAGCGATATTAACGGGAAAAGTGGCTCACCGGAAGAAGGTCTTCACGATAAGGTGCTAAGGCTTAAACGCGAGCTGGATTCGGATAAGGCTGCCATACAAAGAATACCGCAAAACAACCCTCAAGCTGCCGCCGAGCTTGCACGAAGGACACAGAGCTACACCGAAAAACTTGAGAGATACAACCAGGCCCTTGCGGAGACGCAAGCTGTACGCGTGGCTATGAACCAATAGGGCGGCCGCAGCAAAATACCGGATTTGCAGCTTATTTTCCGCATGAAACTATACTATAGTAGCCTATACGAATGTTGCAATCGTACGGGTGGGCTTTGGTATTTTTTCACGATAGAAAATAGAATGCACATTCGGGCGCGGCTCGAAATCAGTTTCTGCCCTTACTAAATAATTACGATAATCGTGTCACTGGTGTCGGTTGCACAACCTGCTTGTGTGCGTGGCGAGACTATGTCCGGTAACGAGGAACTTTCGAGAGAGCTCATAATAAAGCTTACAAATGCTGAGCGGGAAAATACCGGGCTTACGAGACCTATTGAAAACCCTGTTCTTGATTACATCGCAGAGGCAAGGGCAAGGGATATCATAGAAACCCAATTTCCATCACACGTGTCACCTTCAGGACAAGCGGTGTCACATGTTGCACGAAGGTTTGGCTACCCGTACACATTCCTTGCTGAAAACCTGGCCAGTGGCATATTCGGATCAAACACCAATCTCATCATGTACCGGATGCAGAGCGCCGAACACAGGAAAAACATACTTTCAACCCGTTATCAGAGCAATAGGCATATCGGTCGTCAAAGGGAGACCTAACGGAAAAGAGATGCGGGTATCAGTCCAGGTTGTTGGATCCCGGATGAGGGACCGTCGTATAGCTCATCAAATAGGACATCACGTTCGGCACAAAATTCAGTCTTTTTCGAAAGTGGCCGCTTCCCCATCAGAAAAGGGTAAATCTGTCCCGACGGCCAGCGCCTAAAACAGCAGTCACTGGTGCACATTGAATCAGATCTCAATAATGACATTTCCCGGCGTGAGAACAAGTCACATCCCGCGCTTTGTCTTCCTCAAACAGAAATAGAAATAACTTAAATTTATGAGGCAGATGAACAGCAGGCTGAGAAACATTAGTCTATACCCCATAACTGGTACGATAAGGCCCATGGCCATCGGTCCGATCGTCAGACCCAGATCCATCAATGCCCTGAAGGTCCCGATAGAAGGTCCGCTGGAAGACCCTGTGTAATCAATAGCGAATGCTATTGACGCAGGAAATATGAAAGCTCCCGCAATACCCCAGAGCAGACCGGCCAAGAATAGAACAGTGACGGTGCTGGAGAACGAGACCAAAATCACTGCGGCCATTGATATAGTTATACTCACTACAATGATCTTTCTTTTACTGTACACGTCTACGATTTTTGATCCGAAGATGCGTGAAATCAGGACCATTAGTGAAATCGCGAGGAAAAAATGGCCCGGATTCTTTATACCCGAACGGATTGCGTGAAGCGGCACAAATGCAGTCAGTGACCCCCAAATAAAATTATGAAAAAAACCGACAATAGCGGGTCGCATCATCTTAAGATCGATGTATCCGCCTTTCCCGTTCTCATCTGATTTTATCTGTCCTCTACCGCCAGGATTGGTTAACCTGTAAGAAAAGGCAAGGGCCATCAAAGAACATCCCACGCATGCAGCGAAAAATACGGTTGACCCGAAATTACTAATGAGATAGACCCCCGGAGAAGTTGCCAGGGCAAGTGAAATCGTTGGGGCTAACATGAAATAGCTGATTGCCTGTCCCTGGTACGCTTGCGGCGCCACTCGCACCACGAGAGCAAGCGCGGCCGTATCCAGACATGCTATTGCTATCCCCTGAAGAATTCTCACTGCAAAGAGAGGCCAGAAAGCCTTGAGAACAATGCATGCGGCAAGTGTAAGGGCAAATAGGGACGTACCGCAAATCATTATCAGTCTTTCTGAATACTTCGTCAGTGCGCCGCCTACAAGAAATCGAGAGAACAGCGACGAAGCACCGAAGATTCCGATGAGAATACCTATCTCTCTTTCGCTGGAGCCCAGTCCATTCAGAAATATTGGGAAGACCGGGAAGAGTGCTGAATTGACAATTAAAAATGTGAGGAGCGCGAGAAAACCCAAGATATAATCACGTGTGAAGATCTTCGGAGGGGGCACAGTATCATTATGAACCACGCGGTCGGACAAATTCAGATCTCCTCAAATGAATGTTCGGTGTAAGAGCTATGACCGGTTCTCACGAAGGGACAAACTTTGCCTTTTATCTATATACCGGTCTGCTCCGGTTCGTCAAGCATCCCCAAAGAAAGGTAATGACTGTTGACCGAAGTCCTCAGTCGATGTGACTGCTGTCACTTCGGTGGCACCTAACGATATACGGTGCAGCGCCTGACACGCTTACTTTATTTCCCGAATACGGCCCTCCGTTTTGGGAGAAATCTCTCTGTTCTTTTACGTAATTTGCTACAACGTCCTTGATCCACTTGCTGGAATCATTGTACATTAGTCTTTCCGCTCGTATCGCGCCGCCGACGTTCGCGTAGTCTTTTGAAGATTTTACCGCTTCTCCGAATGCCTTGAACCCTTCACCAACCGCAGCGATAAAGTCATTGGCTGCGACCACACATGCATATATACCAGTTTTGGTGTTCAGCGTTGACGCATCAGGGCAGCCAAGTCCATTGGCAGACAGCCCCGTTTTCTCGCGCTCTTCTCCGAGTTCGTATCGACTGGATTTCACTGCTACTAAGCGTTTACTAAAACCAGCACCTTAGTTGACTCGGGAAGGTGGCCGACACTCTGAAAATGTTGGAAGCCGTCCAGCGCTGGATCTTCGAAGCTGAACAGAATTCTTACTTTCCTGCAGCAACCAGCTCTTTTGCAACGGTGGGGCTTATGACTGATATGGGAACGTGTTTACCGAGAAGCATCGGGAGCGCTTCCCCTTCTCCTTTAATCGGCACACCCTGTAGCCCCAGTTTGGGGTGCCGGGCTCCTCTCGAAGGGCTGCAGTTGGGCGTCAGATTAATGTTCAGGAACCGCGTGCGATCCTACGTCGCCCGGTGGGATCAGATCGACATCAGCGATCCGACGCGCATTCGGTTGATGTGCCCACTGTCGCAGTTGTGGAAGGAGCACAAGGAAGTAGGCTCCCCCCGTCTTGATGTCCCGTGGCAGACTATTTGTCTCCGACCCACGCCGAAAGACAGTCGAGGTGTCCTCGACTCTCCCGTGCCAGTCGAGCAACATCGGGATGCGGATAGCAGCGCAGCCACTGGCTGAGTCTCGCGGGAGAAGCCAGCAGTCGCATCAGGGAAGGCATTTGCAGGTGGCTGCACGTGAGTTGTGCAAGGTCGAGATCTGCAAAGAGGCGACGCGTCTTGGCCTCTACAAAGACAGGGATGGCCGGCACACCATAGGCAAGGGCCACAACCGACATGTGCAGGCGGGTGCTCAAGACCAAGTCCAGCGAGGCGATCGTCGCCAGGTCTTCCTCCAGTCGGTGGAAGCGATACCGCTCGACGTTCCGCCCGTGCAGAAGATGGTCGAGATGACGGTCACCGCCTTGGCTCACGTTGCGCGAGTTGAGTAGGACGAACGTGCAGTCCGGGCGCAATCGGATGAGCGTCTGGATGATCCCGACAAAGTACTGCGCTGCTTGCCGGGCCAGGTTCGCCCCGTACACGTCGATGCCGATTCGCGTTCGCTCCCCGATCCGTGGCAACGACTGCGGAAACAGTGTCGGTGTCTGCCAGACGATATCCGGGAAATAGTCGGCGGAGATTCCGCGGGCCGCGAGAGCAGGAAGGTCCGCGGGGCTGCGGAGGGTGATGTGCGCGGCACTGGTGACAACCGCCTCGCGATACGCAGGCGTCAGAGACGGGATCCTGGCACCGGATCCGCCGATGGACAAAGCGATGATCGGCAGTTTCCGCCTCCGCGCCTCGGCGATGAGGGCCGCCGATTTTTCCGCAACGCCGGGAAACCACTTCCTGAATCGCCGCTCGTTCCACGAAACGAGCAGACCGCCACCACCCCACACCAGTACGTCCGACTGGCCGAGCAACGCGTCGATCGAGTCGGTCACCGGGAGGCCGACCGACGCGGCGTAAGGCGCGCAGAGCTGGAAGATGCAGCAGGGGATTCCACTTAATCTCAGGTGGCGCCCGAATATGACCGCCATCAGGTCATCGCCGAAGTTTCCGTAACCGTAAAAGCCCACAAGCGCGACCCTACGGGACAAAAACCGGTTCATGTGCATTCACCCGCAGCATCGTTGCCGCAGCTGACATCGGCAAGGAGACAGTTGGCGTTATTTCTCACAATACCTTCCCAACATACGCGTGAGCGTGTCCGCTAGAAAGCAATCCCATGACAATCTCATCTGAACAGCCGGGGTACTTTTCTGCGGCCAGAGGAAATACAGGGCTCCACACACAACATACCGAATAGAAGAACGACCGTGATTTGAACGATGAATTTCATGAAGTTCCTTTTCAATGCCCTTAAGATACATTTCCGACCTCCATTTACAATCTTCTTATTCGAGCTGGACCAATCCTCTATTATACTGTTTTGCAGGTATTTCATTGTTCTGAGTGATTTAGCCTCTTTAGTACTTAATCAGTCCTTTAGCCGTTCCGGACCCTTATTCAATCAGCTAATCTTGTTCAGGTACTTCTTCCCTATCCTCAACGCCCCATCAGGCATCTTCTCGGCCAACAGACCGATTGCATAGAGAATGTAACTTTCGTCGATGAAGAAGTCCGGCGATTTCGGCCTGAGAGAGAGCGGTTCTCTTTCTGAGAAGAGAGCACCCTTGAGGATGAGCAGGGGTTCCCGTCCGCTGGCAAAGATACCTCCCGTACCGATGACGGTCTTTACATCAGTCAGGTCTTTACCGATTTGTGTAAACGATACACCGTACGGGGAGTAGATCTGTTCCAGGTGACCCGCGTGCCTCTCGACAGCGATCTCGGTAGCGACCCGTGCAAGACCAATATCTACCCAGAAGTCCGGATCATTTGTCGGCACACAGCCGGTATTCTCCGCGACATACCTGATTCTTTCTTCGATGCAAATGGATGCTTCGCATGATATACTTTGTGCAATACGGGCTTCTCCTGCTGCCTCCAGGATAGAGAGCGCGTTGAAACGCAGGCCCAGGTCTCCTTCTACGGTTCTTTTTGCGAACGGCTCCGGTAAACCTTTTCTGCCGACATTATCGCTTTTGGGATAGCCATCCGCTATGGAGTGAATATCGGTTGTGGCACCACCTATATCTACTATTATGAGCTCCCCCAGCCCTTCTTCCCGTGGAGTACCCTTAGAGAGAAGCTGGGCAGCGTTGAGGACCGCCATAGGAGTTGGCATAATCACGTTGTCAACGAGCTGTTCCGCCTTGTCGAGACCTTTCGCATGGACAATCCTCTCCATAAACACCTCACGGATCGCCTTTCGGCTTGCCTCCACATTCAGTTTATCAAGTTCCCCAAGCACATTATCCACGACTTTCACGAGCCGCTTTGGTGTTTCCAGAATGCGGCGTATCTCATCCGCACAGACCTTATTTCCTGCCATGATAACAGGCACATTGATATCCGAATCTGCCAGTACATTTGCATTATGGAGAATTACCTCTTCGTTTCCTCCGTCCGTCCCTCCAACAAGAAGAATGATGTCAGGTTCGAGGGCTGCAATCTCCTTTACCTCGGATTGATTCAATTTATATGAGTAGTTGCCTACGAGTTTTGCTCCTGCGCCCAGAGCCGCCATTCTGCCGGCAGACAGAGAAAGGCTGGGAACAAGTCCGATCACAACAAGACGCAGGCCTCCTGCTGCACTGCTTGAGGCGAGCCGTATATCCGCTGACCCGATACTCTTTCCGGCTTTTGCCTCTGCCTCGGCAAGGGCATTCTTAAGCCCGATAGTGAGGTCGGTCCTGACTGTACTTTCCGCTCTGCCCTGTCCGATTATCACTTCTTCGTTCAGGTCAAAGGCAGTCACTTTCGTATAGGTACTGCCAAAATCAACAAAAACACCGATGTCAGTCAAAGTTGTTCCTCCAGGTACCAGAGTATATGCTGCATTATTCTTAATATACTCTTACTCAGGATTCAACCCGCAATTGCAGAGTGGAGACATTAACCACATTATCATATTTGTTTCACGAATAATTGTGCTTCTCACCAGAACCGTGGGCGAGCGTGAGACGTGTCAAGCTCCTGCGGCGATTCAGTCATCCTCCCGAAAAACCTCTTGTTGTCCCTCCCTGTGTCGATGTCACGCTTAATGCTCACCCGTTCGTGGACAATACGGCCGGACTAATGAGGCTGCTGAAAAACCGTAAACCGGGTGATCCGCATCCATGGGTAACAGGACGTGACGGTTATATACAATGTGAAGGGGTCACACGGGAGATGGCTAAGACATACCTGGCCATAACTAATCCGGTTCGATGACAGTTCTCACCGGTAGGATCTTAGAGGAAGATAGCCTTCTCCTTTGCGATCCTGCCCATGTCGGTTACTTGATTATTGAGAAGAAGAACTTTTACACCATCGGGAATAGGGATATTTCACGAGATTGGCATTGTAATAATGTGCATCATCGGTGACTTCTTCACCGAGCCACGATGGTCTCTCAAAGATTTCGTCTTCACTTTGCAGTTCGATCTCGGCAATCACGAGTCCGGCGTTGGCGCCGCGAAACTCATCAATTTCCCACCTCGCACCCGCGTGAACCACTGTATAGCGTACCTTTTCTATAATCAGCCCTTCACACAGGCTCAGCAACTCCTGAGCATCTGAAACGGGGATTTCATATTCAAATTCGGATCGCGTCCGGTTCCTCGTAACACCTTTGACCGTGAGAAAAGCCGTACTTCCTGCGATGCGCACCCGAACGGTCCGGTCTTTATCCGGGTTCAGGTAGCCCTGCCTGACGGTTTCGGCTTTACCAGTTTTCCATGCATCGCCCTGCACGAGGAATCTGCGTTCTATTTCAACACCCATACCCGTATCTCCCACCTCCTGTGTAGCCTCCGAGAGAGTTCATGCGGCAAATAAGCATAATTTTTCCGGCAGAGGCATTGTACGCCACAATCATTCATCTACCCAGTATTTCGGATGCGATTGTATTCTTCTGGATCTCTTTTGTGCCTTCGTATATTTCTGTAATCTTCGCGTCCCGATAAAACCGCTCCAGTTCATATTGCAGCAAATAACCGCGGCCTCCAAGCAACTGAATTGCATCGTCACAGACTTCCACCGCCACTTTGGCTGCATACATCTTGGCCATAGACGAGAACGGTCCAGGGTCAGTTTTGTCCGTATTGATATTAAGTGCCGCTTTGTAAACCAGCAATCTCGCGGTCTCGATCTTAACGGCCATATCTGCCAATCTATGGCGGGTGTTCTGAAATTCAGCTATGGTCTTGCCAAATTGCCATCTCCGGTTCACGAATGCAATGGCTCTGTCGAATGCACCCTGAGCGATACCAAGCGCCTGCGCCGCTACCTCAACCCTGCTTTCGTTGAAGAACTTGAGTAACTGGTAGAAACCTCTGTTTTCCTGTCCTATCATGTTGGATAAGGGTACCCTCACGTTATCAAAGACGACTTCCGCCGTGTAACAGAGACCTACCCCCATCTTTGGCCCAACATCGGCTGCCGAAACACCTGCGCGGTCAGCCTCAACAAGAATCAGGCTCAAACCCCTGTAT
>CAYYLU010000067.1:0-13497 GCA_964472475.1 uncultured Syntrophus sp. | reverse complement strand
TAGGCGCATAGCTCAGGGGGAGAGCGCTACCCTGACACGGTAGAGGTCCGGGGTTCAAAACCCCGTGCGCCTACCATTGATATCAAAGAGTTACAATTTCTCATTTAGATAGCAACTCCCTGATTGCCTTACAACTGTTTCTGCATCCTTTGTTGATAGAGTTAGTCTGCAACTGTTCAACCGCCCTTGTGACCGATCTTTGCAATGAAACATCGTGCTTTTCCTACTGCACACCTGCTTATATATCCTTTGACTTCTGCTGAAGCGTTTTTTCCGTGCATCCACGTTATATATATTCCCTTGCAAGGTCATTGAAGATGTCTGCGATCATCGGGATACATAATAAAGACCTTGGAGTCAAAACAATTGTCGTGATGATTGCCACTTTCGTACGCGAGTGATATAATTTCTCAGGAGGTGGGTATGATAGGTAAATTGCCGGTGGTATCCAGATTAATGGACGGGAGGATATTCACTGTCATGCGAGACGCAGCCGGTAAACCCCTCCCGCGTGTTCTTGAAAACGATTGCTGGGTTGAGGCGAAGGACGTAAGCCCCGAAGATATAGAGAATTCTAAACCCTTGAGCAGCGAAGACATTTGGGAGCTCGTTTCGAAGGGACTGCTGACCAGATGAGCAGCGGCATGCTATAGCGAACCGTGAATGGCTAATCGTCAGACACATTCATGAGGTTGAAGCAGGTTTTCTTGTTCTTCACCTATGCACTTCTAAGTAAAATAGCCTGTTCAGCAGCAGCAAGAACAGGGGATTACCACTTCTGTCATTCCAAACTCGATTCGGTCCGTTTCTATACCCCGGGGCCTGTGCTGCTAAATACTATTCAATATTCACTGGCTCTCGGCACCTACTGTCTCTTTGAAAAACCGACGGACTTCGGCTGATTTTCCGCATGAATGCGCCCCTTCAGGGCACGCCCCCTCCAGACATCCCGGTCCCGCCTTCCGAAACAGAGTTGGAGCAATCGGAAGGACAAGCTTCAACATTTCGAGGGCCAGCGCCCGAATTTCCCACTGTGCCCTGTTACAGAGACGCTGACTGAAGAAATGAAGAAGTTCACGGGCGTTCATGGTCATTACAATTCTCGTTTCCATCGCATTCGGCAGTACAAAGCGTGCATCTTCCTTTGCAGCTTCGGACATCAATCCTTTTTGCATGAGCATTTCATTCATTTTGACGTATGCCCTTCTGGAGTCTTCCATTGCCTTTTCAAACGATTCACGCAGCGTATCATCTGCCTTGATGGACGGCGGAATAATGTAGTGAAACTGGTTGGCCTGATTTACGTATCTTTGGGATTGTTGGCTGTATGATGCCAGCCTGTGCCTGACAAGTTGATGCGAACAGGCACGAGATATGCCTTCAATAGCAAAACTGAATGAGGCGTGCTCTATCGGGCTCAAGTGTCCAGAACCCGTCAATTTCGAAAGAAATTCCTGCTGATCTTCCGAGGCCGCCTTCAATGCTATTTGCTTTATATTGGCCTTACTGTAGCAAAGCTTCGCTGCCGCACTGATGGTTCTTTCGGGGTCCGGCGTATAGCTGAGGAGCAATACGCTTAGCTGTGTCTCCATAATCATTCTCCTGTCTTTGCCGCTACACTTGAATACCGCGTTCGCGTAATTCTTCCGTCTTCTTTTTTGAACACTCTTCACAGCGAAATTCAGGGGCGCCGGTTTTGGTCTTGTCGTAACCCTTTGCCCGGATTATCCGGTACCCGCGTGCCTCCCTTTCACAGTCTACACATGTTACGATATCTTTTACCTCCCATTCAACATTCAGTCTTTGTGAGGTAAAGATGAACAGGTCCACCCAGTAGAATATGAGACCACCCATCAGATTAGCAATAATGGTTGCAGTGATTTTGTCAACTCTCGACATCGCCAGTAAGACGCCGGCGAGAATGGGGGTTGAAAGCTGCCATCTGAAAAGATACAGTCCGTAGCGTTTCATGTTTACTTTCAACGTTTGTCCTCCCCTGGGATTTCGTGCACGAATTCATACATATTGACGTGTTTTCCGCTCAGAAGATCGACCCCGACATGAGCGTGGCGCGCAGACTCATATGTGCTTTTTGTGCGATTCATTACTGCCTCTGTTCCTGCAACACCCGACCTGCAGTGATTGCCTATCCATTTCAGCATCAAAAAAGCAACGTTTACCGTTTCGCCGACTATGTCCCTCATTGCGTAATGGGGGTGACCGATCAGACCCAGAAAAATTTCGCCTGAATTCAGAGAAATGACGAGTTCCTTCTGGTATATGACTTTCTTCGCGTACATCGCAGCCCGTACTGCCCTGTCTGCGTGGTCAGGACCCGAGAAGAAGCTTAAAAATCCGTCACCCAGGTATTTAACCGGTATGCCGTCAAATTTGAGAACAGATTCGGTCAACTGGTAAAACAACCCATTGATGTAATCCGCTATGTCCTTTGATCCCGTAACGAGTGAGCGTTCCGCAAACTGATTTACACCCGTACACAATACCGTGGCTTCAAAACTCCCGTTGCCGGGGGTTGTCATACCCAGCAAATGATCGATGCTTACGTCGAACAGTTTCGCGATTCGTTGAAGTATGTCTATATCGGGCAGATTCGCTCCACGTTCCCATTTTGAAACCGCCTGCGGGCTTACGCTAAGGGCATTCGCCAAATTGATCTGTTTCAGCTGATGCCCCTCTCTTAACAACCTGAGCTTGGTTCCAAAATCCATATTAAACATTATTATATTAAAATGTTGACCAGAATACAATACACACAAAGAATATTCTAATCAACCTGTAGTTGATAACGTGGGCTTCTTTGTCAGGAGAGATCATAGATGAAAGCTGTGTTTTACCTCCTTACTCGCATCATAAAAAATTCTCAACTTCTTTAACTATAAGAATTGACAAGGAAAATCAAAAATGGTAATAATATCTTTCTTGTTCGGTCTACTTTGTTCATAGATTAGAATACTATATGGTGGAGCTTTACGTAAATGGGTGAAAACTTAGATATTCTCAGGCACAGCACGTCGCATCTCATGGCGCAGGCCGTAAAAGACCTGTTCCCGGAGGTCAAAGTAGCCATAGGTCCTTCCATAGAGACAGGCTTCTATTATGATTTTGACTACGAACCCGGGTTTACAGAGGAAGATCTGGAACGCATTGAAAAACGTATGAAAGAGATCATTGCGGCAGACATACCTATAGAACGAAAAGTTATGAAGCGCGATGAGGCGATTGAATACTTTGATAAAAACGGTGAGATATACAAGGTCGAACTCCTCAAAGATATAACAGATTCCGAGGTAAATACCTTTACCCAGGGTTCTTTCACTGATCTGTGTCGTGGTCCTCACGTAGCTTCGACAGGCAAGATAAAAGCTTTTAAACTCCTATCTCTTGCCGGTGCATACTGGAGGGGCGACGAACACAATAAAATGCTCACCCGGATATATGGAACTGCGTTTCCGGATGAAGAATCCCTAAAGGAGTATCTCGTATTCCTTGAAGAAGTGAAGAAAAGGGACCATAGGCGTCTTGGAAAAGAACTTGATCTTTTCAGTGTCTCCGATGAGGTTGGCGCCGGGCTCGTTATTTACCACCCGAATGGCGCCTTGCTGAGATACTTGTTGGAGGACTTTGAAAGAAAGGAGCATCTGAAGCGCGGTTATCAGTTCGTTTACGGACCTCACATTCTCAAACTCGATATGTGGAAGAAATCCGGACATTTCGAGAATTATCGTGAAAACATGTACTTTACCAAGATTGACGAGGTGGAATACGGCATTAAGCCGATGAACTGCCTTTCTCATATAATGGTCTTCAAATCTCAGATACGGAGCTACCGTGACCTCCCGCTACGGTACTTTGAACTGGGAACAGTGTCACGTCACGAGAAATCAGGCGTGCTTCACGGCCTGATGCGGGTCCGGGAATTTACCCAGGACGACGCTCACATATTCTGCCGACCGGATCAACTCCATCAGGAGATTCTGAACATCATACGTTTTGTTCAGGATGTTATGGCAATATTCGGTTTCAAATTCGAAATGGAAATCAGCACGCGTCCTTCACAGTCCATCGGGTCCGATGAAGACTGGGAACGAGCTGAACGTGCGTTGAAGGAAGTCCTCGACAGCGAGAAACTTCCATATGATCTGAACGAAGGCGACGGTGCGTTCTACGGACCAAAAATAGACATCAAGCTGAAAGATGCAATTGGAAGGAAATGGCAATGCGCGACCATCCAGTGCGATTTTGCCCTCCCGGAGCGTTTCGAACTCACGTACATGGACAGTGACGGCAAACGGAAACGTCCCGTGATGCTGCACAGGGTTGTGCTCGGGGCAATGGAGCGATTCATCGGGGTGTTGATCGAACATTTTGGCGGCAAATTCCCGGTATGGCTCGCACCTGTCCAGGTAATGATTATGAATATCACTGATGATCAGGAAACGTATGTCAGAAACATATTCGATACTATGATCGATGAAGGCATACGGGCTGAACTTGATACCAGAAATGAAAAACTCGGTTTAAAAATCAGAGAGAGTGTGGTTAAGAAAATCCCCTATATTGTGATAGTGGGTAAGAATGAAAAAGAAAACAATTCTATCACTGTGCGCAGGCGCGATGGTGGGGAATTGAAGGATATAAAAGTGGCGGATTTTGTAGCACAGGTTAAAGAAGATAATACATTCAGGAGGTGAGCCCTATAGCAAAGGAAGCCAAGGATACCGTCAACATTAATGAAAAGATCAGGGCACGGGAAGTAAGATTAATCTCTGATGACGGTAGACAATTGGGAATCGTGCCCACAACAGAAGCGCTGCGGCTGGCAAAAGAACAGGAGTTGGATCTTGTAGAGGTATCACCGACTGCAACTCCGCCTGTTTGTAAGATCATGGATTATGGCAAGTTCAAGTATCAGATAGCCAAAAAGGCTCATGACGCAAAGAAGAAACAGGCTGTAATCCATATAAAAGAAATGAAACTTGGCCTCAAAATTGAGGAACATGATCTCATGTTTAAACTGAAGCATCTGAGAGGGTTCCTTCAAGAAGGGAATAAGGTCAAGATTATTATCATGTTCAAAGGAAGAGAAGTGCTCCATATCGATATGGGAGAAAAACTTGCACAGAAGATCATTGAAAATCTCAAGGATGTTGGGCAAATTGAGCAGAAGTCACGATTCGATGGCAGAAACATCGTGATGATCGTCGCCCCTCTGTAGCAAATTTAAGGTCGCAAAGTAAAGGAGGTTAGGATGCCTAAGATTAAGACACACCGGGGATTGGCGAAACGGGTGAAGATCACCGCGAAAGGTAAAATAAAACGGGGAAAAGCATTCCATAGTCATCTGCTTTCTTCAAAGTCACCGAAAGAAAAGAGAAGACTCTCAAAAGTGGATACTGTTCATCAGAATGATATCAAAAGAATAAAAGCATTGTTGCCATATTCATAAGAGGTGTAGAGAAATGCCAAGAGTAAAAAGAGGATTTAAGGCAAGAAGAAGAAGGAAGAAACTTTTCAAACTCGCAAGTGGAATGGTCGCGCGGCGTAAGAATGTGTACAGCGTTGCGAAACGCAGCGTCTTTAAGGCTCTTAAGAATGCCTATAGCGGCAGGAAAGAAAGGAAGCGGGATTTCAGGTCACTGTGGATCGTGAGGATTAACGCTGCCTGCAGATCAAACGGCATAACTTACAGCCGCTTTATGAATGGTCTGAAAGCCGCCAACATCGTGCTGAACAGGAAATCACTGGCAGAGATGGCGGTCAGCGATCCCGCCGGTTTCGAGCAGGTGATCGGAAAAGTCAGAGAGGCAATGACCAAGTAAGGTGTATATTGGATATCGGCGAACTTAAAAACAGAGTAGAAAATGAAATATCCTCTGTAAATAGTCTCGATGATGTTCGTAGAGCCAGGATATTGCTTCTTGGGAGAAAGGGTCTCTTCGCGGAGTCTCTCGACACACTCAAGCACACAGACAAAGAGTTGCGCCGGGAGGCTGGAAAAGCTATCAACGATCTCAAAGCCTGGGCAGAAAACCGGGTGAATGAGCTTGAAGCAAATTATGAAACCCGCGAAAAAGAACAGAAAGAGCGTGCGGCACGGATAGATATTACCATGCCGGGCAAAACGCCTCAGATCGGGAAGAAACATCCGATAACGCAAACCTTTGACGAAATCATCAGAATATTCGTATCGATGGGCTTTTCAGTTGCAGAAGGTCCTGACATCGAACTCGAATATTACAACTTTGAGGCGCTTAACCTCCCCGGTGATCACCCTGCCCGTGATATGCAGGATACCTTTTATGTAGCACCGGGAACAGTACTGAGAACACATACCTCACCTGTTCAGATCCGGACAATGGAGTCTCAACTTCCTCCGGTGAAGATTATAGCTCCGGGTGCGGTATACCGTTGCGATCACGACGTTTCTCACACCCCTATGTTCCATCAGGTCGAGGGTCTGATGGTCGACAAGAAAGTACGGTTTTCAGATCTGAAAGGTATCTTAAGTCTTTTCATTACTGAAATGTTCGGAGAGGGCACACCCCTTCGCTTCAGACCCAGTTATTTCCCGTTCACAGAACCGTCAGCTGAGGTAGATATGGGCTGTGTCATCTGCAAGGGCAAAGGTTGCAGACTTTGCAAGGATACAGGCTGGCTGGAAATACTCGGCTCAGGCATGGTCCACCCTCAGGTCTTCAGGAATGTAGGCTATGACCAGGAACAAATCACCGGGTTTGCATTCGGCATGGGTGTTGAACGTGTAGCGATGATTAAATACGGGATTGACGATATACGGCAATTCTATTACAACGATATTCGATTTCTTTCGCAATTCTGAGGTGATCTGATTGAAAGTCCCGTTTGAATGGCTCAAGGAATTTGTCATCATAGATGTCGATCCTCAGGAGCTTGCAAAACGTCTTACCTTAAGAGGGCTCGAAGTAGAAGCTATCGAAACCCTTTCACCGATATTTGACGGTGTTATCGTAAGCACAATCAAAAGCATTGAAAAACACCCGAATGCCGACAACCTGTCGATCTGTTCCGTTGATACAGGGAAAGAAGATCTAACTGTAGTTTGTGGAGCCAGAAATATTTCTGAAGGCAACAGAGTCCCCCTTGCAACAGTGGGAAGCCGCCTCGGGGATTTCGTCATTGAACAGAAGAAACTGCGCGGTGTGGAATCTTACGGTATGCTCTGTTCCGAACGTGAGCTTGGCCTTTCAGACGACCACAGTGGTATCTTTATCCTGCCTGATGATCTTTCGACAGGCACCAACCTGAAAGAAATAGATTGGATATTCGATTCCATACTCGATATCAATACCGCACCCAACAGGGGTGACTGCATGAGTATGCTGGGTATTGCTCGAGAGGTTGCCAGTATACTGAATCAAAAAGCGAAACTTCCTCATTTTGAAATCGGGGAAGAGAAAGAATCGACAGCAGAGAACATATCACTCGACATCAAGAATACGGACGCATGTCCCAGATATGTGTTGAGAATGATCAGAGATATCTCGATTAAGAATTCGCCATTCTGGATGAAACATCGTCTGCGCAAATGCGGGATGCGGCCCATCAACACGGTTGTCGATGTCACCAATTACGTAATGCTTGAGATAGGACAGCCTCTTCACGCGTTTGATTATGACCGTATAAACAGCAAGAGAATTGAAGTGCGATTGGCCGATAAAGAGGAGACCTTCCGTACCCTTGACAGCATGGACAGGAAACTCGAAGGTGGCGACATCCTCATTTGCGACGGCTCAGGCCCTGTGGCAATTGCCGGTATCATGGGCGGCGAGAACTCGGAAATTACGGAAAATACTTGTAATATGGCGCTTGAGAGCGCTTATTTCAATCCGATTTACGTACGAAAAACGGCAAGACGTCTGGGCATCAAATCTGAAGCTTCGCTGCGTTTCGAAAAGGGGATAGATCTGGACAACGTCGGCTTCGCTGCCGACAGGGCAGTCCATCTGATGCAACAGGTATCTGGCGGACACATCCTTCACGGAAAACGTGAGATATTCAAAAAACAGAGGCCGAAAACGGTTTTCCTTACCTACAGTAATGTGAACGGACTTCTGGGCACTCACATCAGACAAAAGGAAATCAATCAGGCGCTGCGTTCTATTGACTTGCATATCACGGATGAAGGCGAAAAGGGGTTCGCGGTATCAGTGCCGAATTTCAGGCACGACATCAATGAACCGGCTGACATAATCGAAGAAATATCACGGATTCACGGCTATGAACATATACCAGCCACACAGCCCGTTACGACGGTCCAATCCCAAAAACTTACAAAACAGGATATACTCACCGATAAAGTACGCTCCTACTGTGTAGCCGCCGGTTTTTATGAAATCATCAATTTTGCATTTGCAAACGTCAGGGACATTCAAAACTTACACATCCCGCCAACTGACAGCAGATCGAATATGGTAGAGATCATGAATCCCATATCGCGGGAATTCTCTCATATGAGAACCCTGATGACACCAGGGGTGCTCAAGAGTTTAGCTTACAATCTGAACCGGGGTACTAAGAATCTGAAGTTTTTTGAAAGGGGTAAGGTTTTTACTGCCAATCAAGGGAAACATCCAGTTGAAAAGGTGTCCCTCTGCTTTGCTATTACCGGAAAAGAAAGAGAATTCTACTGGAGAGAGAAATTTACTGATTTCGATTTTTTTGATATAAAAGGTATAATAGAAGGATTCATGGACAGCATCGGCGCCAGCTTATCTTTTAATACGACCAACGAGCCTTTTTTACATCCCGTCAGAAGCGCGGATATTTTTGTCAATACCGTCAAGACGGGATGGGTTGGCCAGATCGCCGACGATGTACTAAAGGCATTTGATATTGAACAGCCGGTTTACTGCGCCGAAGTCGAGCTCGACCCGTCAATTCACGCCGGCAACTTTGCCGTACAATATAAGCCAATACCAAGGTATCCTCAGGTGACAAGGGATTTCTCATTTTACGTGAGCGACACTGTCCCTATTGGGTCACTCGCAGATAATATCAAATCGCTTTCTCCGTTGATTACATCCGTAGGAATTTTCGACATGTTCAGGAAGGAAATGCGTAGCGTTGCTATCCGCGTGACATTCCAGTCATTCGAAGAAACTCTGAAAGATGAAACTGTAAACATTTTACAGGAAGCCATTATTAAGACGCTTTCAAGTACTGAAGGAATTTCCTTGAGGACATAAGGAGGATAAATGACAAAGATCGACATCGTTACAGACCTTTACGAAAAGCTCGGTTTTTCGAAAAGAGAGTGCGCTCATATTGTGGACAGGTTCTTTGAGATTATCAAAGACACCCTGGCTGCAGATGAGAATGTGAAGATTTCCGGGTTCGGGAATTTCTTTGTACGAAAAAAGAAGGCACGGCGCGGGAGAAATCCTCAGACCGGACAGGAAATCAAGATCACAGAGAGAAAGGTTCTGAGTTTCAGGCTAAGTCAGGTTCTGAAAGATGAAATAAATGCCGCGTCGAAACAATGAACAATAAAGCCATCCCTGACAGGGTTTTTTACAGGATCAAAGAGGTGTGTAATCTCACAGGGTTGAAGCCGCACGTCCTCAGGTACTGGGAACAGGAGTTCAAAGACATAAAACCCGTAAAGAGCCCGACAGGTCAAAGACTCTACAAAAAGAAAGACCTCGACATCATATTCACCATAAAGAAACTGCTGCATGAGAAGAGGTTTACCATCGATGGCGCAAAACAGTATATGGCAAACCACAAGCGCATTCTATACGAAATCCGGGAAGATCTTACTGAGGTCGTAAACCTACTCAAAAAGGAAGGAAAATAACAATGAAAATGTATGCCGCAATGTGTGTTGTACTGCTTCTTCTCTGTTCGTGTGCTGCCGGACCGGTTTATATGGCCAGGAACGAATCCGAGAGCATTAAGACCGTCTACTCAGACTCCAGATCACAGGAGCTCTACGGTAAGAACACGGACCTTTTCAGGGATCTTTACACCAGGTACAACGCCTCGAGAATCAATTTCTTTAATGAGGGTATCGGTATTGCCACGCTAAGAGACGAGAAGGACAAGCCTCATCAGTATCTGATGACGTTTGTCAGACCCCCTGAGATTTCATTCGATGTAAACACCACGAAAGGAGAAGAACGTTTTTCGTATGCGTTACTTGAAGTACCAAAATATATGAAACTTCTCAGACCGGGCGATCTGGAAAGAGATGGCATCGAAGGACTTGCTTTCGGCATTTATTGGCCCGTACGCGATTTTTCACAGTGTAATTCAAATGGCGGATTCATTGAATATCTGCACGTCTATCTCAACAAAAACGATGCCCAGGATATTATTGCGGGAAGGAAAGATTACAAGAAGGTACTCAATTTTGCCGAGGTAATTACCAGCATAGACCTGAAACCGGCAAAAAGCGTCCGACCTGTCTTCTGAGAAGAGGTAAAAGGTCAAAGGTACAAGGCTAAAGGTTACCAAAACAGCTTAGAAAGAAAAAAGCGTGGATCTTATTGATTCACGCTTTTTTGTTCGGTAAATTCTCGATCTTCGCAGCCCACCCTTATCACCCTGCACGCTGCATCTTTGCCCTTTCTCCTTCAACCTTTTGCCTTTAGCCTCTTATTTCTTGAACATGTCGATAAGATTGCTTGTCTTCATTTCAGGGAAAGGAGCAGGGACAAAAGAAAGGACGAAGATCATCAGAACAATGAAGGCCACCACTTTACGCCCGGCATCCAGATTCGTTTCGACATCGTAAGGCTGCGGATGGCGCATCCCAAACAGCAGTAGCAGCACCACCAACGTAAGCCAACCGGGACTGTAGAAAACGGCAAGAAAGGCAAGGGCGATAATGCAAACCCGAAAAACCCATTTACTCTTTTCTCCGAAAACGGCATAAATAACGTGACCGCCATCAAGCTGACCGACCGGTAACAAGTTCAGCGCCGTTACGAACAGTCCAACCCAGCCCGCGTATGCAAAGGGATGGAGCACCAGTTCAAGCCCGGGCTGAATATCTCCTATTAAGATGCTCTGCAAAATAACAAAGAACAGCGGTTCCCCCAACTCCCTCCCCGCTCCTATTGGCACCTGAGCGGACGACATCAGAATTCCGGCTATTGTAAAAGGCATCGCGACAACGAACCCGCATATCGGTCCTGCTACGCCGATATCGAACAGTGCCCGCTTATTTACAATTATTCCTTTCATCCTGATAATGGCGCCAAATGTACCGAAAGGCTCCATTGGAAACGGAATAAAGAAAGGGAGCGTCGACGGTATACCGTAACGCCTCGTCATAAAATAATGGCCCATTTCATGCGACAGCAAAATGGTCATTATTGCAAGACTGTACAGCGGACCTCCAAAAAACAGGGTTGAACCGACAGTAAGAATAAAGAGGATAATATGAATGAAGATCATCAGACCTTGAGTAAACCGCATTCCATTCTGATACGGTCGTACCTGGTGCCGCTCTTGATCTGTGCATCCAGTGACGTCAACATTTCAAAGAATTCAAGAAGATCTTTCACATCCTGCTTTTTTCCTGACTGTGTCAACTTAAAAGCATAGTACGGATGCTGAAACGGAAGATAACGTCTCTTGTCCGTTGATTCCAAGTCGAGATCTGCTTTCCATTGCTTAAACGCCTTTGCAAAGACCGGATACTCCGGGAGATGCGAAGCAAACCGTTCTGTGTCTTTCGACTGGAGCAGAAAACGTATCTGATTTACAAGATATGTCTGAATAGCGAGAATATACTGTCCATTATCGATAAGATTCTCGAAAATGGAAAGCATGGTCTTTTTATCGGATTTCTGGAATGCTTCGAATAGAGCCATCAGGTTTTCTTCGTGAGTATGTCCGACAATGGTTTTTATGTCTTTCGATTCTATCGTCCCCTTATTACCGACAAATGCCACAAGTTTCGTCAATTCAGACTCAAGAACGGATTCATCCTTGATCCTTCCGATAAGCAGATCAAAGGCCTTGTCAGTCATCTTCTTCCCATGTTCCCGGATAAAACTTCGAACTTTCTGTTCCAGCCTTTTCTCCTTGTCTTGTTCAAGGACCATAACCGTACCCTGGATGCACTCCTTTATCTTTTCCGCAGCACCGGTGACAAAGATGACCACATAGACTTTATCCTTTAGAGCTTCGATCTGGGGCTTTAGCCCGGTCAGTACACCGGGGGTCGGATCAATCAAGACGATAATAACATTGGGGCTGAGAAACAGATTTGACGCCTGATCAATGACCGTGTTCCGCATCTCTTTTTCCTTACCGGATGCGATCACAAGTTTCGGTTCAGATACGAGTCGGGCCGTCACCGCACGAACATCTTCGGAAAGGTTTTCTTTTGATCCGACGGCAATGATGATTTCGGGCATGATTTAGATTACTATAAGCAGTATTGGATTTTCAACGGTGCTCGTGACATGCATGAATGGCCCCGCACCCCTGTACCCCGGTTCAACGAGGTATTTTGTACTTACCATTGTTAACAAAGAACTCACACAAAGTGAAACATAGCCCTGTTATGTCTCCGGTCGCCAACCCTCGTCTTTGTCAATCATCAAGAACGACTCACTTTCGCCATGAGCCCTGACGCAATAGTCTAGAATCCTGCCTGTTTTACGTGAGTGTTCTGGAAAGAATATCCGGCATCCCCAACCGGACAGCCAGTTCTATCACGATTTCAAAAAAGAGTGATTACTATGGTATAAGAATGGGTGTCGAGAGCAAGCGCTATAGAGAAGTACTTTGAGCTGCGAGAGCGCACAGATGCACAGATACGCAATATCAGAGCAGAGTACGAAAAGGATATTGTCTGCAGCGCCGGATGTTCTTCCTGTTGTGTCAATCTCACTGTATCCCCGATTGAATTTTATGCAGTTCTAGAGGACCTTAAAAACAATGGCGTGACGCCCGAGAATCTTTTCTTCGACGAATCCGCCGAATGTGGCTTTCTTGATAAAGAACACCTGTGCAGGATATACATCTCCCGTCCGATTATCTGCAGAACCCACGGCCTACCCATATTATTCCTGAACGACTCTCCCGATAATCCTGAGTGGGAGGTGTCTTTTTGCGAACACAATTTTCAAGCCAATTCGCGGCTTGAGTTAAGAGAAGAATTCCTTGTTGACGTCGAGGAAATCAACCTGGAACTGGACCGCATCAACAAAGAGTTCACTCAATCAAACACCAGGGATACCACTAGGACACGTATTCCACTGAGACATCTTACAGATCACGTGTGAGGCATTGATATCATTTGATGGAAAATATTGTTGCTTTTGAAAACGAGTAGTGCTGTAATACAAAAACTGCATTCATCTTTCCCGGCGGGGGCCAGTCTATGATACAGAACAAGATTGTTGTACATTACAAGGATGGGAGAATAGTCAAGGGCACCACCAGCGATTTTCTGCCTACCAGGCCTTTGTTCCACGTCAC
>CAYYLU010000066.1:1929-13950 GCA_964472475.1 uncultured Syntrophus sp. | reverse complement strand
GGTGCAGGCCTGTCCTCGTGAAACGGGGATATCCAGTGATTTCCTTTTTTCTGGATGCCGGATCAGGTCCGGCGTGACAAAATAGTGAATTGGTTTCTACGGCCTGAAAAGGTAAGTTACTCAGAATTTGCAGTTTTGGGATTTGCAGGGCGCAGAGAAGGCCAGTGTGATTGTGAGGAGAATTCCGAGCAAGATGAATTTTCCTCATTATTCCAGTGCCTGTCGGCAAAGAATTGATTCAACTCTCTCTGTGTACCCTGTGTCTCGAGCACAGCGGGCGGTGAGATATCCCTTAGCTCACTGCCGGTCTCTTTACTATCGCGGATTTCTTCCACCTGCCGGAGAAGTAGTATCCAAGGCTGATAAACATTGTTATCAAGAAACTCAATGAGATGGAAATCCATATGCCTGCTATCCCCAGACTTGTTTTTGACAGGTACCAGGCCAGCGGGACGCGGACCAGCCAGAGCGAAAGTAACGTGAATACCATGGTTATGATCGTGTGACCGGCACCATTGATCACGCCGTTTGAGATAAACATGATGGCGAAGAAAATGTAACAGGAGGCAGTAATCCGTAGATACGTCGTTCCGATATGCATAACCGCTGTGTCATTTCCAAGTCCGAACATCCGGAGGATAAGAGCTGAGAATATGTTGACAAATGCTGATATCAGGACGGTGATGATGCACGTCATGCCTATGCCTGATTTGAATACACGTCCTACTCTATCTATTCGTCCTGCTCCAATATTCTGCCCGGTCAAGGTTGCTACTGCCATACTGATCGACAATGCAGGCATGAAGGCAAACATATCAATTGTCATTACAGCGCCGAACGCGTTTGTGGCGGCTGCACCGAAAGAATTCACAAATGTCTGGACGAACATACCGCCGATCGATATAAGGGATTGCTGCACGATTGTAGGTAACCCGATTTTAAAAAGAAGAAAGATGATATGACCGTCGAGCCTCAGCCGCTTGAGACTGAAGGCGACAATATGACCTTTCTTATTGAGGTAAATGATGCTGATAATGAGGGCAATTGTTTGTGCCACAATGCTGGCCCATGCTGCGCCGTTCAGCCCGTGACTCGGAAATGGGCCGAATCCACCTATAAAAAACGGATCAAGGATTGCATTTAGTCCTATTCCAATTGCCATAAACACGAGCGGGGTTACCGCATCGCCAATGCCTCTTAGAATGGAGTTGATGAGAAAACCGAGATAGAGCAGAACGAACCCCATGAGGCTGATCTTCAAGTAACTTGAAGCCATGGCGAAATTTTCAAGGGGCGTATCCATCAGTCTCAACAATAGATCACTGCATAGAATTGCCGTTACAGTGAGGCTTATGCCCGCTATGAGAGCGACGGAAAAGGAGTTGCCGACAACTTTCTCCACCATTTTATGGTCTTTAGCGCCGTAGAACTGCGCTACCAGTATTGTAGATGCCATCGAGATACCCATTGAAAGACCCATTAGCGTGAAGAACAAAGGAAAGCTGGCCCCGATAGCGCCTACGGCATTCTCACCGATCAGGTTTCCGACCCAGATCCTGTTTACGATGCTGTAACCGATCTGTATAAGATTGCCTATGAGCATTGGGATTGAAAAGCGCAAAAGGTGCCGGGGTATGCTCCCCACCGTCATGTCTGTGCCAAAGTCTTTCATATATTCTCCATTTATGGTTCACAAAATACTACATTAGTCCTGCTAATTCAATTGACCGGCCGCACTCAGTTACCGCAGGATGTTGTTGAAATGATGCCTGCTCTTTGTTAGCATAAGTTTGAGAACGCAAATGGAGCATGCGAGACAACAGCCGGATACCCGGCGTTACTATTCAAAGAGGGCAGTATGCTATAGACAGGCGTACTCACGTGGACTCACTGTCAGCCTGGTAGATAATTACTATAGAATTGCGTGGTTTCCTTTGCGGCGCATATACGGATTTACGATGCGGTATTTTGAAGGTGCGAAGCCGCAGCGTATTCTCGATGTTGGTTGCGGTACCGGCGCGTATGCTGTCGAACTGGCCCGGCGTGGTCACATTCTGACGGCGCTCGATTCGTGCAAAGAAATGATTGAAGCAACGGAGTCGCTGCTGAGCCGGTGTGGTCCGGGAATCAATATCCGGATGGTCCTTGCAGACTACATTCAATGGTCTCAAAGCCTGGAGGAGGAATTTGATCGTGTACTGGCCATTGGAATAATGGATTCAGTAAGAGATGCTGCGTCATATCTGATTTCGTTCCGGCGGGTTGCCGGTGAAGTGGTTTTGACATTTCCGGCAAAATCAGTATTTTCACCGATAACCGAATTCAGCTATCGCAGACAGGGAATAATCGGGTACTCATATACAAGGCAGCACGTAGAGGAACTGCTCGAGAAAACAGGATTCAAGATCTTGCACTTCAAAAAGATCTTCCCGGGGACGTATTGGGTTCACGCCCGCCGTGTCGAGCCTGAGCCAGGACGCATTTAGCGGCTTGCTTTGTCATCTGCGCACTCGCACTTGATTCCGCGTAATCCGGCAAAATCTATCCGGGTCTCAGATTGTAGTGGAAACAATATGAAGAAATAATTATGGAGGACAAGACCGGCATGGACCCAAGAATAGAAACACTATCGGAAAGGAAATTGGTCGGAAAACGGATGAGGATGTCGCTTTCCGACAATAAAACCGGCAGGTGGCGAAGTAGCGCATCTGTGGAGCCAATGGATTTCAGGAATAATATTAACCGGGCGAACGAAGAGGAGGAAGGACAGTGAAGATAAAGAGACTGGATCATATCTCGATTGCGGTTAAAAATCTTGATGAGGCCCGGAAGACATGGGAACCCCTGTTAGGCAAATCAGAGCCCGATGATCAATACGTGGACGCATCCGAAAAGATTCGGGTGGTTCGTTACCGGGTAGGGGAAGTCGGCTTTGAACTAATGGAGTCGACTACATCCGATGGACCGGTAGCAGCATGGATCAGGAAGAACGGCGAAGGAGCGATGGTAGTCAGTTTTAACGTGAATGATACCCGCGAAGCTGTCGAAGAACTACAGGCCAGGGACTACCGGTTTATTACTGATCAAAACGGGAAGACCACCAGGTCATTTCGTGACTGCGAATTCGCGTTTATCCATCCTGAAGGCCTGAATGGAGTATTGACCGAGTTGATTGATTGCGAATGATGAATGAAGAGCAGACCTGAGTTACCATAACGCTCTCTGTATTTCCGTTTCAAAGATAGAGATCATTTTCCCGTGAAGTGCGGCTTGCGCTTCTCAACGAAGGCCTTTGCAGCTTCTATGTGGTCGTCAGTTTCTGAAAGCAATGACAATTGTGATGAGATGTAGTCGAGGTGCGAGCGCAGTGTGGAAGTCTGCGCCTGATACACGGCACGTTTCATCATTCTGACGGCAAGAGGCGGCTTGGCTGCAATCTTCACCGCAATTTTCATTGTCTCTTCCATGAGATGCTCGTGCGGTACCACTTTGTTTATGATCCCGAGACGTGAAGCTTCATCCGCGGATAGTACGTCACCGGTGAACAACAGTTCGAGCGCTTTCGGCAGGCTGATCACTCTTTGCAGGAAATAAGCGCCACCGTCTCCCGGTATGAGACCCAGTGAGATGTAGGATTCCGCCATTCTTGCCCTGTCGGAGGCTATCCGAAGATCGCACATGAGAGCCATATCGAGACCGGCGCCCATGGCGGCTCCGTTGACGGCAGCTATTACCGGTTTGTCAAGGTCTTCGAGCGCGAAAATGATGCGGTGCACACCATCCCAAAGGAATCGTTTCATATCCCACGACCGCATTTTTCCTTCCGCCATGTCCCTGATATCTCCACCTGAGCAGAAGGTGTCACCTTTTCCCGTCACAACAATGACCCGTATGTTGTCGTCATCTTTCGCGTACACCAGATATCGGTGCCAGCTTTCGATCATCTCGGGGCTGAACGCGTTCTTTGCATCCGGCCGGTTCAAGGTAATGGTCGCAACACTGTCCACGACTTCAAATAGAATATGTTCAGTGTGTGTATGTTCTTTTTTCATGTCATGAGTATAACAGCTTCGTCCAAAAAGGGCTACTTGATTTGAGTTGTCATACATGACAGAGGCTGCTGAACGTGCACCTGGAGCATGTGACGACGTCGAATGCCGTCAGCGGCTTGTCGGGGTCAAGGATATCCTCTACGACGGTAGTCACTCCTTTTATGTATCCCGCGTACGCACTTGTCCTGTCAGCCTGCATCTTTCTATTGAGGAATATCTCTTCGGTGTTGTTGCGCAGCAGGATCAACCGCGCGCTTGTTTTGGCAAGCGGTGCAGTAGAAGTGTTCATAAACAGATGGATGTAGATCGGAAGCTGAAAGGACTTGATACGCTTATGGATCTCGTCAATCGAATTGAAATCCGCATTCACAATGCTGCCGGAATACTGCAGTGAGCCGCCGGTTTTGTAATCTATGATTTCAAAGATATCATCGACCGGCATGTAATCAACACGATCGACGAACCCTTTCAATCTTACAGGGCCTCTTTCCGTAGCGAGTTCGCCCTGGAATCTTGCTTCAAGCTGTTTTGGGACGAACGGGTGTTCGGTTTCTCTCACATGCTTCCTGAGAAAACTCTCAAGCTTGAAAGCAGCCATCTTTTTGAAAAGATAGTAATCTCCGCTTGTTTCCTTTGAGTGAAAGACCCGCCCCATAACAGCTCTCATCGTCTGCAGCATTGCGTCGAACATCCCGGGTGTGATTTCGCTATCGACATAGGGCTGGAAGGTGTCGTGAAGGATAGAATGGATTATTCTGCCTCTTTCTGCGCCCTCAATGTCTTCAGTCAGGCCTGCGGGCTCTTCAAACGCCAGTATGTGCTTGTGATAGAAGAGCACGGGGCAGGTTACGTAATCATCTATAGCAGCCGGTGAGTAAACCTTATTCTGAAGAGCATGGAGAATCTTCGCTGTTTTTGTCAGTCTCGGAGGGTCAGGAGCGAGGCGCACGTGGATACCGCGTTCCACCTTGTTGATCCGGACAGAATTTATTCGCTTAGCTGCGAGCTCCTGTTCCCAGATAACCTGTTCGATGTATCTGCTTCGCGGACGTTCTTCAGAGTCCACATACATGAGATGAACATCACGGGCGGACCGGACCAGACGATAGAAATAGTAGCGATAAATCTCCTCATTATACTCGGGTGAAGGGATGCCCAGTGCGCCGTAGATGCCGAGCGGAATGAGCGGATTTATTGCCTTCGGCTGCGGTATGGAGCCTTCATTCACGTCCAGTATAATAACAGTATCAAAGCGTATGTTCCGTGATTCAAGCACTCCGAGGACTTCAATGTCTTCTATTGGTGTCGTATCAAAAGGAACTTCGGCCGACTTGAGATGTTCTCTTACAAGATCGCATATCGTACGTCTGCTCTGGTCTGCAATTCCATGCAGCGGTGATTGCGCGAAACGTAGACTCCGGAGACGCTCCAGTACCTCGAAGAACCGGCGGAAGATCTCCTCCGATAATACATATGAACGGACGGGCGTGTTGCGGAGAATGAAGTCAAGAAGCTCTCCTGCCGATCCGGCATATTCGCAAAGGGTATTCGCGTTTTCAAAACTCCGGAAGAACACATCGTGGACCCGCTTTAGTATGGATGTCGCTGTTGCCAGCTCCGGGCGGTCCTCTATCTCTGATACTGAAATAAACGGCTTATGTGCAATGCCGCTTTCCACATCAGAGTCAACGAAGATCGTCTTGAGTGTGGAAAGACAGGGTCTTATTTCCTTTTCAAGAATGAGGTTCTTAACGAATGGATGAAACATAATTGACAGGTATTCCGCTGCCGGGATTCCGCCGTCCTGACTTCTGCCGGACTGGGCATTGAGTATGTGTGACATCAAATCAAACAGTGATGTCCTCCAAAGCGGATAACCCAGAGAGATATTGTATTGAGTACCGATCGAGTCGAGCGCAAAACTCATGAGAGGAAACAACGCTTCAGGTTCCGGCAGTATGAGTGCTGCCTTTCCGGTATGGTATTGAGTGAGTATCCCTTGAGCAGTCAGCACTTCAGAGTGAGTGTCGATGCCGGAATGAAGTGAAATGCTACCTGAGAATCCGTTCTGTCCGATCATTGTTGCTTCAGCGTCCAGAAAGGATGTTAGTTCGGCAAGGATGGGCCACTGTGCAGGCTCACCTTCAAGAATAATTTCAGCCTTACCTGTCTTCCAGACGTTTCGCAGGATAAGCTTTTCACAACACGTGAGTGCGAAAACGCCGGCAAAGAATATCTTCCCGGATTCAAGGGCAGGGGAGGTATTTATGTACTCCAGTGCGCGCTGCTCCTTATATCCTTTGGTAAAAGATCTGTTGTCCCGAAGCACCGCATGAAAGGCTTCCCTCAGTTCCGTTACATGGGAAAGCAGTTCATTGGTACTTTCAGGGACGTCATAGCCCAGTTCCGCATTCCTCTCAAGAGAAGTCAGGGTGTCGTTTTCGATGTTCTCCATATCAAGTTGATTTATGAATTGAAGCAGATATTTTCCCCACCAGAAGAATTCCCCGAAGCTCTTTGTTCGCAAGGGGTGGCCCTCGAATGAGTGAAGCGATTGGATGCACTCGTATAGAAACCAGATAGCATCAGCAGTCTCAGTATCAGAGTAGTCAGGATCTATTTTGCGGGCGAGATGGTCAATGAATTCTTCAATTGAGAAGAATGTGGGAGATAGTACCGGTACGGCCGCAGACTCACTGATTCTCTTTTTGAGATAAAGCGAAGGTCTTTTGCCGGGGAATACAATTGTGATCTTTGGTAAATCTATGCCGGAACCAAGCACACGATCATGCACTGTCTTGATAAAATCTGTTCCAAACGGCACATAGAAAATACTTTTCATAGCGTGATGACCTTGTTTTCTTCAATGTAGAGCAGGTGAAGATTTATTGTGCAGCCGGGATACAGCTTTGAAACTACCTGGCCATAACGGAGCAGCTGGTTTCTGTGTTCTTCGTCCTGTGTCTCTCCTGATTTGTAATCGACAATGTCTATGCTCGCATCATTGTGCACGATCATTCTGTCAATCTTGTGAACGACCCCTCTTTCATCTATGATCTCCTGTTCATTTAGCACCGTGTCGCCATTCTTGAGCGCAAAGAACTGATGAAAAAGGTTGTTGTCAAGAATGGAAGTTATCGTCTGACGTATTGAATTCAGGTGGTCACGAAAACCATACCTTGCTGCTCCCGCAGCTATAAAAAGCTCCAGGTCCTCATCTCGCAAGGGTACACTCCGGACAAGAGACAAGATATAATGCAGTACGTCGCCTCTCTTCTCTGCAAATATCTGCTGCCGGGAAAAGGGTCTGGAATCACCGATTCGGATTCTGTTTCCGGTGAACCAGGCGCCTTGCGGGAGTTCATCGGAAAGAATGGGTGGTGAACATGACGTCGTATCTTCCCGATCCTTAGAAGATGATTTAGCGGTGCGTCTCTCCCCCTTTTCAATGCATTTACCGTCAGAGCAACCCTCGAAAGCGGGCAGACCGGATATGTAGTCTATCAGGTAATTCTTTCGATGGCCTTTGGCATCCGTCAGGAACAGGTATAGCTCTTTTTCCGCCCTCGTCATGGCAACATACAGATTATTCAACTCATCAAGAAGATACGAAGCCTCACGTTCCTGATACACGGCTTTGAGGCGCTGTGAGATATCCCGGAAATCCTTCTTGATGTAAAAAAGCCTCAGCCCGCCTTCTTGATTGACGAGAAACTCGTTCCTGTTTCTGTCATCCGACGCAGAAAACGAAGTAAGCTTCACAAACGGCAGGATTACAACGGGAAACTCCAATCCCTTCGCTTTATGAATCGTCAACACTTTTACTGCATCTGATGCCCCGGAGGTCCTCAGCAGAAAGGGCTTCTCTGACTCTGAAGAGCTCCCGAATGGAATAGGCTCGTTATCGGAAAGCAGGTTCAGAAATGATGTCAGGTTTCCTGCCTCTTTTGCTTCTCTCTTCTTGATCAGTTCGCAGACGTGGAGAAAATATGGAGCGTCATCCGGAAAGAGCTTGAAAATGGACCACTTTCTTAAGAATAGGACAACGAATTCGTATACAGGGAGGTATCCGGATGTTCGGAAAAATTGTTCAAAATACTCATCCCACACTTCACGAAAATCAGAACGAAAACGACTGTAAAGAGACTGTCCGGTTCCGGAGATTCTCTGGTGTATCAGCCATTCTTCGATCGTGACAGACTGAAGGCCCGATCCCGTCCGGAATATCGTGCCGGTTATAAATGCGGCAAAGGAGTAGTCGTCTTCAGGATGATCTATGAAATTCAGAAAACTTATCAACTCCATGACGAGTGGGTTGTTCTTGATATTGACTGTCAGTTCCGATTCGACATTTAATCCCATTTCAAGAAGTGTTCTGACCACAAGACGTGCTTCATCTTTCTTGCGTACGAGGACGGCGATGTCACTGTTCTTAAAAACCTTCCGGTCACGAATGTCAGAAATCAAAGCTTTGATCTTCCCGGCGATCACAACATTTCGTTCAGCCTTCGTAAAGATGTCTATGGCATCGCCGTTGTCATCCCCTGTTGCCACCTGTTCAATACACACATATCCTTTTGTTCTTCTTTCTTCCAGAGAATTCTGATCTGAATCAGAGTAAATTCTTAAAATGCTTTGTTTCGAATCTTGCGGGTGATCGGGCAAAAGGGCATCCACCAATTTTGCAAGATTGACCGTATTGAACACGGCATTATTGAACCGTACAATTTCTCCGTCACTCCTGAAATTTGTAGTCAGTATACGATCCTGTTTCTCGTAGGCACTGAATCTTGTTGAAACCTCATCAACAAGTTCCGATTTGCCCCCGCGCCATCTGTAGATCGCCTGTTTTCTGTCTCCCACTATAAACAATGTACCGCCCCGTGAAACCGCCTCTTCAGTAAGTGTTTCGATATTTTTCCACTGAAGATGATTCGTGTCCTGAAACTCATCTATCATGAAATGAGAAAACCGTTCCGACAGTGTGTAATAAATTTCGGGGACGAATCCTTTCTGTAACAGAATACTCTGGAGAAGCCGGTTTAGCTGTTCGATAAGCACAACCCGCTGTCTGTAATTAATTGTGGCCGAAAGTACTCTCTTGAAAAAACTATATGCCTCCAGATAGGGCATGAATTTTGACTCCGAAACAGCTTCTACGTACAGAGGTCTGAGCTCACGCAGTCTGTCCCAATGGGGCTGTTGATGCGGCTCACACGGTGCGCTCCCTTTCCGTAAACATGAGTCAAGCGCAGCCGCGTCGAAAGATGTGCTTTTGCCCGGTACCTGGCCTTTCATGTGAATGCACGCATCGAGCGCATTCAGAAAATTGGCTTTCGGAAGCATCTTGGGATTGCGTGCAAAAGAAGCCTTCAGTGTTACAGCTGTATCTTCGATGCTCTTCCGAAGATTCGCCCGGATTTCGCGATAACGGGGATCCAGTATGAAATCACGGTTCTCCTTGAGTTCTTCATTCCATAATCGGGAAAATGTATCTTTCAAAACGTCTTTGGGAATCCAGCTGACATTGTTTCCTTCAATCTCAGTATAGTTTTCGATGAAGCGGTCAAAAACGGCCCTCACCGATTCGTCCTGAGTAATCTGTTGCAAACATTCCTTGAGTACCGACTCCATAGCGGAAGACGTATCGAGTGAAATCTCAAAATCGGGAGGTAGGTTGAGCCTGAACGCCGACGCTTTCAGAATGAGGTTCACAAAGCTGTCTATGGTGCTGACGTTAAAGCTGTAATAATCCTTCAACAGATTATCGAAATTTTCTGCAATCGTTTTACGTATCAATAGCTCAGAATATGTTGCAATGTTTCCGATTGATTCAGTTTCTATTATCGCGTCTATCGGTTTTGTTTTGGCGTTTTCAAAGGGGACATCAAAGATGATTCTTTTCATCCAATCGATTACCCGACCGCGCATCTCCTGCGCCGCCTTGTTGGTGAATGTTATCGCTACCAGGTCGGAAAGATGGTTTTTCGACGCTTTTCCGGACAACGAATCGAAGAGCAGCAGCGCTATGTAATGCTGTGCGAGCCTGTAGGTCTTGCCGGCCCCCGCGGACGATTTTACCGTAAAAATCTGGGGCACTTTCCTTTCGGTTGTGGTCATGGCGGTTGGATGATTGTATCATAACCAATTGCGGCATGTCATCGGCGAACGTAAAGAAGCTGGGGGAACAGTAGGGACCTTCTTTAAGTTTGTTTTCCATCGCCCGTTCACTGTGTTCACTCGAGGCGCATAGGGCGCAGAGAAGGCCAGTGTGATTATGAGGAGAATTCTGAGAAAGATGAATTCTCCTCATTATTCCAGTGCCTGTCGGCACAGAACAAATTCAAATCTCTCTGCGTACTCTGTGTCTCGAGCGCAGCGGGCGGTGAGATATCCGCTGTTGCCCGGTTGCTGATCGATTTAGGATTTGTAAAATTCCTTATCGGCAAGGTATAATCAGGAAAATCCTTATGAGGTGAAGAATGAAAATACGGTTTCTAGGTGCAGCACGACGGGTTACCGGTTCATGCTATCATTTGACGTCTGGACAGACGCAGATTCTTGTGGATTGTGGTATGTATCAGGGGAAGGATTCTGATGCGATAAACAGTAAGGGCTTCTCATTCGATCCGGCCGCGATTCAATTTCTTTTAGTCACTCATGCCCATCTCGATCATTCGGGTCTCATACCTAAACTCGTCAAGGATGGTTTCAGAGGAAAGATAATCACCACTCCTGCTACCGGTGATCTTCTCGAAATTATGTTGCTGGATTCAGCGCACATACAGGAAAAGGATGCAGAATGGGCTACGAAAAAGGCATTCAGGGCAGGCAAAGATGTTATTGTGGAACCTCTCTACACAACTGATGATGTGAAGCATTGCTTTCCTCTGTTTACGAGGAGTGAATACAGTTACACAGGTACCCTCGGCGACGATTTTAGATACCGTTTCGTGGATGCAGGCCATATTCTGGGATCCGCCACACTGGAAATCTGGTACAAAAATGGGGATGCTGAAAAGAAAATAGTTTTTTCGGGGGATGTAGGAAAGACCGGAAACCCTATTATCAGAGATCCTGAGCATATTCCTGAAGCAGATTATGTCCTGTCGGAATCGACGTACGGAAACCGTTTACATAAAGACCTCAATGCGAGTATACGAGAACTCGAGCAGGCGGTTAAAGATACTTTCAAAAGGGGGGGCAATGTCCTTATCCCTTCGTTTGCCGTCGGGAGGACGCAAGATGTTCTCTATATATTAAACGATCTTGTCAGAGAAGGCCGTCTGCATAACCTGGAAGTCTATGTGGACAGTCCCCTCGCAGACAAGGCGACGAAAATATACATGGCTCATAGAGAATATTTCGATGCCGAGGCGCTGGAGGAGTCTTTCAACTTCTTGAGTAAGGATGGGCTGAAGATCCATTTTACTCCGACGATGGAGGAATCCCAAAAGATAAATAGAATAAAGTCAGGTGTCATTATCATGGCGGGAAGCGGAATGTGCGAAGGCGGCCGCATCAGGCATCATTTTAAACATAATATATGGCGCCCTGAATGCAGTGTAATTTTTACCGGTTATCAGGTAAGGGGGACTCTCGGGCGGCATATTGTGGACGGCGCAAAGCGCGCACATATTCTTGGAGAGGAAATTGCTATACGTTCAAGGATATATACGATAGGAGGTTTTTCCGCGCATGCCGATCAGGGCGAGCTTTTGGAATGGGTCGGTGCTTTCACGAATAAGCCCAAGGTGTTTATCGTACATGGAGAAGAAGATGTATCTCTCGAATTCGCAAACATTGTGCACAAGAGACTCGGACTGACAACGTATGTGCCGCACCTGGGCGAAGAATTGAGTATCTAGAAAGGAAGAAGGTGAAAGGCTAAAGGTAAAAGGGATAGGGGAAAGAAAACAGCCGACGCCCTACACCCCTGTATCCATAACGGCGCCCTGTTGCCGCGCAC
>CAYYLU010000066.1:0-1829 GCA_964472475.1 uncultured Syntrophus sp. | reverse complement strand
AAACAGCCGACGCCCTACACCCCTGTATCCATAACGGCGCCCTGTTGCCGCGCACCGGATACCAAATACCAGACAACAAACACCCAAAGCATATGGAAGAAGTTGTTTACCGGGTCATCAGAAGCAGAAACAGGCGCAAGACGCTCGTTCTTCAAATTGAACGAAACGGCAGCGTGACAATGCGTGTCCCTTACAGCGCTGCGCAGTCCGAGATAACATCTTTTTTCAACCAGAAATTGCCCTGGCTCAGGAAGAAGGTCCATGAAGTTAAGGAAATGAACAATAAATCGGAGCGCTGCAGGAAATTTGTCAATGGAGAGATGTTTCCATACCTCGGGGAAAACTACCCCCTTGAGATACGATCCCACATGAACGCCAAGAGCAAACTGATTCTGTCACACGGTGGTTTTCTGCTTGGCAGCGATCACATAGACCGTGCAAGAGATCTATTCGTTGAATGGTACAAATGCAGAGCTGCAGAAATATTTACTGAGCGGGTAAGGTTTTACAGCAAAAGACTGAGTCTCTACCCGTTGGACGTCAGAATCAGCAGTGCCAGAACAAGATACGGATCATGCACGTCTGACAATAAACTATTTTTCAGCTTCAGACTTGTTATGGCCCCATACTCAAAAATTGATTACGTGATTGTTCATGAACTTGCTCACATCAAGATTAAGGATCATTCGCCGAAATTCTGGCTGTATATGCAAGAGGTTATGCCTGATTACAAGGCTCACAGAGCATGGCTAAGGGAAAACAGTGCATTGCTCGATATCTAGAAAGGAGTAGTTGATGCGGAAGAAAACTGCCTGCACTGTTCTGTTGCTGTTAATGATGATGAGTTTTTCGGCGGTGCCTGCACAAGCACAGAAAAACTTAAAACCAATCCGGAAGGCGGACAAGATCACAATTGAGTTTGTCTCTTTTCCTGACGTTTATAAGAAGCTCGAAGTTTACCCCTGGGAGACACCTGCCGTAGACGACTTCAGAACTGCATATAATCAGATGAATGGTACAAGAGAGCAGGAAGAATGGATAAAGTCCCTTACCGGGACGGGGAACAAAAACAAGATGCTGTACGTTTCCAAGTCGCATCTTCTCTATATCGCAGTGTGCAAACCACATTTCTGTGACACACATCAGATGATCATTCTCTATAATCCGCGTGAGAAAACATGTTTTGCAATAAAGGCTGCCGACGGGAAATTCGGGTACCTCGGAAAAACGGATGAAGACAGTAGGAGCCTTCTCAGAATTCTGCTTATCGATGAGTATAAAGACGTTTACAAGGGGCAGTGACCCGGAGGGACTAAAGATAAGTGCGGGTGAAAAACATTACCATCAAAAAAATCGATTCACGCAGATTAACAGGCAACGCATCTGCCGTGGTGAATACATACTCAGCTGTCCAGGACGAGAAGGAATTTCTGATAGTATGCACTACCCGTTTTCACGGAACGAGCGTAAATATTGTCGGCGAATCCGGTATATTGTATGTGAACAATGAAGATAACCTCGTCCACAGGCAGGTTGTGGCCCTCAGTGGAGCATGCGGACTGAACACCGATGATGAAGTTGTAAACGGGCTCTCGAGCTGGGTGCTCAGGGGTATTACACTGGCCGAAAGGAACGCCTTATCCGGCGAAATTCAGATCATAGCCGCCACAGATGATAGCGCTGCGACTCCTCCCGTCATCCTTGTTGATGGTAAGAAGTTTGATTCCATCGGTTCTCTGTAGCTTGCCGCACGTGTCCTTAGTCCCCGGACAATTCAGCCGGGTTATGCCATTTGATCTTTGTTTGGACAGAGTATTGAACAGTTCTAG
>CAYYLU010000065.1:0-13990 GCA_964472475.1 uncultured Syntrophus sp. | reverse complement strand
AGCCGACGGTGAGAATTGAACTCACGACCTGCTCATTACGAGTGAGCTGCTCTACCTCTGAGCTACGTCGGCGATATTTTGATATAACATAACCTTCCGGCGGGCACAATAGGAAATTCCAAGAGTCTGCATGCTAAAAGTGTGATAAACATCATGCGTAGTATAAATGAGGAATGATATACTTCATTCAGCCCAAAACTACTTACCTCCGGGCGTACTACTTTAAACCACCGGTCAGCCCCACCTCTGACCGGTGGTTTTGTTTACCTAGGCTGCCTTCCTTCTTCTCTCCACAAGTTCTTTCATAAAAGTCATCAATTTCAGGTCCGGTTTGGCAAACTGTCCGTCTGCGCCGACAGCCTCTCCCTTATGGTAGAGTTTGTCTGTGATCAATGAAGAAAACAGTATCACCGGAATAGACCTGAGCTCCTGGTCATCTTTGATTCTCTTGCAGAGGTGATATCCATCCATTCCGGGCATCTCGATGTCAGTCAGCACCACATCGACAAAAACATTCGGACTGCATCCATCTTTTCTGGCGTTCTCCTTTACATCCATGAGATATTTCCAGGCATCGTCACCATTAATGACTGATTGAACGGCAAAACCTTTTTTTTCCTCAAGCCGCAGTTTCACATTGTGACGGATTACATTAGAATCATCAGCGTGGAGGACCTTTATAGGACGTTCGAAATCGAAGATGCTTGGATCCTCGTTACCCGAGTGATTATTTATGGCGAGGCTCGGGTTCAATTCGCTGATGGCCTTCTCGAGGTCAAGCAGAAACACCAGTTTCCCGTCAAGTTCGATTACACCGGTAACTGCATCACTAACATTTTCCATGTACCCGTCGAGAGGCCTTATATTGCCCCATGTAATCCTGTGTATTCTCGTAACTCCCGAAACGAGGAAGGCGGTAATAGTGTTGTTGAACTCGGTTATGATCACATTTGGGGGCCCTGTTTCGATTCTGTTCTTTTTCAGCCATTTGGCGAGGTCGATCAAGACGATCACTTTATCCCTATGGTTGAAAAGACCACTTACGATGGTTTTAACGATGTCCGGTGGTTTGATGATTTTTGGGGGAAGAGTGACGATTTCGATGACCTTTGCAACGTTCACTCCATAAAAACCACGATAATCTTTTTCGTCAATGAACAACTCCAGGATTTCCACTTCGTTTGTACCTGTTTCAAGGAGAATGTTCGACATTTCAGAACTCATGATACCCCCTTCCTGAGCTAATGTGATCGGGAGAGCACTTCATGATGGCCACAGAACACTCTTCCCTCTAAAATTATCGTATTTATAAAGGGTTACTTAAGATGCTTCCCAACGTGCAGCGGACATATTGCGGCTTGACAAACCGGTTATCAGGATATTAATGTACAGATCAAGGAAGCGACATCAAAAGGAGGCATTTATGGCCAAGGTTGAAATCGGCAGTGATCGCATTTATTACCCCATGCCTTGCGCACTGGTGGGTGCGAGTGTCGACTCGCAGGTGAATTACCTGATGGTGGCATGGTTCAGTATGGTGAATCCTGAGCCCGCATATCTGAGTATCGCCATGAACAAAATGCATTTTACGAATTCCGGCATAAGATCTACCGGGGTTTTCAGTCTCAACATTCCATCCGCAAGCCTTGCTGACAAAGCAGATTACTGCGGCCTCGTATCCGGCCGGAAATTCGACAAGTCGAATGTCTTCAGCACCTTCTACGGCAAAACTACAGGTGCCCCGATGATCGAAGAATGTAAGTTTAACGTGGAATGCAGGCTTGTTAAGACTGTCGAACTACCCGCCGAGGAGCTTTTTATCGGCGAGATCGTTATGGCGTACTGCGATGAAGACTGCCTTACAGATGGCGTCCCTGATCTCAAAAAAATGGACCCTTTTATACTCGCAATGCCGGAGAAGAAATACCAGCGTCTCGGCGATGATCTGGGGGGCGCGTGGGACATCGGGAAGAAACTCATCAAACGCTGATGCCAAAGATGAAACGGTGAACCGGAGATACAGACGGTCTCGTTAGAAAAGTGTTTTTTCGCCGGTTTTCCGTTTCTGCCACTCTCCGTCTCATTCTGTTTATCGCTTTCCCGATTTCGGAAATGGTATTGTGATTGCCTCAATTGCGCACTGTGCGGCGCAGAAGCCGCATTCTTCACACAGTTCTTCATCAATAGAAATAACGTTGTCCTGAAGCACAAGAGCCCCCGGAGGGCAGACTTCTTCGCATTTTCCGCACCCTGTACATTGTTCTTTATTAATAACAGGAATCATCAGAGCACCATCCCCAGCCTGAAGGCATCATGTACGGCATTATTCAAACGCCTGGGTTTTTTTGCGTCGCCTATGTAATGAATCTCCAGACCCGACCTGGTTAAGTAAGACGCTTCGGCCGGATCAAATAAGGACATTATGACTGTGTCAACCGGGATTTCCTTATTACCCGATTCTCCGCTCAGTAAAGCAGAATTATCGCGTATGTCAAGGACTCGTGTCATCGTGAGCATCGCGGCACCCTTTTTTTTCATCAGCGCAAGATACTGCCAAAGATAAAAGGGATTTACATCAGTGCCCATTTTTCCACTTTCTTCGACTAACGTAATTTCATGTTGACCCCGGCTGAGAAGGAAGACGGCGATGCCCAGTCCCGCCCCTTTTCCACCCAAAATGAGCACACGCCTTCCTGCCTGCTTTTTTCCGGATATTATGTCTTCAGGCGTAAACACATTTTTAAAGGGTGTTCTTTTCACCGTTCCCCCCGAAGCGATAATTAACGCATCCGGTGCTTCATGATCTAACATTTCCTGGTTGAAGGTAGTTCCTGTACGTACTTGCACCCCCGAGGCAGTACACAAAGCCTCCAACATTTGAACCGGCCTCAATAACTCGATTGCCCCTTTATCCACCTTTGATGCAAGTAAGAGGTTTCCCCCTATTTCCTTGTTCTGTTCGTACACGGTTACCGCGTGTGCTCTCTGCGCAGCGACAGCCGCACACTGAAGACCGGCGGGTCCTGCGCCGACTATAACAATCTTCCTTTTCCGGACTGCAGGTGCAAATCCGTAATAACCCCAGTCTTTCTCTCCCTCGTGTCCGAGTGACGGCCGCACACTGCACATAATCGGCTGATGGTAGTACAGTCTCGAAAAACACAGATTACAGGCAATACAGGGTATGATTTGATCCTCCCTGCCCTTCTGTATCTTCGACGGGAGGTCCGGGTCGGATATCATAGGTCTGCACATCTCCCAATAGTCGATCTGCGCCTGAGCTATAGCCTTTTCAGGAATGGACGGGGTGAACTGTCTGAAAGCCATCATAACGGGTATGCCGACTGCATTCTTCACCTGTTCGGCTATTGGCAGCCAATGACCCATTGGGACATCTCTGGTGATCACGGATTGGGAGGACTCATGCCATCCCACTGTGACACTCACATAATCAGCTCCCGCCTCTTCGGCTATCTGAAAACTCCTGATACTTTCTTCAAGAGTGTTTCCTCCTCTGTCGTCCAACAATTCCAGTCCGCACAACCGTATGCCGACGGGCATGTCACCAACCATGGACCTAATTCCCTCTATGATTTCAACCATGAGGCGGCATCTTTGCTCGAGATTGCCGCCGTACTCATCCGATCGCTTGTTGGTATATCGTGAGACGAACGTCGAAATCAGGTAGCCTACAATACCGGACAACTCTATCATGTCAAATCCGGCTTCTTTTGCGCGCCGCGCAGCTTCTACATGATCGTGTACCGCCCTCTTGATCTCAGCAATGTTCATTTCCCGGGGGGGTTTAAAATATGAAAGTTTTTGCGGCACTACCGAAGGCATGAGGCAGTAATCGAGTTCGACACCGCCTTCCCTGCCGCAATGAAGAATTTGCAGGCACGAGAGCGCTCCATTTGCCCGAATAACGTCAGCAATCCGCGCAAGGCCGGGTATGAAACGATCATCATAGATCGCCATCGATCCCCTGAACCCTTTGCCTTCCCCTTTTTCATCAGGATAAGCCCCCTGGGTCGTGACTATGGCGGCTCCGCCTTTCGCCTGGGCTTCCATGTATGCCACTTCACGATCGCTCACATAACCATCGCTGTAAGGGAAATTTGTTTCAGTGGCGGCGTACTTGATCCGGTTCTTGGTTTCGAGCTTACCTATTCTGCCCGTTTGGAATATGTTTGGATATCTCTGTACCATAGCTCAGCCTCATTGTGAATAGCTTTGAGTTACATACTGCCGATTACGCAACGTTCACGTGAGTACACTGGTCAAATGCCAGATGTTTTCAGCATATTCTCTAATTGCCCTGTCACTTGAAAACCTGCCGGACCTTGCCACATTTAAGATCGCCATTCGGGTCCACTTATCACGATCGCGATACAGCGATGACACTCTTTCCTGGCATTCAATATATGATGCGTAATCCGCCAATACACAATATTTATCCGAGGACAACAGTGAATCGAGAATGGGTTTGAAAAGTCCCGGATCCTCGGGTGAAAAATAGCCGCTCGACAATTGCCTGATAATCTGCGTGAGATCCCCGTTTTCCTGTATATACCTGTTCGGATCGTATCCGGATCTCGACTGAATTACAGCCTCTGCATCAAGTCCGAAAAGGAAGAAATTGTCTTCACCTACTTCATCTCGAATTTCGATATTAGCACCATCGTACGTGCCGATCGTCAAAGCTCCGTTGAGGGCGAACTTCATATTTCCCGTTCCCGAAGCCTCGTATCCGGCAGTAGAAATCTGTTCAGATAACTCGGCAGCAGGCATTATAAGCTGCGCAAGGCTGACTCCATAATTGGGAACGAATATCACCTCAAGTTTATCGCGTACAAGGGGATGTGCTGAGACTACTTCAGAGACGTTGTGGATAAGTTTTATAAGTAATTTGCACATGGCATATCCGGGAGCAGACTTCCCGGAAAACATGACTACCCTTGGGGTAAATATATTTGCATCAATAATACCGTCTTTTATTCTGTTGTATATCGTAATTACATGAAACACATTCAGCAACTGTCGCTTATATTCGTGGAAACGCTTTACCTGACAGTCCAGCAGAAATTCAGGATTGAAACTGAGTCCGTGATCCTTTTCAAGCACACCCAACAAGGTATTCTTGTTACCTCGCTTTATTTTTTGGAACCTTTCACAGAACGTCTTATCATCGGCAAATGGTTCCAGATTCCTGAGTTCTTCCAGATTCGTTGTCCAGCCATCACCCATAGATTCGGTAATAAGCGCTGCCAGTTCCGGATTAGCTTCCAGCAGCCACCGGCGGTGTGTGATACCGTTCGTCACGTTCTGAAACTTCTCAGGAAACATGAGATAAAAATCCTTGAATACATGTGTTTTCAGCAGTTCACTGTGGAGTTTCGAAACCCCGTTCACCGTGTGAGAACCGAAGATTGCCAGACGTGACATATGAACTGCCCGTTCTCCGTCTCCAGTAATAATACTCATGCTCTTTCGCTTTTCGGGTTCATCGGGAAATCTTCTGGTTACCTGGACCATGAATCTCCTGTCAAGTTCCAGAATAATCTGGAGGTGTCTCGGTAGCATGCTCGCCAACAGGTTTTCCGGCCAGGTTTCAAGTGCTTCTGGAAGAATGGTATGGTTGGTATAAGCAAATGTTTGATTCGTTATTTTTCGTGCGGTTTCCCATTCTATATTCTCTTCATCAACCAGTATACGCATCAGCTCCGCAATACCTATCGAAGGGTGTGTGTCGTTCAGCTGTATGGCGACTTTCTTTGGAAAATCATTAAAATTGCTGTGAAATTTCCTGTAACGCCTTACTATATCGGCCAGCGTTGCAGCTACGAAAAAGTACTGTTGCTTCAAACGCAATTCCTTGCCTGCCGTGGAGATATCGTTAGGATACAGCACCTTCGAAATATTTTCGCTGTTGTTTTTGTTTTCGACCGCCTTCACGTAGTCCCCGCTATTGAAGTAATCGAAGTCAAAATCACGGGTCGATTTTGCCGCCCAAAGACGTAACGTGTTTACGGTATTAGTCCTGTAACCCGGCACCGGGTAGTCGTACGCCATAGCGAGTATCTCATCGGTATCCACCCATTCAGTTCGAGAATTGAGGTGGCACTCTACCCTGCCGTTGAAACGCACAAGATAGAGCAGTTCCGGTCGAGGAAATTCCCACGGATTACCGTACCTGAGCCAGTTGTCAGGCGCTTCGGTCTGATACCCGTCCTTGATCTTTTGCGTAAATATGCCGTATTCATACCGTATCCCGTAACCGTAACAGGGAAGATTCAGAGTCGCCATCGAGTCTAGGAAACATGCCGCCAATCTTCCGAGACCACCATTACCCAGTCCAGCGTCCGGTTCCAGAGTCAAGATATCCTCAAGATCGGCCGAAAACACTCCGACAGCATCACGATATATTTGTAGGTGGTCCAGATTAATGAGGTAATTTTTTAAGAGACGTCCCATGAGAAATTCAAGCGAAAGATAGTAGAGTCTCTTTGCATCTACCTTGTAATATTCCTGTTGAGTGCTGATCCATTTATTGACTATCTGGGCCCTGATGGAGAGGACCGTTGCATCATATTTGTCACGGTCTGTAGCCGAATACATGTCCTTTGACAGTGTGTACGTAAGCTGATTCAGTAGGTGTTGCCTATAATCCCTGCTGTCATAGTTCATACATCTTCCCCCGCCGGAGTTCAATGAATTACATTATACACTAATCTTGTGAGAACGTGGCAATTAAGAGCAGGTTGTTGATAAGAGCGAATGGGCAGCCTCTTTCTTTGGACAAAAAAAGCTGCCTTTTGATGGCATTCCTTGAGAACTAGACGTCAGACCGACGCGTCTAGTCTATCTGGCCAAGCGGTCTCCAGAACGCGTAATTGCCCGCTTCGTTTAGCAATGCATCCCCTACTTCACGGGCGTTCGGTTTGCCGACTATAAAAGGCGCACCTGCAATAGTTGTAACAAGGCCGACACCACAGCTGATGATTCCCAACGGGCGAAGAAATATCAGATCAAAAAGTATCGCATCGCCTTTTCCGGATGCCTTGAAAGACTGTTCTTCATCCATACTGTAGACTGAAGGCACCACAATGCCGAACATCAAAATTGTAACGAGAACAGCAACTGTCAAACTTTTCATGAGTTACCCTCCTAACAACGCGCAATGTTTGCGTAGCATGCTGCTTATTTTGGTCACGAGTAAATATAACACAAAGTAATACACTGATAAAAGCATTTTGTCAAAGTCAGGGTATCTTTTTGCCCGATTCCTTCTCCATACTCTCCCATTGTCGTCCCCATATCTGCGCGAAGACATCCTTAAGCGCAAAAAGCAGTCGCTTCCAGCCGCTTTCAAAATCGTATTTAAAGACATCCTCAAGGAAAGGTACTATATCCGAGATCTTTGTCTTCGGAAGGAAAGCTCTTGCACCAAGACTGCGCGCCCGACTGAGGCTCTCGGGTGTTAGAGCGTGTGCAGTAAGCATGACAGCCCTCATATTATTCTTAACAATGATTTCAAGCAGCTCAAACCCGCGCACTCCCATGATATCAAGAATCACAAGGTCGTAATTCCTCGACTGGAGAAACTTGACAGCTTCTTCATAGCTTGTTGCCTTATGTACCAGGCAACCGGTGCAGGTAGCGGTAATCTCTGACTCCAGGACTTCGAGGATATCAGGTTCGTCATCAACCGCCAGTATTTTCTTTTTGTCCAGTAGTGAACTCATCGGAGCCTCCCACGCAAACAGCGCGATACTACGGCCACAACATTTCCTCAAGGCAGCAGCAGTATCTATGTTTATCGCTCATTGTGACATATTTTTAAGTGACATAACAATGAAAATGCATATTAGCTTCACTTCGCAAGGAACGAAACTCTATTGTGCTCTGTCAATCCTCTCCAGCACTGCCACAGGTAATCTGTAAAATATCCCGCTGCTTCTCTCCATGCAGACGACTCCCGACAACAGGTTTATGTCGCCATTCGTTCGGCACTTTGGAAAGCACAATCCCGCCCTGGTATCTTTGTTACGTTTCACGTCATGAGAAATTGTGATAGCCTGAGCAGGAGGAGCCGGTTGCATTGTTTCTATGTTCTATCCTCTCGCCATAACCGGTCCGGCGATCACCTAAGATTACATAACGAAGTCCTCTCATTATTTCCACGGATATCTATACACGTCACACGGATAGCACATCTGCAGCACGAATCGGAGAAAGTCATATGCGTTTGCGTAGACCGTGTGGCTGTTCTCATCTTACTTGCTAATGTGAACGGAAGAGACAGAAAAGTAACACGGTCATCTGTCTTCTGATTTTCTTAGGCTTGAGCCTGTATTTCAGAAAGCGTAGCCGATACTCACGATCGTCGCGTTTACGGACCGGTTCGGATGAGCCAGGTCTGCATTTGAATAGTGGCGGAATTTTGCCTCCATGAAGAGCTGCTCCCAGGCGTAGCCGGCGCTGCCCTGAAGGATAAAGAGTCCGTGCGTTCCCTGGTCTTTAAAACCAATAGTTGTGTACGCTCCGCCTACACCGATAGATCCGAATAATCCCCTGTTGGCAGAGGACGTGAAGTAGTATTTCGCATTGAGAGTCAGGCCGGCATCAAGCCCTTTCTGAGGCCGGTTGACGTAGCTCAGAAAAGGCTCTGCCGTCACATTGAATCTAGTTGTTATGCTCTTCTCATAGCCGTATGTGAGGACACCGAAATCGTAGTATTCGTTACACCATAGATGTCCTGCCTGCTTGTTGTTGTTGAACATCCCCAGACCATAGCCAACAGAGATCGTCTGCTGATCGGCAAGACAGTCTAACCCGGATATTACCATGAATAGCAAGAGTCCCAGTACAGAAAAGAATTGTTTGCAACAGGATTTCGAAGCGTACACAGCTAAGCCGGTCCTCATGAATTCAGTTCCTCCTCAATCAGTTTTCGCCATCAACCGGCGTAATCTACTACGTCCGGCAACTTTTTCAGGAATCCCGCAAAAGAAAGAAACTAACACAAAGGCTGCTTTTTTTAGAATAATGCAAATCCGTTATTTTGTGCAAGGAAATTTCGGCTGGCTTCATTTGTTACAACGTGTTCAGTGTCAGCTGCTTGGAAAAGCGGGTAACGCCAAAACAGAGCATTGAGAATGTGTTTAGTTTAATGTTAGGTGGAACCATTCTTCGTTTCGCCGTCTCCCCCTCCGGTTCACAATTGATCTCACGCCCTGGATTCGAAACTCACCACTCCAAACTGCTTCCAATAGCATACGTCCAAGTGTTGGCGAACGTCACGCGGCCATAACTATTTACCGGTGCTGTCGAGTACATCTCGCAATTTGACAGATATACTCTTCACGTTGAAGGGCTTCTGAATGAAACCCTGGCATCCTTTGTCCATGATCTCCTGGGCCTGACCGTCCAGGCTATATCCGCTGCTCAACACAATCCTGGCTTCGGGATTAATCTTTTTTAACAGATTGAACGTGTCGCTGCCCGACAGTCCCGGCATTATCATGTCTAATACTACAAGATCGATCTCGTCCTTCTTGTCCCGATAAAGAGCAATTCCCTTTTCCCCTCCTGCAGCTTCGAAAACCCGATACCCCAGCGCTTCCAGTATCTTCTTACTTACCTGCAGCACATGCGGTTCGTCATCTACAATCAGGACCGTCTCGCTACCTCTCTTGATGTCTGTCATCATACGTGTCTCCTCCTGTTTTTGATCCTGAATAGCGGGAAGATATATTATGAATGAAGTGCCTTTGCCTATTTCGCTCTCAACCTCAATATGGCCGTTATGGTTCTTGACAATACCATACACCATGGCAAGACCCAGCCCGCTGCCCCGCTTAAGCTCCTTCGTTGTAAAGAATGGTTCAAAGATCCTTTCTTTAGTCTGTTCATCCATTCCTACACCTGTGTCTTTGACCGAGATCCTTACGTACTTCCCGGGTGCGATAGAATGTTGACTGGTGTATGCTTCGTTCAGCCGAACATTAGCACTTTCGAGTATCAGATTCCCGCCATTCGGCATGGCCTGCCAGGCATTAAGGTAGAGATTCAGCAAGACCTGCTCGATCTGTGTTTGATCTCCCGCGACAGTCCATACGTTATGCTGATATTCGCAGGATATGACTACATCTTTCTTTGTTCTACCAAATGTACCGGAAGTCTGTTCAATAAGTTCGTTTATATTGAGAGGTTTCACCTCATACTTGCCGCCTCTGGCAAAGCCAAGGAGCTGCGTTGTGAGGCGGGATGCGGTCTCTACCTGCTCTTCAATCAGCTTTAATGATTCATAATGTGCATTATCCTCGGGCACGTCCAGCATCATCAATGACACGTACCCTTGGATCCCCATTAATATATTATTGAAGTCATGTGCTATCCCGCCGGAGAGCGTCCCCACGGCTTCCATCTTCTGAGCATGCAAGAGCTGTTTTTCAAGTTTCTTTCTTTCAGTGAGGTCCATAATTGAAACCACACTCTCTAATGTTTCAGGCAGCAGCATAACACATATGAACAGATCAATTACATCGCCTGCCCGGGTTATACCACGAAATTCGTAGGAGACCGGCGCTGAACCGCTGGCTATTCGACGCAGTTTGTGAAAGCCCTGCATCCTCGGAAGATCATCTTTGTGAATAAAGGTTTCCCAACTCATTTTTCCTTCGATATCTTCCTTGGAATATCCCATCAACACGCAGAAGTTCTCGTTCACCATTCGCACTATTTTGTCTTCTCCGAAAACAATGTTTGCCGTAGCTGTGTTATTAAAAATAAGTCTGTAGCGTTCCTCACTTTTTCTAAGCGCCTCCTGTTCACAAACCCGCTCAGTGATATCGTTACAGAGTCCAACAATCCTGGATGCTTTGCCTCTATTATCCTGAACACCCATCGCATTGTAGGAAATGTACCTTTCTGATCCATCGGTCCTCATTATACGGAATGAATCGGACCAGGTTCCATTCTCAAATCCATTTTCATGAATTCTCTCAAGCGCCGCCCCCCGCTCTTCAGAGTGTATGGCTTCACACCATACGTCCAACAAATTCTGATCATTGTCCGGGGAACTGCCGTAGATTTCATACATTCTCTCATTCCACAGCATTGTGTTCCGATCTAAATCCCAGTCCCATACTCCAAAGTTGCCGGAGGCAAGCGCAAACGTCAAACGCCGTTCGTTGTCTTCAACCTTGTGATAGGCAGCTTTTAGGGTACGCAGAGGAAAGGACCAAAATAGAATAAAAAGGGCGAGACTGAACAATATTGAATTTCCTGCAGCAATGACGGTATTACGTGCGAGCACCGAAGTCGACCTGCTGATCTCAAGAGAACCAACCGGTTCACCCGAGAAATAAAGAGGTTGACTTGACTGCACGAAGAATCTACCGATAGGTTCTTCCAGTCGAACAATAACGTGGCCATTGACACTCCTTATTGTCCGCGTTTCAACATCATTCTTATCCAGCTTCGAGTTAAGAAGTTCTCTTATTCTCAGGTCTTCAAACTGCCAGGAATCGGGGTTATTCGCTATGAGCGCTTCTATGGACCGTGAGGCAAGAGTGATTTCGGCATCAATGCTGCCCTGGATATAACGTGATATGGTCATGTAATAGGCGCCAGGTGCGAATACGCCGAGCGCAGCACTCGCTATGGCGGCGATAACTGAGAATCGTCTTATGGAACTGATTTTTGTCATTACCTACTTACTTTCTCCCGGTACCCATGCTCCGGCTTTTCGTGCAATCGCCCTACCGTTTTCTGAATACACGAAACTAAGGAATTTCAATGCAGCAGCAGATGTTTTCCGCGTCGTCACGAAAGCAATTTGTTTTGCCATCGGGTATTTACCGTTAGCAAGATTGTCCACGGTGGGCTTGACCCCGTTTAGCGACAACACATTCAATCCCAGTTTCATGACAATGACACTCGATAGACCGCAACCTCCAACGCTGCCTTCAATTTTCAATATCGCCTCGTATGCTTCCGGATCGGTGACCGCTGTCTTCATTCCGGGCCTGGCCCTTGCCTTCTCAATGGCCTGTAACATATTCGCTGAAAGACTCCCCAGAATCTTCGTATCAATATCCTCCTCAGGCCTCAGGATGATTCTTATCCTCTTGCCGTCGGGCCATACGTTCGTAGCACCTGAGTAAATGCTTTCGATTTGGGCGGTAGAGATGTCTTTAACCGCCACGTTTTTGTGGGTAACTACAGCAAAAGGCATCGCGCCGTATGTTCTGTATTCCGCACCTTTTGCGGATTCTTCAGGTTTCAGAGGTCTGCTCACTACGGCTATGTCGAGCACATCTGCGAGAAGCGCCTTAATTGCCCCGGAAGTGCCCAGTGGTTTCTCGACTTGAAAGGAAATCCCTTTATTGGATTTAGCGTAGGCGGTAAAAAGGGGAACCATCAGGTCCACACATGATCCGGAACCATTCACACGTATCACGGCCGCTACACATATACTCGTTGTAAAAACTGCTATTGCAGCCGTGAAGAGAAGAATGACAAAGAACCGGCGGGGCTTTTTCATATCTTTGCTCTCCTTCAGAGGTTAAACCCTACTTCTATAAGATTATCGAATTGTTGCATGCTTGCTTAATGAGGAAACCGCCTGAAAATTGGGGTTTCACTCTGCTGAGTTCTCAGACTGATGACCATATAACCCAAAGAGAAGCACAAAACGATATTTGCCTCATTTGAGATACAGGTGTAGAATAGTGCATGGAATTATAGTACCTTGTGATTATATTAGGACAGAGGAGGTATGCGGATGAAGACTACTTTGCTGCTTGTTTTTACGTTAACGTTTATGACCATTTCCCCGTGCTTCGCGGCATCGCCGGATGTCAGACAGCCTGAAAAAACCTACGGTGTGTATGGCGGGAGTTGGGGACTTGCCTACTACATGAAAGGCAATGCTCTGTACGATGCTAATTGGGAACTGCAGTACTATATCAAAGGTAACACCCTCTTCGACAAGCACTGGCGGCGATACGGTGTGATCAAGGGAAACGAGATTTATGATGACCACAACTATCTTCGCTACAGGTTCAAAGAGTACAACCCACCCCCTCCGAAACAAACCTCACATCGCCAGTAGAACATACTTGTCTTTTGCCTTTCGAACACAAGTGCCACGATAGCTGATAGACGACCACGGAACTTGGTCTCGGCGGGTAAACAAAAAGCGACCCACTGTTTTTATCTTGGGAGGGAATTCCAAGGTGGCCAAATCGGCCAAAAAACAGCGGGTCGGCAGCAAAGTACTATCACTCTATCACACCATCCTGGACTACGCAAGGAGTTTAAGAGGCTTTTCATAAAATATTATTACCTTTTTATATTAAATATTTATACATCATAATATATAATTATGTTCAGCATTATCGATCTAAGGTATTACTTTTTAACAGATATATATGAACAACATTCCAAATCTGGGGTTTCATGAAACGTACACAGGCCATGAGAGGCATGTAACAGACCGATCTCTTTCACCATCGTACGGGTCACCTGGCTGTTCGTGTGTTGCTTATTGAGCCTTCGGTCTATAAGATATCCAAAAACCTACGCGAGAAACTAACCTTCAGGATTCATGTTCACACCGGATTGCCTGAAAAGAAAACCGTAAAGAGCACCTGAATGAAAAAAATCCAAGGCCCTTGCCCTGCCGCCTTACAGTTTCCTGATTCTTACATCTGTTTCACCTGGTGACATAGAAGTTCAAATTGTCGATGAAGCATACGAGGAGGTCGATTACAAAGCGCGAACCGACCTTATTGCCGGACTGTTGATATTCTTCAGATGCAGAGGCTTGCAGAACCGTACGGCGTTAGCAACCATATCGGGTTTAGTTGCGGAATAGAAAAAGACGGAATATCTACGCTCGAAGAGAGCTGTGCGGGAATTACTTTGGGTTACCAGCTCGAGGCCCCGCAAAAGCGCAAATTGTTTTCCAAATTCTTACCTT